>JAZKRZ010000044.1:0-19697 GCA_036626395.1 Haloarculaceae archaeon
GGCGGGACGCTGCGCCCGTCGAGACAGTGCATGAGGCCGAGACTGTTCGTGTTGAACACGTTGTTCTCCAGATCATTAAAAAAATACCGGAACCGGGAGGGTGGCTCCTGGGATTCCAGGACGTTGACGGGGTCGACGATGAGATTCGACGTCTCGGGGAGCGCGCTGACGAGTTTGCCGGCGTTGTCGAGCGGGGCCTCTCCCGAGATGTGCCGGACCGTGGGGTCGCCGGTGTTGGCGGGAGCCTGTTCGATGCTCGCCTTGACCGACTCGGCGGTGCGGTCCAGCGAGAGGTACAGCGTCCCCCGGGTCGCCGTCAGTTCGTAGAGGAACAGCTCCGCCTGACTGGCCGGCTGGGCACAGAGCGCTACGAGGCTCCCCTCGGGTATCCCTCCCCCGAGCTTCCGGTCGAGCACGTCGATCCCCGTGCGCAGCCGGTTGACCATTGTACAGAGACATCTTCGGTTCAGGACATTAAATATTCCGCTCGGCCAGGCGACTCGCGAGACGCCCGTAGGCCGCGCGTCCGACCCGACTGGAGAGGACGTCCTCGGTTTCGGGGACGCTCGCGAGCACCTGACACTCCGCACGGAGGGCTGCCAACTCCGCCGTATCGGGTATTCCATCGCGGGTCCGCGTCAGGACCGAACCTGCCAGCGTCGTGTCGAGCGCGCTGGCCATGCGCGCCGTCTTGGCGGCGTCGACGAGGCTTGCCCGTTCCGCCGTCGAGACGACCAGCGCGCTGTCGGCGACCCGTAGCGGTGCGGTCACCGCCTCCGTCGCGCCGGCCGGACAGTCGAGGACGACCGGTCCGCTCGCTCGCGCGACTCGCGCGAGCGTGGACTCGTCGGGTGGCCCCGTCGCCGTCCCCGCCGGGAGGACGTCCAGTTCGGGATACTTTCGGCTCGGATGCAGAGCCACGTCGACCGGCGACCCGTCGGCGAGCGTGCACAGCCCCGGTCGCAGGTCCGTGTCGGCCATCGCGTGCAGGTTCGGCATCGAACAGTCGGCGTCGACGACGACCGGTCGACGACCGTCCGCCGCGAGCGCACGGGCGACCCCGAGCGCGGTCGTCGTCTTGCCACAGCCGCCTTTGCCGCCGACGATCGCGAGCATGGGCCCGGCTGGTCGCCCGATCCCGTATGAAGGTTCGCCTCTCCGACGCGCGAGGTATGCCGGCGAGCGAGTGTCGGGGGATTCAATAGCGCGGCGGGCGCGGATCCGGTAATGCGTCACGACCACATCATCAGTGCGAAACAGCTCTCGCGGGCCGACATCGAGGAGGTGCTGGACCACGCGGCCGACTTCGCGGCCGACCCGTCGGCGTGGGACGACCGTCGCGAGGGGGCGCTTCTGGGGCTGTGCTTTTTCGAGCCCAGCACGCGCACGAAGATGAGTTTCACCGCGGCGATAAAACGGCTCGGCG
Organism: Haloarculaceae archaeon; assembly: GCA_036626395.1. Classification (GTDB taxonomy): domain Archaea; phylum Halobacteriota; class Halobacteria; order Halobacteriales; family Haloarculaceae; genus QS-5-68-33. The sequence goes on from JAZKRZ010000044.1 coordinate 1,427, forward strand.
GTGACGTCGTCGACATGGGCACTGTCGAGTCCTCGAGCGTCACGAAAGGCGAGAGTCTGGCCGACACCGTTCGGGTGGTCGAGGGGTACGCCGACGCGCTCGTGCTCCGTCACCCCAGCGAGGGGTCGGCGAAGATGGCCAGCGAGTTCGTCGACGTGCCGCTCATCAACGCCGGCGACGGCGCCGGCCAGCATCCAACCCAGACGCTGCTGGACCTCTACACCATCCGCGAGTCCGCGGGGCTCGACGACCTCACCATCGGGATCATGGGTGACCTGAAGTACGGTCGCACCGTCCACTCGCTGGCCCACGCGCTGACGAACTTCGACGTCCGCCAGCACTTCGTCAGCCCCGAGAGCCTCCGACTGCCCCGCAGCGTCCGCTACGACCTCCACGAGGAGGGCGCCTCGATCCGGGAACACGAGTCACTGGACGCCGTCCTCCCCGAACTGGACGCGCTCTACGTGACGCGCATCCAGCGCGAGCGGTTCCCGGACGAGAGCGAGTACCGCGCAGTGGCCGGCGAGTACCAGATCGACGCCGAGACGCTCGAGGCCGCGCGCGACGACCTCACGGTGATGCACCCGTTACCCCGGGTCGACGAGATCGCTCACGACGTCGACGCGACCGACCACGCGTCGTACTTCCGGCAGGCACACAACGGCGTCCCCGTGCGGATGGCACTGCTCGACCTGCTCGTGGGAGGTGAACGATGAGCGACCAGGAACTGCGCGTCAGCAAGATCCGCAACGGCACCGTGGTCGACCACATCGCGGCCGGCCAGGCGCTGAACGTCCTCGCCATCCTCGGCATCGACGCGGACAGCGGGGAGACGGTAAGTGTCGGCATGCGCGTCCCCAGCGACCGCCTCGGCACGAAGGACATCGTCAAGCTCGAGGGCCGCGAGCTGAGCCAGGACGAGGTGGACGTCCTCTCGCTCATCGCCCCCGCAGCGACTATCAACATCGTCCGGGAGTTCGACGTCGTCGAGAAACACCGCGTCGAGCGTCCCGACGAGGTCGCCGGGGTCCTCTCGTGTCCGAACCACAACTGCATTACCGCCGAGGACGAACCCGTCGAGTCGCGCTTCGACGTCCTCGACGACGCTATCCGCTGTCAGTACTGCGAGACGCTCGTCCGCGCGAACTTCGCCGACCACATCGACGTCGAGTGACGCCACCGGCGTCTGGCCGGGCGCCGGTCGCCGCCGCCTCACGCGCCGGCGTCGGGTTCTGGCCGCCGCCGTTACCCCCGACCCACCGGAAAACCTTTAGTCGTTCCGCGGGGAATCTCACAGTGATGTCAAAGAAAGTACTCCTCCTGGTCGTGCTCGTCATCGCCGTCGCGATCGCCTGGAAGATGGTCATGAACGACTGAGCGGGTCGACGGGTACGCCCGCAACCGGACAGCCCGCACCGCGCCGAGCCCTGCCACTCACTTCGGGTGACCGCTCGTTTTCGAACCACTTACGCCCGTCCGCGGGTAGGAAACGGTATGTACGGCGTCGTCACCCGGAACGCTGAAGAACTCGACTGGGCCGAGTTCGACGTCGGCTTCTACGAGGTCAAAGACGTCACCGGTCGCGCCGCCGAGCCCGTCACCGACGGCGTCAACATGGTCTCGTGTTTCGCCGACAACGCCGCCATCGGCGGCGAGGGTGGGGAGGACCTCGTTCCCGTCAGCGACGCCGGTGAGGCGGCGACGCGCGAGCGCCCTTACTTCGACTGGGACTACGTCTGTCCGACCCACGAGCGCTACCGGGACGGGCTGCTGGAGATCGTCGCGGAAGCCGCCGAGGTTCGGCCCGACGTCCGTCTGGACGATGTCGGCTTCCCCCGCGAGGAGTACTGCCACTGCGACCGCTGTGAGCGCGAGTTCGCCGAGAGCGACCACGACGACTGGCGCGACTGGCGCGCCGCCGTCATAACTGACTTCGTCGCCGAGGCTCGCGAGCGCGTCCCCGGCGACCTCTTCCTGACGCTCTACCCGGACCCCTACCCCGGACACATCTACGAGCGGGCGGGACTGGACGTGGACGCCCTCGCCGAATACGTCGACGAGTTCGTCGTTCCCCTCTACGACATGGCCTACTCGACGACGTACTGGCTGGAGGTCCTCGCTCGCGGGTTCGAGGACGAACTCGACCGGCCGTTCTCGGTCGAACTCTACGCGGTAAACGTCGACGTCGACGACCTGGTCCACGCGACCGAAGTCGCCGGCGAGTACGGCGAGCGCGTCCTCTTTGGCTACGACGCCGGCAACGCCCGCGCGACGGTCAGGCGGATGCGTGCCGACGCCCGTGACGGCGAGCAGTTCGGCCCCGAGTGACCCCCGGGAGTCACTCGTCGAATTTCCGCTCGCGCCAGTCGCGGAGTACCTCCCGGTCGCGCGTGTTCTGCGGGAACTGTTCGAACCACGCGGCGTCGGTTATCTCGCCGTCGGGGTCCGAGACTTCGGTCTCGGTCGTCGTCGCGCGACCCTCGAAGACTGGGAGGAGGCCCCACGTCTCGTGGCCGTCGCTGCGGAAGGTCACCTCGCCGAGGACCCCGAGCCCCTCGTAGTCGACGTCGACGCCGCTCTCCTCGTGGAGTTCTCGCCGGGCGCCCTCGCGGAGGGTCTCGTCGGGGTCGACCATTCCCCCGGGGAGGACCCAGGCGTCGATGCCGGGCTGTTCGACGAGCAGGACCTCGCCCGTCGGCCGGTAAGCGATGGTGTGGGCGCCGAAGGGCAGGCCCTGTCGTTCGATGCGTTCCGAGACCGTGCGAAAGCGCGACCGCGAGACGTAGCGAGTCGTGTCGTACGTGAGAAATCCCTCGTGGCGCTCGCGCAGGCGGTGGGCGAGCTGTTCGGCCTGCTGGCTCGCCTCACTGGCGAGAAACCACAGGTCGTCGACGGTCGTCATGGCTCGTCTGGACCCGCCTGGTCCGGACGGCATCTCCTCTCTGGCGGACTCGCGGCTCGGGTGGGGTCTTCGGTCATACCACGCCGTTCGAGTCTGGACGGCATAAGTCTTCGACCTCTCCGGAGGACCGCGCCAGCGGCTCGGGGAGCCGACGGTGTGTCCCCCGACCGACTCGGCCGGACCGCCCGGTTTTAAGAGGCGCGGCCCGGAGACGACTGCATGCCTCGACCGCTTCGCGCAGACGTCACCGAGACCGTTCGTGAGGGCGTCCCGTTCCTCGTCATCGTGGTTCTCTGGACGGTCGTCTCGCTGGTCCTCTACGGGCTCTTTCTCGCGACGAAGCCGGCGAGCATCGACTACGACGCGTGGGTCCACGTCTCGGTCTTCGCTGTCCCGATGGTCGGTTTTCTGGGGCACGTTCTCCGACAGACGCTCAAAGTCGTGCGGGAGTGGTAACGAATTACAACGGTCCGTATGAGCCTGCGGGTGATAGCGGTCCGAGCGTCGGTTCGACGACGCGGGGCCTGCGAGTCGATACCGACCGCTCGGGGCGGATCACTCCCTTTTTGTCCGGCGGTCGAGAACCCTCGCGCATGGCATTCGAAGAGGACGACCGCGTCGTACTGCACGACGAGCACAGCGACTACGACGGCGAGGTGGGCACGATCTCGCAGGTCGTCGAGACGATGTTCGGCGACGAGAACTACACCGTCTCCTTCGCGGACGGACAGGAAGCCGGCGTCCCCGAGGACAACCTCGAAGCCGCTCCCGACGAGGACGAGGACGAGGACGGCGAAACCGACGAGGAGTAGATGGCCTCGCTCCCGCTGCACTACGTCGACCTCCGTGCCTTCTGTTACGCCACCGAGGACGACCAGCGGGTCGAGACTGCACTGCGAACCTTCCTCCCCGAGGACGTCGAGATAGAGCGCGCCCGCTCGACGGGCCACCACGGCGACCGCATCCTGGTGCTCTCGACCCGGGTCGAGCGCGCCGACGAGATGCGTCACGTCCTCGAGGTCCTGGCCGACTGCGACGGGATCGGGACGGTCGTCGACGAACTCGACGAGCGCGTCGACGACAACTGTGCCTTCTACCTGACGCTGGACAAGCAGGCGGCTTACCGCGGCGAACCGCGACTGGGCGACGGCATCACCTTCCGCTCGAAGGTCGAGGCCTACCCGGCCAAACACGAGAAAGCCGTCGCGAACGCCCGCGAACTGTTCGAGTCGCTGGGATGACCACGCCCGAGCACCCACAGGCCCGCGAGCGCCAGGAACCCGACCGCGAACGCTCGGACTGCGACGACTCCCGGCCGTACGCGGCCGTCCACGCCGCTCCCGACGGCGAGACGGACCTCCCGGAACTGGTCGCGACGGCCAGCGAGTACGGCTTCGGCGGCGTCGTCGTCCGGAATCACGGCGACGCGCGCGCCGAGTACGACGCCGACGCGCTGTCGGAGCGGTTCGGCGTCGACGTGGTCGACGGCGTCGAGGTCCGCGCCGAGGACCCCTCGCGAGCGGGCGGTTACGTCGGTTCGCACCGCGAGTCCGCGACGCTCGTCGCGGTCCACGGCGGGACGAACGCCCTCAATCGGTTCGCGGTCGAACAGCCCGCGGTCGACGTGCTCGCCCATCCGATGGCCGGCGACGGCGATTTCAACCACGTCCTCGCGAAGACGGCCGCGCGCAACGGTGTCCGCGTCGAACTCTCATTGCGACCGGTCCTGCGGTCGGTCGGGGGTGAGCGGGTCCGGACCCTGCAAGACCTGCGCAAACTCTGGGACCTCCTCTCGGAGTACGACACGCCGTACGTCGTCAGTGCCGACGCCCCCAGTCGCCTACGACTGCGGGCGCCACGTGAGCTCGCTGCGCTGGGCGACCTCGTGGGCCTCGACACCGGTGCGGTCGAAGCGGGACTCGCCGAATGGGGTGCGCTCGCTCGCCGCAACCGATACCGCCACTCCGACGCCTTCGTCGAACCCGGCGTCAGGGTGGTCGAACCCGGCGACGCGGACGACGGATCCGGCCCCGAAGTCGAGTGACCGCGACCGCCGGTATCGACGCCGGGACGCGTCCGTGTGGTTCTTCACCGCCCGCGAGCAACGTCGGGTATGACCCCGTCTATCGAGGACCACGCCGCGCGGTTCGACGAGAAGGCCGATTCCTACGACGACTCGAAGACCGAGGAGTACCGCGCCTGTGCGTCGCTCGTCATTGACCACGCCGCGCCGCGTCCCGACGATACGGTGCTGGACCTCGGCACGGGCACGGGTGCGATCGCGCTCGCACTCGCCGAGGACGCCGGGCGCGTCGTCGGTCGGGACATCAGCGACGGGATGCTCGAACGGGCCCGCGAGAAGGCCACGGAGCGCGGTCTCGAAAACGTCGACTTCGGCCAGGGGCGCTTTCGCGAGCCCGCCCTGTCGGGGGACGACAGCCCCGGCGACGGGACAGTCGACGTCGTCACCTCGAACTTCGCGATGCACCACCTCCCGGACGAAAAAAAGCGGGAGGCCATCGAGGTGGTCGCCGACCTCGGAGCCCGCAGGTTCGTCCTCGGCGACGTGATGCTGTTCGGCGAAGCCGACCCGGGCGAACCGTTCTACAGTCCGGAGGTCGACGACCCCGCGACTGCGGGCGTACTCGCCGACGCTTTCACCGACGCCGGGTTCGCGCTGACTGCCGTCGAGCGGGTCCACGACCAGGTGGGGGTGCTGGTCGGCGAACGCGCCGGCGAACGCGAGGAGTAGTCGTCGGTCAGGACCGCGGTCCGAGCGCTCGAACCGCGCCGTCGGCCGTCCCGAAAAAGAGGTAGTCGTCGGCGACGGCCGGCGTCGACGCCGCCGTGCCTCGCGAGGCCTGCCACAGTTCCGTCCCGTCCGCGGGGTCGAGTGCGACCGCGGGCGCGTCGTAGTGGGTGGCGTAGACGGCACCGTCGCCGACGACGACCTCGCGTCCTTCGGGCATCGGCGCCTGCCAGACCTCCGAACCGGTCGCGGCGTCGAACGCGTAGACCCCGCCGTCGGTCGACGCGTAGACGACATCGTCGCGGACCGCCGGCGCACTGTTCGACCGCCCCGTCTCACGGGACCAGACTTCATCGCCGCTCGCGAGATCGAAAGCGTAGAGCGACTTCCCGACGTGGACGTAGGCGCGTCCTCCGGCGATGGCGGCGTCCGACTGGACCCGGCCTTCTTTGCCGCCGAATGTGTGACTCCAGCGTTCGCTCCCGTCGGCCGTCTCGAAGGCTTTGAGGACGCCGTTGCGCCCGGCCACCACGGCGCCGTCGCCGACCGCTGGAGCGGCCGTGACGAACGGACTGCCGGGGTCCGTTCGCCACAGTTCCGCGCCGTCGTCGGCGTCGAGCGCGAGGACGGTACTGTCGAAGAGCCCGGGGTAGAGAACGCCGTCGGCGAGCGCCGCCCCCCACTGGACGGTGTCGCCGGTGTCGAACGTCCAGCGCTCGGACCCGTCGCTGCGGTCGAAGGCGTACACCGTCCCCTCGAGGGTCCCGACGTAGACGGTGTCCTCGTCGACGGTCGGCGCGGCGCGGACGATGCCGTCCGTCCTCGTGTGCCACTCGACGGTCCCGGCGTTGGCGGCTACGGCGTAGACGTGGTGGTCGTCACTCCCGACGTAGAGCCTGTTGTCGACGACTGCGGGGGCCGACTCGACGACGTCGCCCGGTTCGTACCGCCACAGGTCGGACCCATCGGCGAGACTGACCGCTCCGGTCCCGGTCGTGACGACGCCCTCGGTCACGGCGAACCCGGGGCCGTCGAGGGCGGCTTCCCAGCGCCTGTCGCCGCTTCCCGGGTCGTGGGCGACGACCGCCCTGCCGATCCCTGCGAGCAGTGTCCCCGACGCGACTGTGAGGCGCATCGACGGTGGCCCCGCCGTGAAGTTGTACGTTCCCTCTATCGTCTCGCGCCACCGCTCGCTACCGTCGGCGGGTGCGAGTGACAGGACCCTGACACGGTATCCCAGCGTGTCGGTCGGGTAGGGAGTCGGCGTTCCGGACCGGGCACCCTCCGCTGGCGGCGTGGCCTGCCGGTTCGTATCGAGGGTGCCGACGAACACTGCGTCCGCCGCCGCGACCGGCCCGCCGCTGACGGGCGCGTCCATCGTGCGCGACCACTGCTCGCTCCCGGAAGACGCGTCGAAGGCGACGACGTCCGGGCCGTCCCCCGAGTCGCCGGAGTCGCCCGTGGTCACAGCGTACACCCGTCCGGCACTCACCGCAGGGACGACCGCACCCCGCTCGGCGACCGGCTCTCGCCAGCGTCGGTCGCCCGACTCAGCGTCGACGGCGACCGCGTCCCCCGTCGCGAGGCCGACGGCGACGGTGGTCTCGTCGACGGCCGGTGCCGAGGACGGAGTACCGTCGATAGCGTGGTGCCACGCCCGGGTTCCGTCGGCGAGCCGCACAGCAGCAACACCACCCTCGGTCGCGGCCGCGACCCACCCGGTTCCGGCGGTCACACCCACGACAGCCCCCTCGAGCGCGACGGTCCAGCGCTCGCGGCCGTCGTCGGTTCGCAGGCCCACGAGTGTGCCACCGTCGGCGACGACGACGGTGTCGCCAGCGACCGCCGGGGGCACGTCGGGACTCACGTGACGAGACCCCGTCCAGCGGACGGAACTGTCGGCGGCCGAGAGCGCCCGCACGACACCCGAATCTGTCACGACGAAAACCGCGCCGTCGGCAGCGGCCGGGGCCGTCACCGGTTCGCCCGGAGTGATCGTCCTCTCCCACACCCGCTTGCCACTGTCTGTCGGTCCCGGGTCGTCGGTCGCGCCGCTGTTGTGCGCGTCACTGCGGAAACTCCTCCAGGACCCGTCCACCGGCGGGACCTCGGGGTCCCGGTCGGTCGCTGTCGGCGAATCCGGCACCCGGGTCACTACTGGCGTCGGTGTCGCCGCGTCTCCTGGGGGTCGATCCCGTTCTACGTCGTCGCTCGCGTCGGTGCACCCGGCGGCGCCGACGAGCGCGCCGACGCCGACGCCGCCACAGAACTGGTGGAGAAAGCGGCGGCGGGAGGGCGCTGTCGAATCCATGGTCGGACACCCGGCCACGCCGGGCAAGTACCTTGTGTAGCTTCAGTGGGCTTTTGAGCCACCGTCCCGACTCCCGAGTGTGAAACACCTCCCGAAACACCTGCGCCCGCGCTGGCGGTATCTCGCCGTCCGTCTGCAGGGCCGGGGCGACGCCGAACTCGCCCGCGGCGCCTTCCAGCGCGAGGTCTGGTTCGCCGCCCAGAACCTCGTCGGCGACGTCGGGAGCGCCGAACTCGGCCTCCGGGTCGTCGATTTTGCGTTCTCGGCGGGCGAGGGGTACGCGGTCGTCCGGACGCGTCGCGGCGAGACAGACCGCGCCCGGGCGGTGCTCGCCTGCGTCGGTTCGGTCGACGGGGTCGAACTCGGACTCCGGGTCGCCGGCGTCAGCGGAACCGTGCGGGCCTGCACGGAAAAGTTTCTGTAGGTACGGACTCGGGCGTTCGTCGGGGCCGAACGTACGTCGCAGACCCCCGGACTGGACCAGCGCCGAGCGCTCCGACAAGAAAAGTATATAGGCGGCCGACCGGAACCAAAAAGCAGAGAACGGTCGCCTACGAGAGCGGGTAGCGGCCGGTCGTCGTCCGGACGGCCGTGCCGGCGTGCGGGCCGGAACCGCGTTCTCCCCTGGCGACGGATCATAACTATGCAGGGACAATCCCAACAGCAGGCCTACGACCGCGGGATCACGATCTTCTCGCCGGACGGGCGACTCTACCAGGTCGAGTACGCCCGCGAGGCGGTCAAACGTGGTACAGCGAGTATCGGTGTTCGAACGGCAGATGGCGTCGTCCTCGCCGTCGACAAGCGGATCCGTTCGCCGCTGATGGAGCGGTCCAGCGTCGAGAAGATCCACAAGGCCGACGACCACATCGGCATCGCGAGCGCGGGCCACGTCGCCGACGCCCGCCAGCTCATCGACTTCGCGCGCCGCGAGGCCCAGGTCAACCAGCTCCGGTACGGCGAACCCATCGGCGTCGAGACCCTCACGAAGGCCGTCACCGACCACATCCAGCAGTACACCCAGGTCGGCGGCGCCCGCCCGTTCGGCGTCGCGCTCATTATCGGCGGCATCGCCGACGGCGAACCCCGCCTCTACGAGACCGACCCCTCGGGGACGCCCTACGAGTGGAAGGCCCTCGCGGTTGGGTCGGACCGCGGCGACATCCGCGAGTACCTCGAGGACCACTACGAGGACGGGATGGACCTCGACGCGGGCGTCGGCCTCGCGCTGGAGGCGCTGGCGTCGGTCAACAACGACGAACTCGAACCCGAAGGCATCGGGGTGGCGACCATTAGCGTCGACGACGAGCAGTTCAGCGAGCTGTCCGACGACGACGTCGAAGCCCACCTCGACGAACGGGGACTGCTCCCCAGCGAAGACGACGAAGAGACAGAGGAGTAAACCGCCCCCTCGAACGGTGGTGTCGCCGGGGTCGCCGCCGGGTCCGGGTTCGATCCCTCCGGTACATCCATTACCTGCCCGCCCGAAGCCTCGGGTATGTCCTGCGACCGTTGTGGGGGGACGATAGAGGTCTACGAACTGGACGGTCGCGACGCTCGGTCGTGTCAGGACTGCGGATACGTCGACGTCCCGGTGCGTCACGAACCGGACGGCGCGGACCGGGAGAGCTGGGAGGAGGCGATCAGTCGGTTCCAGGAAAAGTATGCCGACGTGACAGCCTCTGAGACCGACTTGTCCGACGAGATGTAGCCGACCGACGACTGATACGGACCGTTGTAATTCGTTACCGCCGTCGCGAACCACGGTGAACGCATCGGGCCGTGACTCGTCCATCCGTCGACGGCATCGCCGAAAATGGGTACAACGGTCCGTATGAATCAGTCGTCAGTCTGCTGTCCGACGGCGTCCTCATCCGTGCTATCCGCCGACTCCGACGTCGAGGACCCGCCGGTCGTGCTCCCGGACTGGTCCTCGTCCGAGCGGGCCGCGACGAGGCTGCCGCGCGCGACGCTGTACATCGGTTCGTCCGCGAGGCGCACCCCGCTTATCGAGAACGGGATGTCGGCGTCCTCGAGGTGACGTTCGAAGAGCTTCTTGAACCCCTGGGGCATCGACGTTCCGCCGGTGACGACGACTGGCACGTCCAGCCCCTCCTCGACGTCCTCCTCGTCGACCTCGTCCTGTATCCTGTCGATGACGTAGTCGAGCAGGTTCTCGTAGTAGATCGACAGCGCGCCCGCCTCGCCACCGACGTCGGTCTGGAAGTCGAGTTCGAAGTCGTCCTCCTTGATCGAGGTCATCTTGTCGACCTGGGTGCCGGTGGCCTGTGCGGCCTGCTCGTCGATCCAGTCGCCGCCGCGAGCCACGGAGAACTTCATCACGGGGACCGCATAGTAGGCCAGACAGACGTTGGTCATCCCGGCACCGAAACTGAGGCCGAGACCGGTGAAGTCGTTGTCCGCCAGGTCGGAGTAGATGACGGCCATCCCCTCGTTGATCGGTTCGGCGTCGTAGCCCATGTCTTCCAGGAACGACTGGATCGTCTTCTGGTGATAGAGCGTGCTCAGGTCCGAGTCGATGGGGTCGGCCGGCGAGGAGAAGAAGATCTTCTCGTCCGGCCGGTCGGGCGACCCGACGACCTGTTCGATGATGAGTTTCATCATCGGGATCGCCGACTGCTCGTCAGACGACAGGATCCCCTGAGACATCGGACGTCGCGTCTCCTGATTGAAGATGTTCGCGAAGTTCAACGCGTCGTCGCCCAGGACGTACACCTCGTCGTCCTTCCGGATGTGGAGCACTTCGCTCCGCGAGAGCATCTGCTCGGCCATGTCGCTGTACTCGATCTCGACGAACGAGTTGCGCTGCTGGACGAACACTGTCTCGTCACCTTCCTGTGTCGCCGAGATTATGTTCATCGTACCGACGTCTAGTCCTTTTGCCATGGTTTGTCCTCTTCGGTTCGCCTTTTCGCCCGTCATGTAATAAAGATAACCGTATGACAGTCGAAGGGTAGGTTTGTCACGATTTCACACCGCATCCCCCGCGAGCGAACACGATACTGGCGAGAGGATCACCGCGTTACGACGAGATGGTCGGTCCCGCGGTGGGCCCGCGCCGAGAGGTTTGATGTCGAAACGCGAACGTATCATATTCTCGTTACTCTCAGGGGAAGTGACAGTCACGAGCGACAGTACCGACCCTCTCCTCGGGGTCCTGTGTGAGGGTTCGAGGTCCGTCAGCGTCGGCCGAGGAGGCCGGCGACCCATTCGGTGAAAGAGGCGAGGGCCGTCCCCTCCTCGGTTGCTGCCTGTTCCTGTTCGCGACGCTGTTTGAGTTGCTGGAGTTGTGCGGTTTGCTCGTCGACGGTACTCTCCGAGCGGGCCGTCTTCTCGTCGCCGCCCTTCAGCGACTTCAAACCGTCGACCTGTTCGTCGACGCCCGTCTCGCTTTTTATCGTCTCGACCTCCACCTGCATTCCGGACGTGTCGAACTCCGGATCGTCGGAGACGAGGTCGAGCGCGGTGTTCTCGGACTTCTCGACACCGCCCCAGTTGAGGTCGACCTCTTCGAGACTTTCCTCGATGTCCCGGCGGATCTCCTCGTCCGTGTACTGCTCCTCGTCCGTTCCCTCCTCGTCGGGTTCGAAGTCCGCCGGACCGGGACGCGTCTGGTCGATGTGGTAGGCGACCATCGCGGCGCCCGTCGAGGCCAGAAGCGCCGTCAGTCCGACGCTGTAGACGAACAACACTTCCACGCTGAAAGTCTGTGACCCGGTCGACCACTGGTTCGGGTACACCCTGACGAACCAGACGACCGCGGCGAGACAGACGAAAGCGCCCGCGCCAGCGCCGACGAGTCCACGTCGGTTCACCGGCAGGAGGACGACGATGCCGGCGAGCGCCGTCGGGAGACTCACCATCCCGAGGACGAACGCGAGTTCGCGCAGGGCGTACGCCTGGCCGCCGACGCTCCCCACGAGGACCGCCCCGCCGAAGGCGGCGACGCCGAGACCGACCGCCGCGAAAAAGAGGGCGAACCCCAGGTAGACGTCGACCTCGCGGTCCGGTTCGCCGATATACGTGTAATACCACTCGAATAGCCTGTTTTCGGTGTCGGAAGACGTGCTCATCTCGATCAAGGCCCTGAGGGTTTCATCCGCATCTTAGAGGGGTATGATCATCATTGTTTCCCCGGCCTCTGACCCACGGATGCAGTCGGGCCCTCCGGAGGAACGGGCGACGCTCGTCTCTCAGGAGTAGGAGATCCGCCTGACCCGTCCGGGGGTGGTCCGGAATCCCCAGATGCGACTGTTTTCGTCGGCGGGTTTCACGCGGTCGACCTGTCGGAGACCGCGCTTGATACACTGCCACCAGCTGTCGGCCGTCTCGTACCCGGCAGGATAGTCGTCGAAGAGAGCGTCGACGAAGTCGCTCCGGCGGGCTGACTGGGCGTCTTTCAGGAACGCGAGCGCGGCGCCGACGGCAACGCGCCGCCGTGCGACCAGTCCATCGTCGTGGCCGGGCACCTCGATGGCGTCGAGGTCGGTGATCTCTGCGCCCGGCGGAGCGTTTTCGGCGCCCTCGCGGGCGTCGTAGTCGATGCCGGTCCCGACGTCCTCGCCCAGTCGTTTGCGCGTCTGGGTCAGTGCTCGCCTGGCGAAAACGTCGATACGGCTCTCTTCGACGCTGGAGAGGGCAGCAGCGGCGTCGTCGAGGCTCCGGTCCACGACCCGCTCGACGAGTTCGTCGTTCGGTGACGCAGACGCCTGCTCCTCGCTCGTGGCGCCTGCGTCTCCAGTCGGGTCGTCGGCTGGCGGTCTCCCGCCAGTCGGCGGCGGGGCGTCGTCATCAGGCGGTGCATCCGGGCCACCACAGTCCGAACCCCCTGCCGTCTCGCCGTGACCGGACCCGTCGGGTTCGCGAGCGCGGCCGGCGTGCTCTTCGAGCGTGGCCGCCAGCTCGCTCCCGTCGTCGATGTCGAAGCGACGGCTGACGACCCAGCGCACGTACGCACTCGGCGAGTCGAATCCGAGGATATCCGCCTCCGCCGCCACGGATTCGGCCGTCTCCTCTGGCAGTTCCACTTCGAGCGACCGCATCACCCGTCCGTTCGGTCGGTCGCGGTATAAATTTACAGGCGGGAGACCGCTCCGTGACACGGCGACGACGCGCGCCCTGCGATCCCCGTTCGATGTCAGCAACGTGTGCCGTCGGAGCGGGCCGCCTCCCGACTCGAAGCCCGGGCGCTTCCCGACCGTTCGAACCCAGCCCGAGGGACGATCCTCGCCCGGGGCGTCGGGAAACACCTTTCATCCCTGCAGGGATAGGTCGACACATGATATCGCTTGACGAGGCAGTCACCGCGCGGCTCGAATCCCACGGGCAGCGCTTCGAGGTGCTCGTCGACCCGGACGCCGCGCTCGCGATAAAACGTGACGAGTTCGAGGGCGACCTGGAGGACGTCATCGCCGCCGAGGACGTCTTCGAGAACGCGGACCGCGGTGACCGCCCGCCCGAGGACGCGCTCGAAGAGGTCTTCGGGACGACCGACCCCCTGGCGGTCATCCCGGAGGTCATCGAGCGCGGGGACATCCAGATCACTGCCGAGCAGCGCCGCGCGATGCAACAGCGCAAGCACAACGAACTGGTCAACCGCATCACGCGCAACGCGGTCAACCCGCAGATGGACGACGCCCCCCACCCCCCCGAGCGCATCGAGAACGCCCTGGAGGAGGCGGGCTTTTCGGTCGACCCGATGGAACCCGTCGAGGCGCAGATCGACGAGGCGCTGGACGTGCTCAAACCCGTCATCCCGATCCGGTTCGACACCGTCACCGTCGCTGTCCAGCTCCCGCCCGACTACGCCGGGAGCGGTCAGGCACAGGTCCGCGAGTTCGGCACCCTCGAGCGCGAAGAGTGGCAACCCGACGGGTCGTGGGTCGGCGTCGTCCAGTTCCCGGCCGGCATGCAAAACGAGTTTTACGACCTCGTCAACGAGGTCTCGAGCGGCGAGGCCGAGACCCGCATAATCAAAGACGAGGACGACATCGAGACGCGCTGAAACGGCCGCTCGAACGCTCCAGTCCCACTCTCGCGGTCTGAGTCCCCGCCTCCGGAAAGACACCGCCCGTCGGTCTCGCGACTGATACTGACGGACACAAGTCCGTTAACCGGGTCGTCGATTGGACACCGGGGTAGAATTTGTTTTCCGCCTTGCGGCCACGTACTCGTTCAATCAGTTGTGTCCGACAGTATGAGTATCACTGCTGAAATTCCGGGGGCAAACGTCATACAACAGGTCCCCGACCACCCAGGAGATGACGGATTCGGCTCGACTATCTCATCTCCGGGAACCCGGTTCAGCCGCCGCGACTGCTCCCGGCGGCGGAGTCGGTGGCGGCTGACACCGGTGCCACGGGGGGTGGTGCCGGCGGGACTGGAGGTGGGACCACCGCTGGCACGTCGGGCGACGCTGCCAGCGGGGCTCGCTCCCACTGTCGGAGCCGTTCCAGGCGGCCGCCGGCACCATCTGGCCCGCGCTCGAGCGGGTGTTCGGCGTCTACTGGCACGGACTCGGCGCGGTTCTCGGTGACCCAGGGCGGCCCTATCGCGTCGTATTCAGGAGTGTCGGTACTGTCGCCGGGACCGACCCGGGGAGCACCCAGCGGGCCTCGAACCTCTCGATGCTCGAATCGACGCCGCTGCTGGGGGCCGCACTCGCGGTCCCCGTCGGAGTCGTCCTCTCCCGATTCCTGCCCCCGCGGTCAGTTTCCGGTTCGGACACCGCCAAGAGCGAGGCGACGTCGACCGACGGCGGGCTGACGGTACGTCGCCGCGTCCCCACGCTGGGCCTCGGGGGGGTCCGCCGAACGCTCGGACGTCCCGCACCCACCGACTGGTTCCTCCTCGCTGTCTCGGTGTTGCTGGCGCTGGTCTACGTCTCGCGACTGCCCGTCCAGGGCCAGATCACGATGCGCTACCTGACGCCGCTGTACGTGGCGGCGGTCTACGCCGTCTGTACACACCGCCTGCTCGGCGCATATCTCGCCCGGAGACTCCGGACCGTCGCCTACGCGTACGAGGCCACGGTTCTGGTCGGGGTCCCCGCGACGGTGGCCGCGATGATGTGGCTGGGACTTGGCGAGGCTGCCACCTTCGACGCGCTCGCCGGTGTCGCCGCCGGGACCACAACCGGCTTCGTCCTCCTCTCGCAACTGGTCCTGTTTCACTACGGGGTCCACCTCCTACCGGTCATACAGGCGATCACGGAGGCTCTCCGGCACCTTCTCGTCCGGATGACAGTCTGACCGGGTCGCCGTCGTTCGGTCGTTTCGCGGCCGGTTCCCGTAGCGGAGCCAGTTCCGGGACGTGAACGTTCCGGAGTTTCTATATGTGAGAACGACGAACCCCGGATCATGACCCACGTCTGTCGCAACTGCAAGCGAGCGTTCGGCACGCGACTCGAACTCGAACTCCACCGTGACACCTGCTCGGAGGGACAACTGTTCTGTGACGAGTGTGGCGAGCGCTTCGCCGAGCGGACCGCGACGGAGGACGGCTGGCACTATCGTTGTCCGACCGAGGGCTGTGACGGGAGCGGTATGGGCGAGGACATCCACAAGGTAAGCGAGGCGCGCATCGAGACGTCTACGCGCTGACCCTCCCCGCGCGTTCCCGTTTTTCTCCCACCGACCTCCGTTCTCTCATACGGACTGCTGTCACTGTTTACCACGGCGACCGCCCGACTGCGGATGGATGATCTGTCTCGCCAAGGCAGGCATCGAGCCCGAATAGGCTTCCCCCTCTCGGCCCGCGCTCGCGAGTCCCTACCCGGACCGCCTGACCACCACGCCCGCCAACGCGACAGCCGCGACGCCGAACAGCGCCAGCGCCGCCAGCGCGACCCGGAACTCGCTGGCGTCGCCGGTACCGTTGACGACGTACTGCATCGCCTCGATGATGTAGGTCACCGGCATCACCCGCGCGGGGTACTTCAGGTACCAGGGCAGCTGGCCGACCGGCAGAAACGTGCCGCCCAGCACGACCTGCGGCGTAATGACCATCGGGATGAACTGGACCGCCTGGAACTCGCTGTCGGCGAAAAGCGACAGCACGATGCCGATGCCCAGCGCGGTCAGCGCACTCAGTAGCTCCACGACGAGGAACAGACCGAGGCCGTGCTCAAAGGAGACGTCGAGTAACGCTATGGCCGACCCAGCCAGCACCGCCGACTGGACGGTCGCGAGGACGCCGAACCCGATGACGTACCCCAGCACGATCCCATTCCGGGAGACCGGCGCGACCAGCACCCGGTCGAGCGTCCCGGCGGTGCGCTCCCGGAGGAATCCGATGGCTGTCAGCAGGTAGGTGAGGAAAAAGACCACGACGCCCAGCAGGATAGGGGCGACGGGCTCGGTGCGGGTGAACACCTCGCTCAGCAGCCAAATGATGAACGCCGGCACGACGACTACGAACGCCATGGTCCGGCGGTCACCCCGCAGACCCAGCAGCAGGCGCCTGGCGACCGGCAGGGCACCGTTCATGTGGACACCCCTCCGTCGACGGCTGTGACTGCGCCGTCGTCCCCCTCCGAAAGCAGCGCGAGGAACGCGTCATCGAGGTCAGCGGTCCCCGTCCGTTCGAGGAACGCCGCTGGGGTGTCGAATGCCAGCTCCTTGCCGTCCCGCAGGAACAGGACGCGGTCGCAGTGGCGTGCCTCGCCGAGGTAGTGGGTCGACACTACCACCAGCGCGCCGTCGTCCCGGCGCTGCCGGAAGCCGTCCCACATGGTCGCGCGGAGCTGGGGGTCCAGCCCGACGGTCGGCTCATCGAGGAAGATGACCCCGGGGTCTTGGACCACGGCGCAGGCGAGGCTCGCCCGCCGGATCATTCCGCCGGAGAGGTCGGCTACCCGCGAGTCGGCACGGTCAGCGAGGTCGACGAGCTCGAGGGCCCGGTCGACCGCACGCTTCCGGTCGTGGACCCCGTACAGCCGGGCGAAGAAGTCGACGTTCTGGCGGGTAGTGAGGTCGCGGTAGATCGCCTCGTGTTGGGGCATGTATCCGAGCAGTCGACGGTCATCGGCATCGAACGTCAGGGGATCGGTGCCGTCGACGCGGACAACCCCCTCCGTAGGCGCGAGAAGCCCCAGCAACGTCTCGATGAGCGTCGTTTTGCCGGCGCCGTTAGGGCCAGCGACGCCGATTATCTCGGCGCCGTCGATGTCAACGTCGACGCCGTCCAGTGCAGTTACGTCTCCGAACTCCCGGCGGAGACCCTGCGTTCTGAGCGTTGGCATACCGCCAGGTATGCGGTGCTGGGGGGTAGCGCTTCTGCTGGGGATGCACGGGTGTTTTATGAAGCGGCCGCCGGACTGGGCTCACATCCCCTCGATTTGCTGTTATACTCACACCGGATACTTACAAAGAGCCGTGCCCAGGGATCGGCCATGAGGTACCTGCGGGCCAGGGTGTCGCCGGACATGGAGATGGTTCCCGAGGTGTTCCGGCTGCTGGCGGCCTCGGAGTACGTGGAGACCGCCCGCGCGGTGGCAACCAAGTTCGCTGGCCCGGCCGCCGCGAGCGCGCTGTTCCACGTCGATGGCGACAGGGAGGCGCTCAAGCAGCGCTTGGACGGGCAATCGGAGGTCGAGGTCGCGGAGACGGCACCGGCCGCCGGTGGCGGGTTCTACCTGCTTCTCGTGCTCGACCCGTCGTCGATACCGCTGATGCGGGAGATGATGGAGGTGCTGTCCTGGCAGGAGCTGGTCGTCGTCCCCCCGGTCGTCTACCGGGACGCTACCGTCCACGCGCGACTAATCGGCACGACGGGCACGGTGAGCGGGCTTGTCGAGGTGCTCCCCGAGTCCGTCCACGTCGAGGCCGTCGGCGAGCCGGGGCTTGATGTCGACCCTGAGCCGGCCGCGCTCAGCGACCGCCAGCGTCAAGCCGTCGAGGCGGCATTATCACTGGGCTACTACGACCGGCCGCGAGCGGCGACCCACGAGGACCTCGCCGAGGCGCTGGGCTGTGCAGCCTCGACCGCCTCCGAGCACCTCCGGAAGGCGGAGGCGAAACTGGTCAAGGGGGCAATGCGGTAGATGGGAAGCTGCGCCGCTCAGCCCTCGGTCGCACCACGCCGAATAGTAGCAAGCGGCTGAGCCGAAAAGTCGGTACTGCTGCCACCATTCGCATTCGGTTAAGCCTACGAGTAATTATTACTGGCTGTAGAATGCTCCGAGGTAATTCCCGAACCGGTTTGCTAACGAGCGAGATGAGTCTGTACGTAGACCGCGTGAATTGTCCGAGATAAGCCGATGGCGATCTCGTTAATAGGGCGAAATCTG
>JAZKRZ010000045.1:0-19617 GCA_036626395.1 Haloarculaceae archaeon
GCCACCGTCGGTGGCTCGTTCGACCGGGAACGGGCGTTTCGCCGGCGTGTTCCCGGCGAGCGTGTTCACGTACTTGTGTCCGACAGTATCACGCACCGGTGGGGAGCTGGCCGGCACGCGTGAGCAGCGCGATGCCGACGGCGAGTACGCCGACGAGGACGGCGTATCCCCGGAAGATGCCGGTGTACGTGAAACCCGCGCCGGCGAGGGTGCCGACGGAGACGGCCGCGACCGCGAGCACGCCCTCGACGGCCGTGAGCGCGAGCAGGCAGCCGACGACCCCCACGAGGATCCCCGTCAGGAGCGGCAGGTACGAGAACCGGTCGGCGAGGCGGCCGGCGACGATGAACGATGGGACGCCCGCCGCGAAGGTCACGGTCAGGAGCGTGCTGGCCGTCCCGGTCGCGATGTCCTTCGCACCCAGAGAGGTGACGTAGAAGTTGAACACGCCCTGCCAGACGAAGCCGGTGACCCCGACGAACAGCGCGCCGACGGTCGTGGTGCGGATGTCCGGCGAGAACGCCGTGAACGCGGCCGCGGCCGACAGCGCCACGCCCATCCCCAGCAGGACGCGCTGGCGGCTGACGAACGTCAGGAGATACCCCGTCGGCAGGCGAGGGAGCGCGCTGCCGACCCAGACCGCCGTCGCCGCCAGTCCCGCCGTCGCGGGGCTGATCCCCGAGCGGATGAAGAAGTCGACGAGCGGGGCGAACGCGACCCGGCCGAAGTTCACCAGAAACGAGAAGACGCAGACCGAGACGAACACGCCCAGTCGACCGCGGCGACCCCCGCTCATGGCCGTCCCCGTGGACGGTCCCCCGGTCCGTCGACTGCGACGGCACAGTCGCCCCGGGTCCCGACGCTCCCGACACCGTCGCGCAGTTCGCCGGGGGACCACACGCGGTCGCGATTCGTTCCGACGTACGATGCTACCGGATGTGGGCACCACACACATCTGACGCAGGGGAAGATATGTGAACGAGATACACGTACAGGGGCAGTTGTTCACAGATGGCCGACGACATCCGACTGCGGGAAGCCGACACGGAGTCGCTCCGGGCGTGGCACCGCGACGTCCGCGAGCGGCACGACGACGACTTCGCGGCGGCGAAAGCGGTCGTCACGCGACTCGGGGCCCACCACGAGGACGGCCTGACGGAGGTCGGTTTCTGGACGCCGGGTCTCGTCGAGCGGGTGCCACACGAGGACGTCTACCTCGAGGTCCTGACGCCGACCGAACCGGTCACCGTCTTCGAAAACGACCGCGACGGCCAGACGGTCGCGGTTCGGCGCGAACGCGTGCCGATCCATCGTGAGGGCGAGTACCACTGGGGCGTCGTCGAGGGGATGCGCCCCGGAACGCGCGAGCAGTTCGGGTCGCTGTACCAGCTCGCCTACCGGGCGGACGGCGAGTGGCACACGCTCCAGGACCCGCTCGCCCGCTCGGTGCCGTTCGGCGCGTTCGCCCCCGCGGAACTGGTCGACTGGGTCGGCCTCGACCGGGAGCGGGCCGACCGGTCGTACTTCGAGCGACTGGGCACCGACGACGAGCCCGTCCCGACGAGCGCGGACGACGGCCTCCCGCGGGTCGACCCGGCGACGAGCATGCTGGAGGTCCACCCGGGGACCGCGACGGCCGACGGGTCGCTCGGTGCGCTCGCCCGCCGCTACGAGCGGATCGGCGAGCGACTGCGCGCCGGCGACCCCCTCGACGCTACAGCCCGGACCCATCTCGGCTACGACGCGGTCCAGCTGATGCCCGTCGAGCCCGTCACCGAACACCCGGACAACCACGAGTTCTGGTCGGTCGCCGGGGAGCGGTCGGCCCCGGGCGGCGGCGAACGGGTCGAACTCGCGGTCGAGCAGCCCGACCAGGTAAACTGGGGGTACGACGTCGTCATCCGGGCGTTCTCGGCGCCCAACCCCGCCATTCTCCGGACCGGCCGCCCGCACGAACTGGTCGATCTCATCGCGGCGTGTCACGACCTACCCGACCCGGTCCGGGTCGTCTTCGACGTCGCGCTCGGGCACGCCGAGAGCCGGGCCGACGAACTGCTCGCCGACGCGTTCGTCGAAGGGCCCGGGATGTACGGGCTCGAACTCGACTACCAGCACCCGGTCGTCCGGGCCGTCGTCCTCGAGTTGCAGCGCCGGAAGATGGACTTCGGGGCCGACGGCATCCGCGTCGACGGCGCGCAGGACTTCACGTACTACGACCCCGGAGTGGACGAACACTACCACGACGACGCGTTCCTCGCCGAGATGGACCGGGTCACCCAGACGGTCGGCGGGACCGAGTATCGACCCTGGATGGTCTACGAGGACGGCCGTCCGTGGCCCCGCGGCGACTGGGAACTGGCCTCGACGTACCGCGAGCTCATCGACCAGCACTCCCACGCGTTCCAGTGGTCACCGGTCACCTTCGCGCACAACAAGCCCGCACTGTTGACGTTCTGGGCGAGCAAGTGGTGGCGCGTCCGCGAGGTCGCCGACTTCGGGAGCCACTGGATCACGGGCGTCGCCAACCACGACACGCTCCGGCGTGGCACCCAGCAACCGCTCCCCGAGGGGTGGGAGGGGACGCCGATCAACCCCTACCTGGGCGAGGACGGCCCCGCGATCATCGACGAGGCCTACGACCAGCCGTCGACGGTCATGCTCCTGCACGCCTTCCTCCCGGGCGTGCCGATGGACTTCCTGAACGCGAACGCCCGCGCGCCGTGGTCGTTCGTCCGCGACACCGACGCCGAGTGGCACGTGAAAGTCGTCGCCGAGGAGGACAACTTCCTCGACTGGCACGTCCCCGCCGACCTGTACGACGACGAGCGCTTCTTCCAGCGGCTGAAAGGGCTGGGGATCGACGACCGCGACGACCTCGACGGGTTCGTCGGCGCGCTCCGGGACCTCGGCGAGGCGACCGACTGGGACACGGCGGCGATGGCCACGGCTGTCGATGCGGTCGGGTCGCCCCTGGACACCGAGACCGTGACCGCGGCAGCTCTCGACCGCTTCGCCGAGTGCTGGATGGCCGACGTCAGCGAGTTCGCGAACCTCGACCACTGGCTGGGCGACCTCGACGACGACCGCGTCGCGTTCACCCACCGCGTCCGCGAGTTCCGCCAGGGGCGGCCATGGCTCCGCACGGACGTCGACGTCGACGGCCCGGAGGTGTTCGCCTACCGCCACCCCGTCGACGGGACGGTCGTCTACTACGGCTTCAGGGAGTCCCCGACCGGCGACGAGCAGTTGCTGTTCGCCGGCAACATGGAAGGCGCCGAGTGCACCGTCGACCCGACGGCTCTCGACGCGGCGATCCCGGCTGACGGCTGGGAACTCGCGCTCGAGTGGGGCGCCGAACCGGCCGACGGGCGGACCACCGTGACGCTGGGGAACGGTGACGGCGCAGTCTGGGTCCGAGAGCCGTAGGCCCGTCCGAAATACGGCTTCGCGAGCCGCTCCACGTCGGTCGGGAGGTGACCGACCGGGGCACGGTCGGCGACGGGCACCGACGGCGCGAGGGGCGAGACGACCGGCACGGCGACCTCCGGTCGGCGACAGCAGCGGCCGTCAGAACGAGAGGTCCGTCTCGAAGTCGGCGGCGGCCGCCGCGGAGGGCTCTTCGGTCGGCGTCGTCACGTCGACGAGCGTCGGGGCGTCGCTGTCGAGGGCGTCCCGGAGCGCCGCTTCCAGTCGCGCGCGGTCGTCGACGGCGGTCGCGTCCCAGCCGAACCCCTCGGCGACCGCGGGGAAATCGGGGCTGTCCCAGGCGAAGGCCGCCTCGTCGGTCTCCTGGAGCTGCTTGCTGATGATGGCGTAGTCGCTGTTGTTCGAGACGACCAGCGTGACGTCGAGGTCCTCCTGGACGACCGTCGCGAGTTCGTGGACGCACATCAGCAGGCCGCCGTCGCCGGAGAGACAGACGACAGGTCGGTCCGGGCGGGCGACCTTCGCACCGATCGCGGCCGGGAGGCCGACGCCCATACCCGCCCACGACCCCGCGGCGACCAGTTCGTCGGGTTCGAACGCCGCGAAGGCCTGCATCGCCCACAGGCGAAAGCCGCCGACGTCGACCGTCACGATGGCGTCGTCGGGGGTCGTCTCCCGGACTGTGCGCAGGACCCCGGCGGTGTGGAACCCCTCGTCGGTCGCCTCGAAGAGCCCCTCGTTCGCGAGGTGGTCGCGGTACTCCGCGCGGACCGCCCGGCCGACCTCGGCGCCGTCCCAGCGGTCGGACGCGTCGACGCCATCGCCCGCGCCGTCCGACGAGCGGTCGGCGAGTCGCTCGCGGATGGCCGACGCGGCCTCGGCGGCGTCGGCGACGATTCCCACGTCGGCCTCGTAGCCCTGGTCCAGGTCGTCGGGGTCGAGCGTCACGTGGACGAGTCGCTCGCCGACCTCGTAGGTCCAGTCGCCGGTCGCGAGGCCGTCGAAGTCCGTCCCCAGCGCACAGACGACGTCGGCGCGAGCGAGCGCCCGGCGCCCGCCCGGCGGGAGCGACCCGCTGGCGACCCCCAGGAAGTGCGGGTCGTCCTCGGGGACCGCGCCCTTGCTCTTGTAGGTCGTGACGGCGGGCGCGTCGAGTTCGTCGACGAGCGCGCGGACTGCCGCGGTCCCGCCGGGCGAGCGGACGGCGCCGCCGCCGACCCAGACGAGCGGGCGACGCGCCTCCGCGAGCAGGGCGGCGGCCGCGTCGTAGTGGTCGCCGTTCTCGCGGGTGACTCGCTCCGGGTCGACCGACGCCGCGGGCGCGGCCACCTCGTTCGCGAGGAACGCGCTCGGGACGCCCAGTCGAACGGGGCCCATCGGCGGCGTGAGCGCCCGCTCGACGCCGCGTTCGACGGCTGCCGGCAGATCGCGGGGTGACTCGACGACGACGTTCTCCTTGACCACGTTGTCGTAGGTGTCGGGTTCGATCTCGTGGATCGGGCCCTTCCCGCGGTCGTCGGGGTGGGCGTCGCCCGTGACGTGGAGTATCGGGACGGAGTCGTTCAGGGCGTTCTTGAGTCCGTGCATGGCGTTGGTCTCGCCGGGGCCCGGAACCGTCAGCGTCGCGGCGGGCACTCCCGAGACCTCGTAGTGCCCCCAGGCGACGTGGGGGACGGCGGTCTCGTGGCGGGCCATGACGTAGCGCATCTCGTCGCGCGCGGCGACGACGCGGTCCAGCGGCACGGTCTGTGTCCCGGGGAGGCCGACCAGGAGGCCGACGCCCGCGTCGAGGAGGGCGTCGTAGACGTGCGCGGCCCCGGGTCGCGTCGGGGAGGTCATACTCGCGTGTCCGGGCCCGCGGGCTTGAGTGTTGGTGCCCCGGCAGGCTCTTGCCTAATCTGGTGGAACAACTATCGCTTCGGTGATATTGTTACAGATCGGCCTGCAAGATATAGAGGACTTATTCTTCATACTGTCGGACACACGCAATGCCTCCGTTCGATGACTGTCTCGGGGTTTTTGTGACGGGTCAGCCCCGCACAGCGGATCGCCCGTTCACGAACGTGTGTCCGACAGTATCAGTCCAGTTCTTCCGAGAGTTCGTCTGGAAGGAGGATTGAAAGAGAGTTCGCCGTGTTGTTGCCGGTGTCCATTCTGTTCAGCAATTCATCGGGGAGGTCATCTGCGAGGGCTTCGGCATCATCTGGCAGCTCGGGCGTGTCCTCGACAAACGTTTCAATATCCTCGGGTAGTTCCGCCGCTATTTCAGTAGACGTGGCCGGCAAATCCGCTACGATCTCCTCGGCGAACTCCTCCCCCGCCTTGTCAAATGCATCTCGCCGCATACACCTTGTTATTCATTTTCACGGTTCAAAAAAGTTCATTTTTGAATAACATTTCCGACAGTGCTACTGACACGGGTCGCTATCCCGCGTCACTGTCTCGGTTTGTTGTTCCCACGCTTCTCAGATCATCCTCGTAAGGGCGGATAGCCGGTACGCGCGCTGTGTTCAGCACGCCCGGTTGTGGTACGGGTCAGACAGTACTGCTTCTGAGTTCGGTAAGATCCCCCGACAGTCCGAACGCGTCCCGGGTCTAACCATGACAGTCGAGTTCACACCGGGCGGACAGTACGTCGACGCCGACGGGTCGGAATCGATCCCCGTCATCAACCCGACGACCGAGGAGGCGCTCGCCGCGGTGACGAGCGCGACCGGGTCGGAGGTCGAAGCCGCCATCGAGGCCGCCGAGGACGCCCGCTACGAGTGGGGCAAGCGCCCCGCACAGGAGCGAGGGCAACTGGTCCGGGTCGTGGCCGGCTCTCGCCGCCCCGGACCGCCCTCACGTCCCGCCGTCCCACTCGGCGGGCCAGATGTCGGCGGCCTGCATGCCTGCCCGGGCACCGTCGTCGACCAGGCGCTCCCGGACGTCCCCGGGGTCGAGTCGCGCGAGGTCGTCGCTCGCCAGTTCGCCTATCAGGAGCGCGGCGAGCATCGCGTGCTCCCTGATAGTGCGGGAGTCGGCCTTGTCGCGGGTGTCGGCGCGGGTGTGTCCCCAGCCGCGGTCCCACGTCCCCTCGGAATCGGGGTTCTCGCTGTGTAACTGGAGGGTCGGCACGCCACGCCGGAGGAACGGCCAGTGGTCGCTGTATGGGTGAGGCTGGTCGGAGACGGCGACGACGTGGTCGACGGCCGCGTCGACGCGCTCGACGACCTCGCCGACGGCGTCGGCGGTGTGGACGAGCGCCCGGAGGTCGCGGTAGCGACCCACGCCGTCCAGGTTGACCACGGCGTGTACGTCCGCGAGGTCGAGCGAGTCGGCCAGCGCCGCGCTGCCGACCAGCCCCGTCTCCTCGCAACTGACGCCCGCCACGCGCACCCGGCGGTCCGGGTCCATCGCCCGCAGGACCGGGAGCGCGCCGACGAGCGTCGCGACCCCACAGCCGTTGTCCAGGGCGCCCTCGCCGACGTCGTGGGCGTCGAAGTGTGCGAGGACGACGACTTCCGCGTCGGTGTCTGGGCCGAGCGTCCCGACGACGTTGTGGCTGGTCGCCGGTTCCGTCCGCGCGTCGACCCGGAGGCGAGCGCGGGCGCCCTCGCCGGCGTACTCGCGGAGCCACGCGCCCGTCTCCGCGCTGACGCCGACGCCGGGGATAGGGGCCTCGGCGTCGAACCTGAGCGACCCGGTCGGGGGCAGCTGTCCGGGGACGTGGTTGACGAAGACGAACGCCTCGGCGCCGGCGGCGGCGGCCCGCCCCGCCTTCTCGACGCGGTGGTACGGCCGGTCGAATTCGGGCGGTGTGGCCGTCTCGGCGAGGACGACCGCGCCCGCGACGTCCGCCGCGTCGAGTTCCCCGGGCGTGGCGTGGCCGACGTCCACGAGCGGTGCCGCGCCCTCGAAGGCGGGCGAGTAGGGGAGCGCGACCGCCTCGAAGGCCCGCTCGACGTCCCGGTCGGGGACACGCACAGCCAGGTCAGTCTCTCCGCGGGTCCAGCGCGCGGTGTCGAACGGCTGGCGCTCGACGTTCGTCACGCCGGCGCCCGCGAAGGCCTCGGCGACGAGGTCGGCCGCCCGGCGGTCGCCGGGGTGCCCGCCCATGCGGTTGTCGAGCTCGGCCAGTCGCGTCAGGAGCGTCCACGGCCGGGCCGAGAGCCAGGCGCGACCGAGCGCCGCCACAGTCGCGTCGGAGAGGTCGAGCCTGTCGTCGGCGTCCGTCCTCGTGGGGTCGTCCGGGGCCTCCGCGTCGTCCATGACGGGCCGTGGACGGCGAGGGGCAAAAGTCCGTCCGGTCGCGGGTGAACGAGACTGCCGTTTCCGGCCGTGTTGAAACACTTAGGTTCGTCCGACCCGAACGCGGTGCCATGAGTTCCGTCCCCGAGCGAGGCAACATCGACGAGGAGTACAAGTGGGACCTGGAGGCGCTCTACCCCGACGACGACGCCTGGGAGGCGGCCTTCGAGGAAGCCAGCGAGCAGGTGGAGGACCTGGCGGCCTACGAGGGCCGTGCCACCGAGGACGCCGACACCCTCTACGAGACGCTCCGGACCTACGAGGACCTGATGCGCCAGGTGGCCGACGTCTCGGCGTACGCCCGGATGCGCCGCGACGAGGACACGTCGGACGGCCACTACCAGGCGCTGGCGACCCGTGCACAGTCGCTGCGGTCCGAGGCCCAGAGCGCGGCGAGTTTCATCGAACCCGCGGTCCAGGACGCCGGCCGCGAGACCATCGAGTCGTTCGTCGACGACCACCCCGACCTGGACGTCTACGAGCACTACTTCGACGACGTGCTCCGGATGCAGCCACACACCCGCTCGACGGAGGTGGAGTCGCTGCTCGCCGACCTGGGCGAGGTGCTGGGCTCGACCGGCGAGGTCTACAACATGTTCGCCAACGCCGACCTGGAGTTCCCCGCCGTCGACGACCCCGAGGGCGAACCCCGCCAGATCACGCTCAACAATTTCACTACCTTACAGGAGAACCCCGACCGGGAGTTCCGCCGCGAGGTCTACGAGGCCTTCTACGACCGCTGGGGCGAGTACCGCAACGCCGTCGCGGCCGCCTACCGCAACAGCGTCAAGACCGACGTCAAACTCGCCCGCGCCCGTGACTACGATACTGCCCGCGAGGCCGCCCTGGACGGCCCGAACGTCCCCGGCGAGGTGTACGACACCCTCGTCGACACCGTCGACGACCAGCTCGACGTGCTGGGTCGCCACGCCGAGTTGAAGCGCCGCCACGTCACTCGACAGGCCGACGCGGACGTCGACGAGCTGCGGATGTGGGACCTCTACGTCCCGATGGTCGCGGGCGAGAGCCCCGACGTCGCGTACGAGCAGGCCCGCGAGTGGGTCACCGAGGCCGTCGCACCCCTGGGCGAGGAGTACCAGTCGCGCCTCGCCGAGGGGCTCGACTCGCGGTGGGTCGACGTCTACGAGACCGAGAACAAGCAGTCGGGCGCCTACTCGGGCGGGACCTACGACTCCCAGCCGTACATCCTGATGAACTACCAGGACGACGTCGCATCGATGTACACGCTCGCCCACGAACTCGGTCACTCGTTGCACTCGGAGTTCACGACCGACACCCAGCCCTACGTCTACAGCGACTACGAGATCTTCGTGGCCGAAGTGGCCTCGACGGTCAACGAGACGCTGCTCACGCACCACCTCATCGACGTCGTCGAGGACGAGAAGCTCCGCAAGCACGTCCTCAACCAGTACCTCGAACGCTTCCGGTCGACCCTGTTCCGCCAGACGATGTTCGCCGAGTTCGAGCACCGCGCCCACGAACTCGCCGAGGAAGGCGAGGCGCTCACGGCCGACCGCCTCGACGAGCTGTACCGCGAGTTGAAGCGCACCTACTACGCCGACGCCGACGTCGACGACCGCATCGCCCGCGAGTGGATGCGCATCCCCCACTTCTACCGCGCCTTCTACGTCTACCAGTACGCGACGGGCATCTCGGCGGCCGTCGCGCTCGCCGAGAGCATCCTGGAGGAGGGCCAGCCCGCGGCCGACCGCTACGTCGACTTCCTCTCCAGTGGCTCCCGGGAGTACCCGCTCGAACTGCTCCGGGGTGCCGGTGTGGACATGGCGACCTCCCAGCCCGTCGAGGCCGCCATCGGCACCTACGACGAGTTCCTCGGCGAGTTCGAGGACCTGCTGTAGGTCGGTCCGGTTGCGGAGTCCGGTCGCACAGACCAACCACCCACCGACAGAACGGCTTTACGCGCGAGTCACGTACTCGGGGGTATGACGACGGAGATCCCGCGCGAGGACCCGACCGCCGAGCGGGTCGTCGTCTCCTATCCAGCCGACCTCAGCCAGTGGGGCCGCGACACCGTCGAGGGCGCCCCCTTTCGTGCCTACCTGGGCAAGACGCTGGGACAGGTCGAACCGGGCGAAGTCGTCGAGACGTTCGTCGGCGTGGGCTGCTGTGGCGACACGCTGGACGTGCCGCTCCGCATCGAGGGGACCGAGGGTGGCGACACCGTCACCGAGGACACGGAAGTCGTCTACGAGGTCCGCGAGGCCTGCGGTATCGACGGGAACTGGGCGGTCCAGAGCGCCGGCGGGCCGACCAGCTGAGGGACGGTCAGGGCAGGTAGCGGACGCTGACGACGCCGGATTCACCGCGGACCTCGACGCGCTCGACGCCGAGGCGGGCGGCCCGTTCGACGGTCGCCTCGTCGTCGAGGACGTCCGAGACGGCGGCCTCGGTCTCCCCGTCCGAAACGGTGAGGACGTGGACCTCGCCGGTGCCGGCGCGCTCGTGGCGGGTGACCTCGCCGACGGGCTGGTCGGCGGCGGTCTCGCGGGCGCGCTGTGTGGGCGGTTCCTCGCTGCGGGCGATTTCGACGGCGAACTCGCGTTCGATCTCGGCGTGCCAGACGACCTCCATCGGCGGTTCGGGTTCGAGCGTCGCCTCGACCACGTCACCGGCCTCGACGCCGGGATTGTCCGCCAGCGTGTGGATCTGGCCGCCGGTCACGTCGCGCACGATAGCCGAGTCGTCGTCGGCCTCGGTCACGTGGAAGGTCCCCTGTTTCATGCGTGCTCGTAGCCCGTCGTCGCCCTTGCGGGTTTCGACCCGCGCCGGCGCGACGGCCGCGGTCCGGGACCGGACGCGCTTCGGGTCACCGATACCGGCGGTGTGCGAGGTAGATGGCGAAGACGGCCACCACGGGGGGCACGGCGGCCGTGACGGTCGGCAGCGAGTAGAGGAACGCCCCCACCGCGCCCGGCGACGCTTCCCGGAGCGCCGGCGGGACCGAGACGGCGAGGCTCACGTACATCCCGGCGAAAAACAGGTAGCCGCCGGCGGCGAGCGCGCGCTCGTAGGTGCGGTTCTGCCCGACCCGGCGGTGGTAGCGCGCGACCAGCAGGACTGGCGCGACCAGCGGCGCGAACACCAGCACCATGAGGACGACGAAGAAGGCCCGCGAGAATGTGAACGTCCCGCCCCGGGCGCTAGCGGTCTCGCCCATCAGGACGACCAGTGCCGCGGTGAAGACGAGAACGACCAGCAGCGCCACCAGTCCGCCGACGACGACGTAGCTCTTGAAGAGTCGTGACTCGCTCGCCCGGAAGGCGTAGGGAAACGCCGAGGGGAGCCCCCGGTAGGTCCGTCCGTCGTCGGCGCCGTCGGCGTCACCGGCCACGGACTCGACGTCGGGGTCGGCCTCGGCGGGCGCGTCAGTCATCGCCGCCCCCTACGGGCGGCGGGCGAAAAAGCGGTCCGATCCCCCGCGGGGGTGACCCCGTGCCGTCAGTCCGGGCGGCGAGTCCGTCGGGACCGCCCCCGCGGAGACAGAGCTATGACGGCCCCAGCCGACTCCCCACCCATGCACGTCGACATCGGCAACGCGCTCGCGTCGGTCGCCGACCCCGGCCTCTCGCGGGACGACCTGGACGAGTTGGACGACCGCGTCGCCGACGCCCACGACCGGATCGCCCGCGCCCGCGCCGACGACGAGTTCGGGTACGCCGCTCTGAACGTGCCCGGCCGGACCGACCTGGACGATATCCGCCGGGCCGTCGACGGGTTCGACCCCGAGGCCGTCCTGACGGTGGGGATCGGCGGGAGCGCCCTCGGCGCGGTCACCCTCACCGACGCGCTGGGCGCGGACTCGCCCGTCGACCACTACGCGCTGGACAACGTCGACCCTGCCCACACGGAACGCCTCCTGGCCGACCTGCCCCTGGCCCGGACGGTCGTCCACGCCGTCTCGCGGTCGGGCACCACCGCCGAGACGCTCGCGAACTTCCTCGTCGTGCGCGAGGCCATGGACGCGGCGGGCGTCGACTGGACCGAACGCACCGTCGTGACGACCGGCGACGCGGGGCCGCTCCGCGAACTCGCGGACAGCCACCACCTGCCGGCGCTGGACACGCCGGCGGGCGTCCCGGGGCGCTTCTCGGCGCTCTCGACGGTCGGACTCGTCCCGGCGGCGCTCCAGGGCGTGGACCTGGACGCACTGCTCGCCGGCGGCCGGGCGGGCGCGGACGCGCTCGCGGGGTCGCTGTTCGACTGTCCGGCCTACGCCTACGGTGCGGTCTCGGGGGCACTGGACGAGCGCGGCGCCAGGATAAACGCCGTGATGCCCTACGCCGAGTCCCTGGAGGCCTTTGCCGAGTGGTTCGCCCAGCTGTGGGCCGAGAGTCTCGGCAAGGACGGCGGCGGCCAGACCCCCGTCCGGGCGCTGGGGGCGACGGACCAGCACTCACAGCTCCAGCTCTACCGCGCCGGCCGCCGCGACAAACTCGTCACCTTCGTCCGCCCGCGCGAGCGACCCGCCCCGGAGCGCACCAGGGTCCCCGAGACGGACGTCGACGCGCTCTCGTATCTCGGCGGCCGCGACCTGGCCGAGGTCATCGACGCGGAGTTCGTCGCGACCGAGGCCAGCCTCGCGGCCGCCGGCCGCCCGAACGTCCGGGTGGAGGTCCCCCGCGTCGACGCCCGCTCGGTGGGGCGACTGCTCTACGACATGGAAGCCGCGTGCGTGCTCGCGGGCGAACTCGCGGGCGTCGAGACGTTCGACCAGCCGGCCGTCGAGTGGGGCAAGAACGCGACCCGCGGGCTCCTGGGCGGGTCCGACGCCCCCGAGGCCGACGCCGCCCGTGAGAAGACCGAACTCGTCGTCGAGTAGGGGGGAAACCGAACCCCGCGGTCGGTCGCTCGACGCGCCTGCGACCGATGCAGTGAAACGAATCCGGTCCTAACTGTCGGCAACCGATGGTCGAGTACTATCGCGCGACGGACTGGCGGACGCGTGCCGAGAGTCTGGGCCACTCCCTGGGGGTTGTAGTGGCGGCGTTTCTGGTGGGGTACGTCCTCCTGAACGTCGTCGCACTGGCGCTGGTCGCCGCGGACGTGGTGAGCGTCGAGGCACTCGCGAACGAGGAGGTGCCGGTGCCGCCGAACGTCTACGCCGCCGTCACGGTCGCCCAGTTCTTCGGGATGGGCGTCCTGGGCGCGGCCTACCTCTGGTGGCGCGGCGGGACGGACCTGTTCGACGTCGCCGTCCCCGACCTGCGCGACGTCGCGACGGTCGTCGTCGGCTTCGTCGCCATCTTCGTCGCCGCGACCGCACTCTCGGTGGTCATCCGGCAACTGGGCGTCGAGACCGCCACCAATCAGGTCGTCGAACAGGGCCAGCAGAACCCGGCGATCTTCCTCTATATGATCCCGATCACCATCGTCTTCGTCGCGCCCGCCGAGGAACTGATCTTCCGCGGGATCGTCCAGGGACTGTTCCGGCGGGCCTACGGCGTCGTCCCCGCGGTGGTGCTGGCGAGCGCACTGTTCGGCGTCGCCCACTGGCTCGCGCTGACCGGCGGCGGTCGCCTCACCTACATCGCCATCGCGGCGGTCCTCGGGGTCGTGCTGGGCGTCGCCTACGAACTCACCGAGAACCTCGCCGTGCCGGTCGTCATCCACGGCCTCTGGAACGCGTTCCTCTTCGGGTCGCAGTACGCCGCGGCGACGAACGCCGCCGCGGGGATGGTCTGAGCCCCGCCCGGCCCGGCCGCGCCCATCGGGTGTGCTCGCGCCCACGGTCGACGCCCGTCTGCCGTCGCGACCGCTCCGGTGCCCGTCTGCCGTCGCGACCGCGTCCGACGCCCGTCTGACTGGCACTTATAGACGTTGACGTGCGATCCGTGTCCATGCCGACCCGCTACACGGTCGTCTGCGACGACGACCTCGCTCGGGACGTCGAGCGACTCGCCCGGGAGTACGGCCTGACGGAGGAGGAGGTCCTCCGCCAGCTCGTCGACGTGGGGCTCGGGGAACTCGAGACAGAGGCGGCCTGAACCGGGCGCGTCCGGGGTGTGGACGGGATAGCTTTCGGTGGCGGTTCATACGGACCGTTGTACTTCGTTACCGCCGTCGCGAACCACGGTGAACGCATCGGGCCGTGACTCGCCCATACGTCGACGGCATCGCCGAAAATGGGTACAACGGTCCGTATCAGGCGTTCGAGGGGTTCTTGCGCGAGAGCGAACTGCCACAGACCGGACAGCGGTCGTGGTGGTCGTCGAACTCGCGGCCGCAACCGCGACACTGAAAACGCCAGTTGCGCTGCTCGGAGATGCCCTCGCGGTCGATGACCTCGACGGCGACGTCGAGCTTGTCGGCGACGTTTTGCATGGCGTAGTCGTCGGTCACGAGGACGGCGTCGAGTTCGAACGACGCCGCGAGCAGGCGGACGTCCGTCTCCGAGAGCTCGTCGAGGTCGCCCGTCTCGCCCGCGGCCCGGCGGATGCGGTCGACGGTCTCCTCCTCGGGGAGGTGGACGTGCATGCCCGACCCTTCGAGGGCGTCGTAGCGATAGGCCGACTCGTCTTCGAGTTCCTCGCGGACCAGCGGCACCGTCGCTATCTGTTCGTCGGTGTGATACTCGTTGATAAAAGCGGACGCGTCGAGGACGTTCATCTACCGTTCGACGATCATCTGGTCTTTGACTGCCTGCACGCGACCGACCGGGACCAGCAGGCGTCCCTGCTCGTCGGTGTCGAAATCGCTCGTGTCGATGTGTTCGTTCGGGTCGATGAGCAGGTTCTCCAGGCGCCCGCTGTCGATGTCCATCGTGATGTTGTAGAGCATGCCCAGTTCGGCACCGTCGCTCCCGGTGACGGCCTTGCCTGACAGGTTCTCGGCGAGTATCTCGGCCATACTCCCGCGTACCGAGTCCGGCGTAATAAACGCCACGGGGCCGTCTGACGTCCGCCCGACGCTCGAACGCCGTCGCTCGCGGTCCGTCCGCGGTGCCACCCCACCGGGTCGTCCCGTCGTTCCCGCCGTCCCACCGGGGTTTAGGACACTGAAGACCCAACCGGCGGGTATGCGCCGCCGCCACCTGCTCCGGACCGGTGCCGCCGCCCTCCTCGCCGGCCTCGCCGGCTGTTCCGGGGGCGACGGGGCCGACACCCCCGAACCGACGCCCACCGAGACGCCCGCGACCACGCCCTCGCCGACGCCCGGTGACACGCCGACGACCGACGGGAGCGGCGACACGCCCGACCCGGCGACGCCGACCGACTCCGGCGGGTCGCCGACGGCGACGGCCACTGCCTCGGCGACCCCCACCGCCACGCCGGCGCCCGACGTCGCACAGGTCGTCGAGGTCGCTCCCGACGCTCAACTCGCGTTCGGGCCCGAGACCTTCGAGGTCGCGGCCGGCGGGACAGTCCGCTGGACGTGGGCGGCGGGCGGCCACAACGTCCGCGCCGAGTCGGTCCCCGCGGGTTCCGACTGGCAGGGAACGCCCGGCGGGGACGACACCACCTACGACGCGGGCTACAGTTACGAGTACACCTTCGACGTCCCCGGCGAGTACGAGTCCGTCTGTATCCCACACGAGAACCTCGGGATGACCGGGTCGTTCACCGTCACGGAGTGATACTGCCCCCCGGGCCGCGGCCGACCGGTCCGGCGATACCTCTCGAAAAACGCAGGGAGCGGACCACCACAGCGGTGGTCGGCGTCAGTAATAATTAATCATTATTAACCCTGACGGTCACGGCGGAGGGTCGTCTCCGTCCCAGAGAAATGGACGGACTTAACTGCCGTGCGGCGCTCTCTGTGAGTAACTGGCTTCTCGAGGTGACCAGATGGCAGAACCAGACACTGACGACACGCACACGACCCTCCGGACGCCCATCGTCGCCGTCCTCGGTCACGTCGACCACGGCAAGACCACGCTCCTGGACACGGTGCGCGGGTCGGCCGTCGCCGAGGGTGAATCGGGGGCGATCACCCAGCACATCGGCGCGACGGCCGTCCCGCTTTCCGTGATCTCGGAGATCGCCGGGGACCTCGTCGACCCCGACGACTTCGACCTGCCCGGCCTGTTGTTCATCGACACGCCCGGCCACCACTCCTTTTCGACGCTCCGGTCGCGGGGCGGCGCACTCGCCGACATCGCGATCCTCGTCGTCGACGTCAACGACGGCTTCCAGCCCCAGACCATGGAGGCGGTGGACATCCTCTCGCGCACGCAGACGCCGTTCGTCGTCGCCGCCAACAAGATCGACACCGTCGCGGGCTGGAAACCCAACCCCGACGCCCCGGCCCAGGAGACCATCGACGCACAGACCGACCGCGTCGAGGGGTATCTCAACGACAACCTCTACGAACTCATCGGCGACCTCTCGGACAACGACTTCTCCGCCGACATGTACTGGCGGGTCCAGGACTTCGGCAACAACGTCGGCGTCGTCCCCGTCTCCGCCGAGACCGGCGAGGGCATCCCCGACCTCCTGACGGTACTGATGGGGCTGTCCCAGCGGTACATGAAAGACGAGATGGCCGTCGACGTCGATGGCCCCGCCGCGGGCACGGTGCTGGAGGTGACGGACACGCAGGGCTTCGGCGCTACCGTCGACGCGATCATCTACGACGGGACCGTCCGGGAGGACGATACGATCGTCGTCGGCGGCGTCAACGAACCCATCGTCACGGACGTGCGCGCGCTCTTGCGGCCGCGGCCGCTCTCGGAGATCCGCACCGAACGCGAGTTCGAGACCGTCCCCGAGGTGGCGGCGGCGGACGGTATCAAGATCGCCGCACCCGACCTCGACGACGCGATGGCCGGCGCGCCGATCCGCGCGGTGCGGGACCGCGACGTCGACGACGTCGTCGCCGAGGTCCGGGCCGAACTCGCGGGCATCGAGGTCACCACCGAGGAGGAGGGCGTCGTCGTCAAGGCCGACACGCTGGGCAGTCTCGAAGCGCTCGTCAGCACGCTCGAAGAGGCGGACATCCCCGTCGTGCGCGCCGAGGTCGGCGCGGTCGCCCCCCGGGACGTCCGCGTCGCCGAGACGGCCAACGAACCCACCCACGAGGCGATACTCGCCTTCGGCGTCGAGGTGCTGGACGACGCGACGCGCCTCGCCGAGCAGGAGGACGTCGAGATATTCAGCCACGACGTCATCTACCGCCTCGTCGAGGAGTACGAGGAGCACGTCGAGGCCATCGAGCAGGCCCAGCAGGACCAGGTCCTCGAGAACATCACCCGCCCGGCGCGCTTTCGCGTCCTCGAGGACCACGTCTTCCGCCAGTCCGACCCCGCCGTCGTCGGCGTCGAGGTGCTGGGGGGGACCCTCAAGCGCAACACCCGCGTCGCGCTGTTCGAGGGCGACGAGCCCGACCGCGTGGGCGCGCTCAAGTCCATCCAGGACGAGGGCGAGGACATCGACGAACTCGTGACCGGCGAGCGCGCCGCCGTCTCCATCGACGGCCCCACCGTCGGCCGCGATTTCGACGAGGGCGACGAACTCTGGGTCGAGATCCCCGAGAAACACGCCAAAATACTGGAGCAGGAACTCGCCGAGGACATCACCGCCGACGAGCGGGAAGTACTCTCGATGTACCTCGAGAAGCGGCGCAAGCGCGACCCCTTCTGGGGCAAGTGACAGCGGAGTTCCCGCTCTTTGATCGGGACGGCCGCTCTACAGCCGACCTTCCGGCTCGTCGTACGAGTAATAATATTTAATTACACCGCGCCGGTCACGTCGTGTAGTGACCGAGACCGTCGATGGAGCGGGGACGGCCGACGCGGTGCTGGCGGTGATACCGGCGTCGCTGCTGGTGGCGACGCTCGCGGCGGCAGCGTTCCCGCTGGCGCTGGGGACCGCACTGGCCCTCGGGAGTCTCCCGGCCACGGGGTCTATCGGCTATGCGCTCTTCTACGACCCGCCGGGAGCGATGGAGTAGGATCGTTCACCGGCGGTCCTTTCGGTGTTAGTGCTCTTCTGGTCCGCTCGTTGGCAGCCGTTGTGACCGCAACTCGCACTACTCGGTGAAAGCCCTCGACGGCGCGCGCCACCGCGGCTGTTCGATAGGTACACGCGCCACTCGACGGAGTCAGAACGACAGCGCACAAAAAGAGAGTCCGGCGAGCCTATCGCGCGGTCGGGCGGTCGTTCCTGCCGAGGCGTTGTTTGACCTGGAGAGCGGCGCTGGCGGCGAGGCCGCGGGCGATGTCGTCGCGTTCGTCCTCGGAGATGGAGCGGTCGAGGTCGTCGGGCGAGTAGCCGGCGGAGACGACGGACCCGACGGGCGGGCGGACGGCGACGGTCGCCTCGGGACCGTCGACTCCCGCCGAGAGTTCCGACCCGACGACGAACTCGCCGGGGAGGTACTCGCGGGTGCGCTCGGCGACCCGCGAGAGGTCCCGCTCGATGCGTCTGCGCTGGTCGGGCGACAGCGACTCCGCGTCCACCTCTTCGGTGCCGAACGGCGAGTTACCGTACATTCCCGCTCCCCTATGTGACGGGGGGTCTTAACCCTGGTGAGTGGCGCACGTTCGACGGCCGCTGTCGGCCCGCCACGCCGCAGTGTCCAGTGGCGGTATCACGCGACAGCGCCGGTCACAGCAGCGACTGACTGCGTCCGTAGGCGGCGACCACGACGGCCGTCGTGTGGGCGTCCTCGACAGCGGAACGCGTCTCCACGATGACGGCCGGGTCGCGCTCGGCGTTCCAGTCGCGCAGAGCCAGCCCGTGGTCCAGGCCCCCGACGACCCTCTCGCGGACCGCGTCGGCGCCCGTCCCGGACTCCTCGTAGAAGAGTCCCTCGCCCGAGGGGCTGCGAGCCCAGCCGATGCCCGCGGCGGCCGGGCCGTCCGCACCGGGGTCGAGCGTCGTGCGGGCCAGCACGCAGTACAGCGCGTCGCCGGCGGGTCCGAGGTCCGGTGCGGTCCCGACCCGCTCGACGGTCGCGTCGGCGGGCACGACCGAGGAGACGGTCACGAGGTTGTAGTTCGCCAGGTTCGCGTCGGCCAGCGCCGCGTCGAACGACGCGGTCGCCGTCGGTCCGCGCCCGGACCCCCACGCGACCCGAATCCGTTCCATGCTCTCGGCTCCGTGACTGGGCGAGTAAGGGGTTTCGCTTCGAGTACAGTCCCCGGTGTCACCCCGGCCCCGCCTGACCGGGTTCTGATACTGTCGGACACAAGTACGCGAACACGCTCGCCGAGAACACGCTATCGAAACGCCCGTTTCCGGTCGAACGAGCCACCGACAGTTGCCTCACTTGTGTCCGACAGTATGACCCGTGACCGTCGTCTCACAGGCCGCCGCCCTCGGTCGCCGGACCGGGACGCCGTACAGACCGGCGCCAGGGCTCGGGGCCACGCCGGGGCCCCGAACGGCCAACACTCCACAGCAATTATATAACGATCGTCCCATTATGGTATGCTATGTCACCCCCAGATGACCACTCGTTATCGCTTTAGGCTTCAATTAAGGTTGGTATATTATCATGATCGGCTAAGGCGGTCTCTAAGAGCCGTGCACCTAGTGCACGTAGATTATGATCCGTTAGAGATCTCCCTTCCGGCGACGGATGATGAGTTCTCGGACCCGCGAGCCATGCTCAACGTCGGATTCGAGGTATGCCGTCAGGACAGCCTCGACTATCTCGGAGCGAGTCGCTCCGAGATCAGCACACTCCTCAACCAGTTCATCGACCTCACGAGCGATTTCATCCTCGATCGAGACGCCAAACTTTGTTTTCGCCATTGCTAAGACAAGTATAGAAGACCGTGCACCAAGTGCACGGCGATTTCATCGCGTTATACCGGTTCTAACTAGAAACCGGCAATCTGTGAGCTTAAGCGATAACGGGTGGTTTACCACATGCTTGATCGGCAGGAGGTGTATGATCCACCAGGTGTAGGTAGCT
>JAZKRZ010000046.1:0-19501 GCA_036626395.1 Haloarculaceae archaeon
TACGCGCTGTTCGACAACATGACCGTCCGGGAGAACGTCGAGTTCGGGCTGAAGATGCGCTCGCTCGCCGCGAGCGAACGCGCCGAGCGGGCGATGGACCTGCTGGAGATGCTCGACATCGCCGACCTGTCCGACCGTGACCCGACGACGCTGTCGGGCGGCCAGCAACAGCGCGTGGGGCTGGCCCGGGCGCTGGCCATCGAACCCCGGGTGCTCCTGCTGGACGAACCGATGACCGGGCTGGACGCCAGGCTCAAGACCCGCCTCCAGCGTGAGATCGGCGGACTGCTCGAGGACCTGGACGTGACGGCGCTGTACGTCACCCACGACCAGGTCGAGGCGATGGTGATGTGCGACCGCATCGCCGTGATGAACGACGGGACCATCGAACAGGTCGGGACGCCCGACGAGGTGTACGAGCGCCCGGCGAACGACTTCGTCGCGGACTTCGTCGGCACGTCGAACCGCCTGGCGGCGACCGCGCGCGACGGCCGCCTCGACTTCGGGTACGCGACGACGCCGGCCCCGAACGGCGACGAGGGCGAGGTGACCGTCGTCGTCCGCCCCGAAGCGTTCGAACTCGGGGCCGGGCCGTTCAGCGCCACCGTCCGCGAGCGCTTCTACCTCGGCGAGTACGTCCAGACCGTCGCGGAACTACCCGACGGCGAATCCGTCACCCTCCGCCTGGACCCGACCGAGGCGCCCGAACCGGGCGAGCGGGTCTCGCTCGCGCTCGAGACCGACCGCGTCCACGTCCTGCCGGAGTCGTGACTGCCGACGTTCCCGGGACGCCGCCGGATGCACCCGGTCCCGTCCTCGCGCGCCTCGACCGCCCGCGGAGCGACCCGCCGGTGACCGTCGCGGTCGTCGCCGACCCCCACGTCGCCGTCGACGCCGCGGGGACGTGGAAGGTCTATCACCGGACCGAGTCGCGACTGCGGGCCGCTATCGCGGCGGCCAACCGCCGTGCCGACCTCGCGGTCGTCGCCGGTGACCTCACCCGCGACGGCCATCCCCGGGCGTTCGACGCCGTCGACGCGATATTGGCCGACCTCGCCGTCCCGT
The DNA here is from genome assembly GCA_036626395.1 of Haloarculaceae archaeon. Taxonomy (GTDB): domain Archaea; phylum Halobacteriota; class Halobacteria; order Halobacteriales; family Haloarculaceae; genus QS-5-68-33. Next base: position 1,066 of record JAZKRZ010000046.1, read on the forward strand.
GGATGGCGATTCCCGGCAACCACGACGTCCCGAAGGCCGTCGACGACCACGAGACGCCCCCCGTCGAGCGGTTCGCCGACCGGTACGACGCGTCGCCGTTCGCCCGCGAGGTCGGCGACCTGACGCTGCTCTGTCTCGACACCGCCAGTGTCGGGCCCGACCCCGCGCGGGCGGACGAGACGCTCCGACACACCTGGGGTGGGCGCGTCGGCGAGTCCCAGCGTGCGTGGCTCACGGAGCGGGCGGCCGCCGCCGAGACGCCGGTCGTCGTCTGTCACCACCCGGTCGCGGCCCTGCCCGACCGGCCGCCGGGGACGCGCTGGACGAACTTCGACGTCGACGACGCGACCCCGGTCTCGCGAGTGCTGGCCGCCCACGACGTCCCGCTCGTCGTCTCCGCCCACCAGCACGTGCCGGCGCTCCTGGCCCACGAGACGGCCGTCGGCCCGGCGGAGTCGTCAGTCCTGGAGGTCCTGGCGCCGGCGACCTGTTCGTTCCCGCAGGCATCGCTGCACGTCGAGGTCGACCGCCGCGGGACGACGCTCCGGGTCGTTCCCCTCGCCGGTCGCGCCGGGGTCGCCGAAGCACACGGCCTCGCGCGCGACGGAAAACCGCTGGGTCGTTCGGTCCTCGAACTGGTCGAACGCCGACTCGCGACCATGGCATCGCCGGCGGTCTCTCGCCCCGTGTGCTCGCGCTGACGGATCGGTCCGTCGACTGCCTGGCGACTCGTTCTCGCCGGTCTGACCCCTCTCGAACGGACACGAACGTCACCGACGATTTACATTGGGGTGCGTACAGACGTGCGGTTATGGAGACGAAGACCCTCACGATCACGGAGGAAGCCTACGAACGGTTGCAGGAACACAGGCGGGAGAGTGAGGCCCTCTCTGAGACGGTCCTCCGACTCACCGGAGACGACCGCGACGTGCTGAAGGGGTTCGGGGCGATGAGCGACGTCGATGGGTTTCGGGAAGCCGTCGAGAGGACGCGCGACGACCTCGACGCCGAAGGGTACTGACGCCGGTCTTACACCAACTCGCCCAGCGCGTAGACCGTGTTGTGGCCCGTGATCTCGACGTCCACGACGTCCCCCAGTTCGATGCCCGCCGTCTCGGCGCCGGGGACCGCGACCTTCCGGTGGGTGCGGTCGTAGCCGACCCGGGAGTCGTCGGTGCCGTCCTCGACGACGAGCACCGACCGCCGGTCGCCGACCATCCCCTCGTAGGTCTCGCCGACGACGTCCATCTTCACGTCGGTCATGCGCTTCGAGCGCTCTTTCTTGAGCGTGCCGCCCAGGCCCTTCATGTCGGCGGCGTCGGTGCCCGGTCGCTTCGAGAAGCGCGTGATGTTGACCCGTTCGGGGCACACCGCCCGGAGGAGGTCCAGCGAGGCCCGGAAGTCGGCGTCGGTCTCCGTCGGGAACCCGACGATGAAGTCGGTCGCGAGCGTCCAGTCGTCCAGGCGCCGGTCGAACGCCGCGACCACCTCGCGGAACTCCCGGACCTGGTGCTGGCGGCGCATGTCCCCGAGCACGTCGTCGCTGCCCGACTGGACGGGCACGTGCAGGAAGTCGTAGAGTTCGTCGTTGGCGGCGAACACCGCGGCGAGTTCCTCGCGGACGCCGTGGACGCCCTTGGGGTTTGCCATGCCGACGCGCACGCGGAACTCGCCGTCGACGGCACAGACCCGCTCTAACAGTTCGGGCAGGAGGCTCCTGTGTTCCCGGTCGTAGCCGTAGACGCCCGTGTCCTGACCGGTGACCCGGATCTCCTTCGCGCCGGCGTGGACCAGCGCGCGGGCTTTCTCGACGTTTTCTTCGACGGGCGGGGAGTCGACCTTGCCCGTCGCCCGCTTGGTGATGCAGTACGAGCAGTCGGAGGTACACCCGCGGGCGATAGGGAGGATACCGACGACGCCGTCGAGGACGGGTTCGGCGTCGGCGGTGGGCGTGGGACACTCCCCGTTGCGGACGTATTCCGGCACCGCGTCCCAGTGGAGGACCTCGGCGTCGACGTCCGCCTCCCGGAACGCCTCGCTCTGGGCCAGCGCCATGCATCCGGTCACGACCAGGTCGGCGGGCGTCTCGGCGTCGAGTTCGGCCGCCCGCCGGAGCATGTTGTCCTCCGTCTTCTCGACGACGGTGCAGGTGTTGAGGATGGCCACGTCCGCCTCGTCCGGTCCGTCGACCGGGCGGTGGCCGCCCGCGCGCAGTGCCCGCTCGATGGCGGCGCTCTCGCCGCGGTTGGCGGTACAGCCGTAGGTCTCGATGTGATAGCGGGCCACTCGCCCCCGCTTGTGTCCCGGCGGAGAAAAGCGTTACTCGGCCCGCTCGTGGGGTCGCTCACTCGGGCCGGTCGAGATACTCGCGAGCGATGACGTCGCCGCTGGAAGCGCCGATGCGCTCGGCGCCCGCCTCGAACATGGCCTCCGCGTCGGCCCACGACCCGACCCCGCCCGAGGCCTTCACCGGGAGGTACTCGCTCATGAGCGCGACGTCGTCGACGGCCGCGCCGCCCCCGGAGAACCCGGTCGCAGTCTTGAGGAAGTCGGCGTCGGCGGCCACCGCCGCTTCGGCGGCCCGCCGGAGTTCGGCCTCGGAGAGCAGCGGCGACTCGACGATGACCTTCACCGGGACCGGCACCGCGGCGACGACCTCCGCGAGTTCCGACTCGACGGCGTCGTCCTCGCCGGCTCGCAGGCGACCGACGTTCATCACGACGTCTATCTCCTCGGCGCCCGCCTCCCAGGCGGCCGCGGCCTCGTGACACTTCGTGTCCGTGGTGTGCTGGCCGTGGGGGAAGCCCACCACCGTGGTCACGTCGACGGTCGGCGCGTAACTCCCGGCCAGTTCGAGGTAGCAGGGCGGGACGCAGGCGCGCATGCCGTACTCGATGGCGGCGTCGAGCACCGTTATGACCTCGTCGGGCGTCGTCTCGGGCCCGAGGACGGTGTGTTCGATCCGTCCGGTGACCGCCCCGGGATCCTCGGGGTCGAATTCCATGTTTCTGCCGACGACCCCCGGGACCAAAAACAGTACCAGTGCTCCGTGCGGACACACGCTGGGGTGTCGCCATTCCGCGCCGAACGCGGGACCGGTACCAGGGGCCGTCCGCTCGCCGGGTCTCGCCGACCGGAACGCTTTCGACGCTCCGGGCGCCCGCTGGTGACATGCAGGTGCTGCCGAGCGGACTGGTCGTCCCGCCGCTGCCCTACGCCGCGGGTCTGCTGGTCGCCGCCGCCGGCCTCGCCATCGCCCTCTCGCGTCTCGGTCCGACGGTGACCGGCAGCCACGTCCTCGCGCTGGTGCCATGGATGCTCGCCGGCGGCGCCGCCCACGCCATCCACCAGTACGACGCCGCCCGGGGTTCGGAGGTCGTTCCCGCCGTCCTCGACCCGCTCGTGACCGCCCCCGCCGTCTACGTCACCACTTTCGTCACCGTCGCCGCCGTCTGGGTCGCCGCCCTCCTCAGCGTCGACGGCCGCGCCGCGTTCGAAGGCGTCACCACCGCCGCCGCCGCCGAGCGGAGCGTCCGCGCGCTCGGCGCCGTCGGCGCGCTCGCGCTGCTGGCCCTCGTCGCCGTGGCCGTCGGGCTGGCGCTCGGGAACGGCGCGGCCGCCGCGGCCGTCTGGCCCGCCCTCGCCGTCGTCGGGGCCACCGTCGCCACCCTCCTCGCGTACCTCGCCCTTCGCGCGTACCGCCCGGCGGTCGTCGCCCACCTCGGGGTCGTCGTCGCGCTGTTCGCCCACGCGCTCGACGGCGTCTCGACGGCCGTCGGCGTCGACGTCCTCGGGACGGGCGAGCGCACGCCCATCCCCCGGATGATCATGGAGTTCGCCGGCACGCTCCCGACAGCCCCGTTCGTCGGCCGGGGCTGGCTGTTCGTCATCGCGAAACTGGTCGTCGCTGGCGGTATCGTCGTCCTGCTGGCCGACTACGTCGAGGACGACCCCACCGAGGGCAACCTCCTGCTCGCGTTCGTCGCCGCCGTCGGCATGGGCCCCGCCGCGAACAACCTCGCCCTGTTCCTGCTCAGCGGGCCGGCGTGACTGCGGCGCGCGACGGTCTCACAGTCTCGCCGCCGGACGTCCGGAGGGGTACCGTTTTGCCGGCCCCGCTCCCAGGTCCCGCCATGGCGAAGCAACCCCACCTGCTCGTCGAGGCGGGCGACGTTCACGACATCGCGCTGGTCCCGGGTGACCCCGGGCGCGTCGAGCGCATCGCGGACCAGTGCGAGGACGTCGAACGCGTCGCACAGAACCGCGAGTACACGCTCGTCAACGCCACCTACGAGGGGCGCCCCCTCACTATCTGCTCGACCGGTATCGGCTGTCCCTCCGCGACCATCGCCGCCGAGGAACTCGCCGCGGTGGGCGTCGAGACGTTCGTCCGCGTCGGGACGATCGGCGCGCTCCAGTCCGACATCGAGGTCGGCGACATGGTCGTCGCGACCGCCGCGGCGAAAAACGAGGGGACGACGAAACGCTACGAGGCCGTCGAGTACCCCGCCGTCGCCGATTACGAGACGCTCTCGGCGCTGGTCGAGGGGGCCGAGGAACGGGACGAGGACGTCCACGTCGGGCCGGTCGCCTCCGACGACGCCTTCTACGCCGAGACGGAGGCGTACGTCACGGACTGGGAGGCGGCGAACATCCTCGCCGTCGAGATGGAGGCCGCCGCCCTGTTCACGCTCGCGCGCCGGAAGGGGCTCCGGGCCGGTGCCGTCTGTACCGTCGACGGCAACCTCGTCGAAGGCACCCAGAAAGGCGAGACCGAGGACGCGGAACTCCCGCCGAAGGCCCGGGACAACGTCGAGCGCGCTATCGACATCGCGCTCGACGCCGCGACACGGCTCTGAGGGCCGCGTCGCTCGGGTTCCCCAGGTCGCGGGCACGCCTCGCGGGGGGCGGGCGCCGGCCGCGGGCGCGGATTTTTCAGTACCGGGCGAGGTAGTGTGGGTATGCGCCGGTCGCTGCGTGACAGGCTGGACGCGGCGCTGGCCCGCGCTCGCCGGGTCGAACGTCGCGAGTTGCGCGACCTGCGGCGCTGGCTCGAACGCACCGACACGCTGGTTCACCTCTCGGTGCTCGTGTTCGTCCCGCTTCTGGTCGGCCTCGTGACGGCGCTGTCCAACGCCGTCGACCAGCTTTCGTTCCTGCTCTTTCCGCCGCTCGCCGCCGGGAGTTACACGCTCTTCGCGAATCCGGAGGGGAAGTACTCCTCGCCGGTGCAGTTCGTCGTCGCGCTGACGCTGGGCGCGCTCTGTGGCTGGGGGGCGCTGGCGGCGAGCGCGCTGGTCGGGCTCACCGCGGGGTCCGGGGCGCTCGGGGTCGGCGCGCTCCAGGCCGCGGTCGCCGTCCTCTCGACGGGAGCGCTGACCTGGGCGCTGGGCGTCGAGGAACCCTCGGCGTACTCGACGGCGCTGCTGGGGTTGCTCGTCCCCGCCGGTCGGGAGGCGGCGTTCGCGGTCAGCGTCTTCGCGGCGAGCACCATCGTCGCGGCGGTGTTCTGGGTCTGGCGCGAGCGCTTCTACGAGCAGCGCGCGCGCTTTCTCTACGAGTCCGTCGAGGGCGACGACCGCGTGCTCGTCCCGATGCGCGGCGAGAACCCCGACGACTCGAGGACCGGGCCGCGGACATCGAGACGCAGGTGGGGGTGCCCTGTCAGGTTGTCGTCGCGGCGGTCGGCGGGCGCTCGCCGGGCGCGACGGTCCGCAAAGCCGCGGTCGAGACGAACTGCGACCTGATAGCGGCGTCCTACGAAGCGGACGGCGGGGGACTGTCGCCGTTCGTCCGGGCGCTGTTCCGCGGGGGGACCGACGTGCTGGTCCACCGCTCGCGGACGGGACGGACGCGCTGGCGCCGGGTGCTCGTGCCGGTCCGGCGGGCCAGCGACGTCGCCCACGGGATGCTCGATTTCGCGGTGCGACTCACGGGCAAGACCGGCCTGGTCAGCGTCGGCACCTGCGTCTCGGGCGACCGCGCCCGCCGGCGCGGCGAGGAGATGCTGGCCGACCTCGTGGAGGCGTTCGACGGCAACTTCGAGACGCGCGTCTCGACGCGTCCGATCGAGACGTTCCTCGCCGAGGAGGCGGGCGAGTTCGACCTCGTGATGATCGGCGCGAGCCGCGAGCGGACGGCCGCCTCCCGGCTGATATCGCCGCCGACCTTCGAGCGGATCCGCGACGTCGACGCCGACGTGGCCGTCGTCGACCGGAACTGACCGGGCGACGTCACTTCGGGTCCCTGCCGGGACCGCCCTCGTCTCGCCCGCCCCCGTCCGACTCGTCGGTGGCGTCCCCGCTCAGTTCCTCGGCGTCAGCGAGGTCCCCGGAGTCACCGCCGTCGTCGGGGCGGGTATCGAGCAGTCGGTCGGCGAAATCCTCCATGTCGCCGGTCCCGAGCGCGGACTCGACCAGCAGGTGGCCGCCGATGACCGCCGGGGAGATGACGGCGTCGGCGCCGGCGCGCCGCAGTTTCTCGGTGTTCTCGCGGTCGGTGGCGGCGGCGACGATCCGCACGTCCGGGTGGAGCTGGCGGGCGGTCAGAATCGAGAGGGCGTCCTGGGCGTCGTCGTTGGTGGCAGCGACGGCCGCCCGGGCGTGTTCGATCCCGGCCTGGGCCTGTGGCTCCTCGTCGCTGGGGTCGCCGACGACGACGAGGATGTCGTGGGCGCGCAACTGCGCCGCGACGTCGCTGTCGGGGGTGATCACGACGAAGTCGGCGGCGTCTGCGAGTTCTTCGACGAGCGGTTCCGTCAGGTCGCCGTAGCCGAGCACGACGACGTGGCCTTCGAGGAGTTCGATCTCTGCGTCTGTCATGGTTCCGAGTGCCTGTGAGAGGCGGGCTTCGATGGCGGGGGCCAGAAGCGAGCCGAGCGCGACGGTGAAACTCGCGACGCCCAGGACGACGACGCTCATGCCGAACAGCCGCGCCCGGGCCGACAGGGGGGTGACGTCGCCGTACCCGACCGTACTCGCGGTGACGATGGTGAAGTAGAAGGCGTCGGTGAGCGAGGAGACGCCGTTGAAGTCGTCCTGGAGCGCGTAGGCGCCCGCAGTACCGTAGAACTGCGTGCCCGCGAGCGCCGCCGCCGCCGCGAGTTGCGTCGTCGAGAGGTCCAGATTGCGGTCGAACCGCCGGTAGTTGACGAGGACCGTCGGCACCGAGAGCACCGAGAGGACGACCAGCGGCAGCGAGAAGTCGCTGGACTGGGCCAGTCCCTGCAGGGCCGTCACCGGCAGGAGCACGACCGTCGACACCCACGCGACCCGCAGGCGGCGGCGCATCCCGGCCGCGCTCAACAGCATCAGAAAGCCCGTGAGCGCCCCGGTAAAGCCCGCCGCGCGCTGGACCTCGGGCGGGATGTCGACGAACACCTGGAGGGGTCCCTGGACGGCCGTCGCGTTGATGTTGGCGACCCCCGTCGCGACCGACAGCAGCGCTACCAGCGTCGCGAGCCAGATCGCCGCCCGCGTCCGCACGAGGAGCGCGCCCGGTTCCGAGAGGACCCGCCGCGGGTTCATACTCCCCCGTGCGTGCGCCGGGTCAAAACGTTGCCGACCGACGGCGACGCGGCATCCGGCGCGCTGGGTCGCCCGGTGGCGATACACGTTTACGAGAGGCGTTCGTGAGCGGGGGCATGGCGTCGTTTCCGGTCGAAGTCCTGTACGGCATCTATCTCGGTGTGCTGACGGGCATCATCCCCGGGCTGGTGGCGTGGGCGCTCGGATTCACGTTCAAGTACGTCACGAACGTCACCATCCCCGGGTTCGGTGTGGTCGTGCTGGCGGTGGCGCTGGCGGGCGTCAACGGCGGTCTGATGGCGCTGGCCGACCCCACCATCACCCAGGGTGCCAACGCAGTCACGGTGACGACGGCGGTCCTCGTCGTGTTGATGATCGCGTTGTACGCCCACAGCCGCGGAGACGCGATGGGTGCGCAGTTCCCGAAGCGGCTCTCCCTGCGGCAGTTGCGCGAGCGCACCCTCTCGACCGACGTGATGGGGTCGCTCGCCGGGCGCGAGGAGGTACGCATCCGCGTCGCCGGCGAGGTCGCCGACATGGAGGGGTACCCGCCGCTGCCCGACGACCTCCGCGCGGAGATCCGCGACAGCGAGTGGACGTTTCCGCGGGACCTGCGCGTCTCGGAACTCGAAGAGCGCCTGGCCGACCGCCTCAAGACGGAGTTCGACCTGGGCGACGTGGCGGTGACCGTCGACGAGGGCGGGCGCGCGGCGGTGGTCGCGGCGCCGCCGTTCTCGGGGCTCTCGAAGCGGGTCCCGTCGGGCAAGCGTGCGGTCTCGGTCGACGCGCTCCTCCCGACCGGGCTGGCGCGCAACGACGAGGTGACGGTCATCACCGCCGACGCCCAGGTCAGGGGGACGGTCGTCAGCGCGGGCACCGACGGCGCCGAGGGGAAACCGGCGCCGGAACCGAAATCCGAACCCGAGACCGACACCCTCCCGAAGCCCGTGCGGGCGCCGACGACGGCGGGCGGGGAGGGGCGGCTCACTGTCGCGGTGACCCGAACCGACGCCGGGCCGCTGGTCCGGGCCGACCGCGCGCGGGTCGTCGTCGAGTCTCGCGGGGTTCGCCGGGAGTACGAACTCGTCTCCCTGATCCGGCGGGCCGGGCGGCGGTTTCGCCGGCTCACCGTCGGGCCCGAGGGGGCGCTCGACGGCGCGACGCTGGGCGTCGCGAGCGTCCGCGAACGGTACGGCGTCGCGGTGATGGCCGTCCGGGACGCGAGCGGCTGGCAGATCGCACCTCGCGGCGACACGGACCTCTCGGCCGGCGACGAACTGTTCGTGGTCGGGACGCCAGACAGCCTCGACGCCTTCGCGGGGGCGGTCACGTGACCGGTACGCTGGCCGCGACCGGTGGACTCGCGCCCCTCGCAGCGGTCGCCGGGAGCGTCGACCCCGCGTGGGCGCTCCAGGGGTCGGTCACGGGACGCCTCACCCGGAGCGCCGCCAGACTGGTCGGCCTGGCCGTCCTGGCTGGCGCGCTCGCGGCGGTCGTCGCGCTCGTCCACCGCTGGTACACCCGCGAGCGGGTGCCGGGAGGGTTGCCGGTGCTGGTGGGGTTGAGCGGCGTCGCCGTGACCGTCGGCGCGACCGGCGTGTTGCGCCAGGCTATCGGCGACGCGGGCGACCCGTTCGACGAGGCGGTCGTTCTGTTGAACGTCGTCACGATGCTGACCGGCGCCCTGGCGGCCCGCGCCGGGAGCGACGTCGGCGACCGCGTCGGGTCGGACCTGTTCGTCGCCACGGGCGCGAAAGCCGTCGAGACGGAGGTGAGCCGCGTCGTCCAGGCGGTCGGGCGCGTGATCACCGTCGAACTCCCCGAGGAGGTCGACGACATCGTCGGCTACGACCCCGTGCCCGACGAGACCAAGGAGGCGCTCGCGGGCAAGACGTTCGTCTTCCCGCGGCGGCTGACGGTGGCGCAGTTGCGCGACCGGCTCGTAACCCGGCTCAAGGCCGACTACGCGGTCGGCCACGTCGACGTCGAACTGGCCGACGACGGGACCGTCGAGTACCTCGCCGTCGGGTCCCGCGCGGCGGGCATCGGCCCGACGCTCCCGCCCGAGACCTCCGCCGTGGCTATCAGGGCCGACCCGGCGTTCGCCGCGAGCGCCGGCGACCTCGTGCAGGTGTGGACGACCGACCCGCACGAGCGGGTGCTGACGGCCGAAATCCGGGGGAAAGCCGGCGACGTCGTGACGCTGGCGGTCGACGCCGCCGACACGCGCAAGCTCGACGACCGGACGGAGTACCGCCTCGTGACGCTCCCCGTCGAGACGCGCGCGGACCGGGAGTTCGCGTCGCTCCTCCGTGCGGCCGACGAGACGATGGCCGCCGTCGCGGTCGCCGAGTCGAGCGCACTCGCCGGCCAGCCCGTCGGCGCGCTCGACGTCAGCGTCGCCGCGGTCCGTACCCCCGGGGGGCCGGTCGAACCGCTCCCCGACCGGGACCGCCTGCTGGCCGGCGGCGACACGCTCTATCTCGTCGCCACGCCGGAGGCCATCCGGAAGGTCGAGAGCGGCGCCCGCGCGGCGACGGCCAGCCCGGGCGCGACGATGCCACCCGACTACCGCGTCGACGCGGCGACGCCGGTGGCGGGGTCACCCGCTGACGCGACCGGGTCGCGCGGGGTCCGCGACGCTCCCGAGGGGCCGCCGGATGGGGACCAGTCCGGCGACGGCTCGACCGACAGCGACCGGGCCGGCGGCGGGTCGGCTGACCCCGAGGCCGGCGACAGCACCGGCGAAGACGGGGGTACCACGACGGCGGCCTCCGAGGAGACCGGGGGAACGGCGGGCGAGTCCGGCGACGTCACGGACGACGAGAGCGACGGTGACGCCGGAGGAGACGGTGGCGCTGGCGCGGACGCCGAGCGAGACCGCGAGTGACCGGAGTGCGGAACGCTCTTTATCGCCGAACTCCCGCGTTCGGGTATGCGCTGGCGACTCTTCGCGACGCTCGCCGAGGCGGCCGACGACACGGAGGTCCGCGTCGACGGCGACCCCGACACCGTCGGCGAGGCATTCGATGCGCTGCTGGACGCTCGGCCCGCACTGGAGTCGGAGGTCCTCGACGAGGACGGGCGCCTCTACGACCACGTCCGCCTGCTCCACGAGGGCAGCGACCCCTTCACCGAGGCCGACGGCTTCGAGACGCCGGTCGAGGCGGGCGACGAACTCGCCCTCTTCCCGCCCGTCAGCGGCGGGTGACGAACGTGCGGTCTCGGGTCGACGACGACCTCCTCGTCGCGGTAGGTCGCGCCCGCGCTCTCGACGTCGGTCTTCGAGCGACCAGTAGCCGGTGACCTCGCGCCCCTCCAGCACGTCGGCGCGGATCAGCAGTTGCGTGCCGTGACAGACCGCCGCGATGGGCTGGCCGGCGTCGTCGAACGCCCAGACGATGTCCGCGGCACGCGGCGCCTCCGTGCGGAGTCGCTCGGGCGAGTCGCCGCCCGGGATCACGAGGAAGTCGTACTCGTCGGCCCACCACCCGGACTCGTGGGCGCCGATGGCGTCGGTCGTTTGCGGTTCTATATAAAATTTCCGCTCACGTGCCTGCCCGAGAACGGGCGGGACTGTACAGAGATGGAATAACACGCCGGATAGAGCGGTTCTGTGGTCGGCGGTGAACGCGAGATTTCACCGGGGTATATCAGTGAGGTCGGCCTCGAAGACGAAGTCGGGGTCGTCGGCGAGTTCGACGCCCGCGGCGGCGGCGTCGGAGACGTGTCGGGGCGTCTCCGGGACCAGGACGCGGGTCCGGTCGGCGCCGACGGCGGCGGCGTCGCGGGCGACGGCCGAAAACAGCGCCCGCGCGTCGACGAGCGTCTCCCAGCCGGTACCGCCGTACTCGGCCCAGTGGCCGTCGTCGCGCTCGCTGACCCGGGTCCGCCAGGCTATGCCCGTCGTCCGGTCGCGCCGGACGGCGAAGGCGGCCCGCTCGTCGGCCGCCCGCCGGGCGCGCTCGCGGGTCCACTCCGAGAGCGCCCACGGCTCCGCGGGGTCGAGCGCCAGTCCGCCCAGCGCGTCGCGGGCGTCGCTACGCTGCCAGTACCCCCAGATCGCGTCGGGGTTGTTCGTGACCGCGACGTCGCGCTCGGGGGTCCCGGCCGGAGCCAGGACCGCCGCGTCGGCGTCGGGCCCGGGGTGGGCCCACCGGAACTCCGTCCGCGGGGCGTACCCGAGCGACCGCGCCGTCGCCAGCCCCTGTTCGTTCCACGAGAAGACCATGTTGCGGGCGACGGTCGCGCCTCGCTCGCGCGCCCACTCCCGGCAGGCCGCGTCCATCGCCCGGCCGACGCCCGCGCCGCGGTGGGCGGGGTGGACGCGGATGCCCTGCGTCCAGGCCTCGTGTCCGGAGAGGCGGACGACCTGACAGCAACCCACCACCGCCCTCTCGCTCGCGGGTCCCGCCGCGCGCTCGGCGACCACGGTGTGCTGGTCCGCGCCGTCGGTCGCTACCCACTCCTCGAAGACGTCGGGGACGTAGTCGTTGCCCTCGAACTCCTCCCAGGTGTCCTCGGTGAACGCGGCGACCGCGTCGGCGTCGCTCGTGCGGGCCTGTCGGACCGTGATGCCGGCGTCCCCCCCACCGGTGGCGTCCCCGGGCACGCTTTCAGGTCCAGGGAACCGACCGCTCGGTGAGTTCGCCGGCCAGCGATTCGCCCATCGCCGCCCGGGGGTGGTCGTGGTTCGTCAGCACCCACATCAGCTTGACCATCGCCGTCCCGGGCAGGGTGTCGCCCGCCTCGACGACGCCCGCCTCCAGCAGGTCGCGTCCGGTGTCGTAGACGCGGTCACAGACCCGTCCCTCGATACACTGGCTCGTCATCACGACCGTCGTGCCGTCGTCGACGAGCCCCTCGATGCGGGGGATCCAGTCGGTGTTGACGTGGCCCAGTCCGGTCCCCTCGACGACGACGCCCGACTTGCCCTCGAGGGTGTCGAGCAACGCCTCGTCGGCGCCGGGCGCGAACTTCAGGAGGTCGACGTCGGTGTCGAGGTCGGCCGCGACGGCCAGATCCACAGCGTCGCGCTCCCGGTATTCGCCGCGGTAGGAGACCTCGACGTTCTCGGCGTCGGTGTCGTAGTCGGCGACACCGAGCGGTCGCGCGCCGACGGTCTCGAAGGCGTCCCGGCGGGAGGTGTGGTTCTTGCGGACGCGGGTGCCCCGGTGGAGCGCACAGCGGTCGTCGGACTCGTCGGCGTGCATGCAGACCATGACCTCGGCGCAGTCCGACTTCGCCGCCTCGACGGCACAGACAGCGTTCACGACGTTGTCCGAGGACGGGCGGTCCGCCGAGCGCTGACTGCCGGTGAACACGACTGGTACGGGCGTCTCGAGCATGAAGGCGAGCGCCGACGCCGAGAACTGCATGGTGTCGGTGCCGTGCATGACGACGACGCCGTCGACGCCGGCCTCGACCTCGTCGGCGACCGCGCGGGCCAGGTCCCGCCAGACGTCGGGCGTCATGTTCTCCGAGAGGATGTTCGTGACGACCCGACCGCGGTAGTTCGCGAGGCCGGCGAGGTCCGGGACCGCCCGCAGGATGTCCTCGGCGTCGGCCCGTGGCGTGACGGCGCCGGTCCGGTAGTCGACGGTGGAGGCGATAGTCCCCCCGGTGGAGATGAGCGACACGGTGGGGAGGTCGTCGTCGAACTCGATGCTGGACTCGCCCTCGTCGAACTGTGCGTCCTCGATGTCGTAGGTGTCGGCCGCCAGTACTTCGACGTCGGCGCCGTCGCGGTCGACGCCGACGTTGTAGCCGCCCTCGAGTTTGACGACCAGGTGGTCCTCGGTCGTGGACGGGAGCAGGACGCCCTCGTAGGTCTGCCCGTCCCGCTCGACGCGGACGCGGTCTCCGGCGTTCATGCCTCGGGGTTCCGCCCGCCCGGACTTGAATCCACTCGTTGGCGTCCGCCCGCTCCGGTCTCCGGCGAGCAAGGGGGGAGTACGCCCGCCACCACACAAGCTAAACCCGTCGCGGCGGAACGGCGGGGTATGCGCATCGCCATCCTCGCCCACGAGCAGTTCCCCGGCCGGGCGAAGACTGCGGTCGGGGTCTTGCGCTACGGCGACCACGAGGTCGCGGCGGTCGTCGACCGGGCGCTCGCGGACGACCGCGTTCGCGAACACGTCCCGGACGTGCCCGACGCACCCATCGTCGCCTCCATGGCGGACGTCGAGGACGTCGACGCGCTCCTCGTCGGTATCGCGCCCATCGGCGGCGGCTTCGACGAGAGCTGGCGCCCGGACGTCCGCACAGCCCTGAAACGTGGGTGTGACGTCGTCGCCGGCCTCCACTACTTCCTGTCCGACGACGAGGAGTTCGCCCGTCTCGCCGACGAGCACGGCGCCGAGTTGCGCGACCTGCGGCGGCCACCGGAGGACCTGACCGTCAGCGACGGCACCGCCGGCGAGGTCGACGCGACCGTCGTCCTCACGGTCGGGACGGACTGCTCGTCGGGGAAGATGACCACGACGTTCGAACTCGTCGAGGCGGCCCGCGAGCGCGGGGTCGACGCCGCCGCCGTGCCGACGGGCCAGACGGGTATCCTGATAGCGGACTACGGCATCGCCGTCGACCGGGTCGTCGCCGACTTCGCCGCCGGCGCGGTCGAACGGATGGTCGAAGACCGCGCTCGCGACCACGACCTGCTCGTCGTCGAGGGGCAGGGGGCGCTCTGTCATCCCGCCTACTCGGGCGTGACGACGAGCATCCTCCACGGCGCGATGCCAGACGCGCTCGTCCTCTGTCACGTCGCCGGCCGCGAGGCCGTCCACGGCTACGAACACGTCCCGGTCCCGCCGCCGGGGGAGTACGCCGCACTCTACGAGTCCGTCGCCGACCCCGTCGCGTCGACCCGGGTCGCCGGCGGCGCGCTCAACACCCGGCGGATCGACGACGGCGGGCGCGCCCGCGAGCGCGTCAGGGAGTACGGCGACGCCATCGGCGCGCCGGCGACCGACCCCGTCCGCTTCGACGTCGACCCGGTCCTCGACGCGATACTGGAACAGGCATGACACTCGAAACCGAGTTCGAGCGGGTCTCGTTCCCGCTCGCCGACGAGTTCACCATCGCCCGCGGGACGACCGAGACGGCCGAGAACGTGCTCGTTCGCGTCCGTGACGGGGCGGGCACCGTCGGTCTCGGGAACGCCGCGCCCTCTGCGTACTACGGCGAGACGGCAGCCACCGTCGAGGCCGCTCTCCCGGACCTGCTGGACGTGGTGGAGACGGCCGACGACCCCCACGCCCGCGAGCGGACCGAGCGTCGTCTGCGCGACCGCCTCGGGGGGAATTCGGCGGCGCGGGCGGCCGTCACGACCGCGCTCGCCGACCTCGCCGGGAAACGTCTCGACGCGCCCCTCTACAGGCTGTGGGGGCTCGACCCCGCCGCGACGCCGAAGACGTCGTTCACCGTCGGTATCGGCGACCCCGACGAGATGGCCGCGAAGGCGAGCGAGGCGGTCGAGCGCGGGTTCGACGTCCTGAAGGTGAAACTCGGCGGGGGCGACGGCCGCGACGACGAGCGGGTCGCGGCGGTGCGCGAGGGGTCGCCGGACGCGCGGGTCCGCGTCGACGCCAACGCGGCGTGGACGTCGAAAGAGGCGGTCGCGATGTCCGAGCGGTTGGCCGACCACGGCATCGAGTTCCTCGAACAGCCGGTGGCGGCGACGGACGTCGAGGGCCTCCGGTTCGTCCGCGAGCGCGGCGCGGTCCCCGTCGCGGCGGACGAGTCGGTCGTGACGGCGAGTGACGTCCCCCGGGTCGCCGACGCCGTCGATATCGTCGTCGCGAAGGTGATGAAAGCCGGGAGCCTGCGGGAGACACGCCGGGTCGCACACGTCGCCCACGCCCACGATTGCGAGGCGATGCTCGGCTGTATGGTCGAGTCCAGCGCCTCCATCGCGGCCGCCTGGCACCTCGCGCCGCTGTTCGAGTACGCCGACCTCGACGGGTCGTTGCTGCTCGCCGAAGACCCCGTCGAGGGCGTTCCGATGGACGGGAACGAAGCCGACCTGGCGGCGCTGGAGCGAGCGGGGTCGGGCGCGAGCGAGTCCGCGTGACAGGCGAGAGTCGACTCACGCCGGCCAGTCGGCGAACGTCTCGCGCTCGCGGCTCAGGCGGACGTACTCGCGTTGCATCGCGGCGATAGCCTCGTCGAAGTCGACGCCGTCTTCCAGCGCCTCGCGGACCCGCTGTCTCTTCCAGATACTCGGTGTCACGCCGCGCTCGACGCGGGCCTCGATGGGGTCGAGGTACCGGTCGCGGGTGGCCGCGTCGACGCCCTGTTCGGCGAGGCCGCGGCGGGCGTACTCGAAGACCTCCGCGAAGACGGCGCCGCGGTCGTCGGTGCGCTCGCCGTCGGCCGTCAGCCAGGCCAGGTCCCCATCCAGTCCCTCCTCGACGGCCGAGTAGAAGGCCCGCTCGGCGGCCTCGTGGGGCAACTCCCGGAGAGGATGGTCGCTCGTCGCGAGTCCGTGGAGGAGGCCGGCGGTGAGCACCTGCATGCCGACGACGTCGCGGACTGTCGGTTGCGTGGGGATCGGGCGGTACTCGATGCGCAGCGAGCGCTCGTCGCACGCGCCGTCGACGGCGTCGCCACACACCACGCCGCGGACCCACCGCCAGAACGTGCCCCGCTTGTAGTCGAACTCCCAGCAGGCGTCGATGTCGACCGGGCCGGCGTCGGGGCCGGTGCGCTCGTCGGCGACCCACTCCTCCAGGAAGGGCGCGTAGGTGTCGTCGGCGACGACGTGGTCGACGACGTCCGTGGGCGCGTCGAGGTCGGCGGGGACCCGGACTTTCTCGCAGGCCTGGTTCATCGACTGCTCGAAGGCGGCGATGCGGAGTTCGTGGTGCGTGTCCGCGACGACCCGTTCGGGGTCGCCGTCGCCGTAGCAGTCGGCGGGCAGGAACGGGGAGTTCGTCGCGAGCGCGAGCAACGGGCCGAGCGTCCGCGTCGCGAGGTCGTGATACCGCGGGAAGGCGTCGACCGCGGGCACCTGGACGTGGGGCTGGATCGACGTCGCGAGCGATTCGAAGAGGATGCTGTGAAACGCGAGCGCGGCACCAGGCACCTCGAAGGGGATGACGCCGTCGGCCCGGCGCAGCGCCTCGTTGTCGAGGGTGCCGTACCTGGGGTCGCGACGCATGTTCCGCGCGACGACGACCGGGTCCTCGGGGTCGGGCCCGGGGACGACCGGTGCACTCCCGGGGTCCGCGTCGCCGGTTCCCGCGTCGACCTCGACGTCGTTGAGGTAGTCGAGAGTGCCCGCGGCGGGGGGGACCGTCCACATCGCGTCGAGGACGACCTCGAGACCGTGCTCGCGGGCCCGTTCGCGGGTCGTCGCGAGGTCGGCGGCGAGCGCCTCGGCCTGCCTCTCGATGCCCTCGGTCGAGAGGGGCGTCGGGTCGGCGTTGATCTCGGCGTTGTGCAGGCCCAGTTCCTTCGCGGCGGGGTCGAAGACGGCCTCGGGGAGTTCGGCCAGTCGGCAGTCCTCGTCGACGGCGTAGGCTTCCAGTTCCATCCCCAGCGTGAGCGCGTCGTTGTCGAACGCGCCCGCCTCGACCGCTTCGACGAGGCGGTCGCCCTGCTCGCGCACCCGGCGGTCGAACGCCTCGGCCGCCTCGGGTGCCAGCGCCCGCCGCACCAGCGCCCCGTGGTCGGTCATCGTTCCCGACACGGCGACGCCGGATAATAAACGGCCCACATCTCCCGCGAGTCCGGCGGGTGGCCGGGCGATTCATACTGTCGGACACACGTGAGGCCACCCTCGGTGGCTCGTTCGACCGGGAACGGGCGTTTCGCTGGCGTGTTCCCGACGAGCGTGTTCACGTACTTGTGTCCGACAGTATCAGCGGCGTCGCGGTCGCGCGGCGCAGTCGCGGGCGAGCGTCGCGCGGACCTGTTCGGCGGCTTCGAGGGCGGCCAGAGCGCGTTCGCTGTCGGTGATCTGCTGACGGGGAGCCATACACGACCGTTCCACCTGTACGTATAAGTGCTTCGTGGAGACTCAAACGGGCGTTGGAGGCATCCAAGGGGAACGCAACTGACCGCTGAGACGCGGAGCACGGTACGGCGATAACGTCCGCGAGCGAAGCGAGCGGTTCACCGCGCCGAGCGGAGCGAGGTGCGGTTTTTTCACCCATGTTTTTGCGTGCGGGGTTCCCGCAGCGCGCCGAAGTGCGCGAGGAAACCCCGCGCGCAAAAAGACGGTTTAGAAGAGGTCGTCGTGACGCTGAGCGAGGTTGGCGTAGTCGCCGGAGTGGAACGCCTCGAACACCTCCTCGGGGTCGATAGTGGTCTCCTCGAGGGGGGTGACGGAGGCGGGCATCCCGCGGACGAACGACTCTGGGGGCACCTCGTAGCCCGGCGGGACGACGGTGCCCATGGCGACGATGCTGCCGGCGCCGATGGTCGTCTCGCTCACCGTCGAATTGAACCCGACGAGCACGCCGTCCTCGACGGTGGCATCGTTGAGGACGGCGCCGTGGCCGACCAGGGCCTTCTCGCCGACAGTGGAGGCGTGGAGCGTGGCGTTGTCGCCGATGGCCGTCTCGCGGCCGACCGTGACGGGGTCGACGTCCCCCCGGAGGACCGCCCCCGGCCAGACGTTCGCGTTGGCCGCGACCGTGACGTCACCCACCAGCGTCGCCTCCCGACTGACGTGTGCGTAGCCGTGGACGTCCGGCGTCGCACCCTCGAACCCGTACTCGCGACTGTCCATACCCCATGCGGGGCCCGCCGGACCAAAACTCATGCGACTCGTTCACAGGACGAGCGGCCCCGGCGGACCCGCGTGACTACCGGTGTCAGTCGGCCTGCAGGCCCTCGTCGAAGGCGGGCTTGATAGTGATTATTGTAGATTATTTCCGGATTGCACCGGTACCGGTGCCGGCGCG
>JAZKRZ010000047.1:0-19353 GCA_036626395.1 Haloarculaceae archaeon
AGACCGACGCCACGTTCATCAAGATGGCCGGCTCCGAACTCGTCCACAAGTTCATTGGGGAGGGCGCCAAACTGGTGCGGGACCTGTTCGAACTCGCGCGCCAGCACGAGCCCTCGGTCCTGTTCATCGACGAGATCGACGCCATCGCCGCCAAGCGCACGGACTCCAAAACGTCGGGCGACGCGGAGGTCCAGCGGACGATGATGCAGTTGCTCTCGGAGATGGACGGGTTCGAGGACCGCGGCGAGGTCCGCATCATCGCCGCGACCAACCGCTTCGACATGCTCGACCGCGCCATCCTCCGGCCCGGCCGGTTCGACCGCCTCATCGAGGTCCCCAAGCCCGACGAGACCGGTCGCGAGCAGATCTTCCGCATCCACACCCGCGACATGAACCTCGCCGAGGACCTCGACTTCGAGACGCTCGCCAGCGAGACTGGCGAAGCCTCCGGTGCCGACGTCAAGGCCGTCTGTACCGAGGCCGGCATGTTCGCCATCCGCGACGACCGCACCGAGGTCCGCATGGAGGACTTCGTCGAGGCCTGGGAGAAGATCCAGGCCGAAGAAGACGACGAGGACGTCTCCCGCACGTTCGCCTGACTGCCTTTCTCCCCGTCACCTTTCCTCGCGGCGCTACGCGTCGTTGTGGGACGGCTCGTCGAAAAAGCCGGACCACGAAAGCGGACGCTCGGGTCGCGTCCGGTGCACCCGCTCGTTTCACTCGGCGGACGTTTCCGTCCACTGCTCCGGCTTCCTGCGAGAGCGTTCCGGCAGAGCCGACCCGTTCGACCGGGTACGGTGCTCTTCGAGCCGTCGAGTCGGTCGGATCGACCCAACCTCTAAGACGGGTGAGGACGTCGTGGTGATATGGAGACCCTCGAGCGGTTCGACCACCCCGCGTGGCTGACCGCCGCCGGGACGCTCGTCAGTTACGGACTGATACTCGTTTTCATGTTTTTCGCGCTGTTCGTCGTCCCATATCTCGTCGTCGCGTTCGCGTTCTGACCGACGGAGCGAAGCGCGTGCGTCGCCTACGCGGTCGTGTGATCGAAGCCAGCGACACCGTCACGATAGACGCTCCGGTCCCGGACGTGTTCGCGTTCATGGACGACCCCGAGAACCACGTCACGGTGACGCCGAGTATCGCCGCCGTCGAGAACGTCGAGCGCCTCCCCGACGGCGGGAAGCGCCTCGACTACGAGTTCCGGATGGCCGGGGTCTCGCTGTCGGGCGAACTCGAGGAGGTCGAACGCGTCGAGCACGAGCGCATGCTGTTCGAGATGCGCGGGCAACTGTCGGGCGAGATCGAACTGGCCTTCGAGGCCGTCGACGGCGCGACCCGCCTGACCTACACCGGTCGATACGACCTGCCGGGCCGGGTACTCTCGCGAGTCGCCCGGCCGTTCGTCCGCCGGTACAACGAACGGGAACTCGCGACGACGCTGGCGAACGTGAAGACGCACGTCGAGACAGACGCCGCGACGTGACTGCGCTCGGCCGCGGTCGCTCCCCGCTCGCCCCGCTCAGTTCACGATGTCGGCGATCCGGCGCGGCTCCCCGGAGAGGGCGGGGTCTTCCTCGACCAGTTTGAGCACCTCGTGGTCGGTCACGTCGGGATAGGGTTTCTGGACCGCGTCCTCGATGAGCGACTTCTCCAGGCGGAAGTCGTGCCCCTCGTAGACGACGTCCACACCCTGGTCGTCGAAGGAAAGGACCGTCATACCCGGGGTAGGCGAGGGGTCGTTAAATATCTGGAGGTGCCGGGCCACGGGGGAGCGCGCCGCTCGCCGCTCCGTCAGACGTCCGTCTGACGCCCGTCGTGCGCGGCGTGAGGGTTTAAGACGCCCGAACGCGCTATGAGTACTGTGTCTCTGCGCTCGGCCAGTCTGGACGAACTCGCGATCCCGGACGGCACGACCGTCGAGGAACACGACCTCGTGACCGACGGCGACGTGGTCGTCGGCGGCCAGAGCACCGTCGAGTTCGGCGTCCGCGGTGCGGACGTCATGGCGGGCGAGCGCGTCGAGTTCGGCGGCCACATCGAGGCCGAGGGCGACTGCCGCCTGGACATGTGGAGCAAGGTGCGCGAGGACGTCCTCGTGAGTGGGGACGCCTACCTCGGTGAGCGCGTCAGCATCGACGGCCAGCTCAAGGTCGCCGGCAACGCCGACATCGGCGACGACGTCGACATCGCCGACTCCTTCGAGGCCAGCGGGACCATCGAGATCCGCAACCCGATGCCCACGGTGGTCTTCCTCGTCGTCTACCTCTCGCAGCTCCTGCGAGTCGGCGAGGAGGAGGCCGCCGAACAGCTCGCAGACCAGCTCATCGAGGCCGACGACGGCGACGCCCAGCCGGTCGTCGTCCCGCGGAGCGCTCGCGTCAGCGACGACGCCTGGCGCGTCTCGACGCCCGCCACCATCGGCGACGACTGCCGGCTCCACGGCAACATCCGCGCCGAGTCCGTGACCGTCGGGACCGACACGACGGTTTTCGGTAGCCTCCGTGCGAAAGGTGACGTCACTGTCGGCGAGAACACCGAGATCAAGGGCGACGTGACGACGCGTGGCGGCGACGTCCACATCGAGGCGGGCGCCCACGTCTGGGGCGACGTCTCGGCCGACGACGTCGC
Organism: Haloarculaceae archaeon; assembly: GCA_036626395.1. GTDB lineage: Archaea > Halobacteriota > Halobacteria > Halobacteriales > Haloarculaceae > QS-5-68-33. Next base: position 2,632 of record JAZKRZ010000047.1, read on the forward strand.
ACTGCACGAACGCGCCGCCGTCGAGGGGAGCATCCGCGTGAGCGGCGAACTCACGCAGGTCCGCGACGCGCTCGGCCCCGAACCTGCGGACGAACCCGCGAACGATTCCGGGGAGGCCCCGGTCGCGGAATCGGCCGAAGACGCGCCCGACGGGGTCGACGACGTCGGCCTCGCGGACGCAAAGGCGGCGGACGACAGCGCGGAAGCCGCCGAGCGGGAGACCGAAGACGAGAGCACGGGAACCGGCGGCGAAGACGGCGACCCGCAGGGGGTCGAGAGCCGGGAGGCTATCGAGGAGTCGCTCGACGGGGTCGTGCCGATGGTCGGCGAGCGTCCGGACCCCGAACCCGACGGTCACGACGAGGACGCCGAGGTCACGCCCGACGCGGATTGACCGGGTCCGTCAGCGGGCCTGCTGTTCACCGGGCTCCGGTCCGTTTCGTCGCCCGGGTCTTCGATACGGCGTGGTAGCTTTCTCCGGTCCTGCAACCCGGGGGTGTCCTCGATTCGAGTCCGCGGCGGTGCGTATCGCCGGGCCTCCGTCGCGTCCCGCTCGCAACCGACCTCGATACCGTGGCGCGTGACTCACCCGAGTTCGACCCGTCGACCGGTTTCGGCGGACTCGTAGAGCGCACTGATAGCGCGCATATCGACGAGGCCGTGGTCGCCGTCGGGTTCCGGGTCGAGACCGCGCTGGAGGCGGTTCGCGAAGTAGTCGAACTCCTCGCGCATCTGGTCGACCGGGTCCGGTCGGTACTCTCCCTCGATGTCCGGCCCGGAGACCCGCAGCACTTTCCGCGTGTCGGGGAAGAACAGACCGTCGATGCTCAGTTCGCCATCGGTGCCGACGAACCGCAGCGTCGACGCGACCTGCGCGCTGTGGGTGACGGTACACGATGCGAGCCGGCCGCGGGGGAACTCCAGCTGGAACGCCGCGTGCTCGTCAGTGCCCCCGTATTCGGGCTGTTCTGACTCTGTGCGGGCGTACACCGCCGTCGGGTCCTCGCCGAGGATAAACCGGATCGTGTTCAGCGGGTAGATCCCGATGTCGTTTATCGTCGTCCCGCCCGAGAGCTCCGGGTCGAGGCGCCAGCTCGTCTCGTCGGCGAAATCGAGTATCGTGTCGGACATGTGTCCGAGCATCGAGACGACGTCGCCGACGGCGCCGCCCTGGATCAGTTCCCGGGCGCGACGTGCCACCGGTTCTGTCTGGAGGCGGTAGGCGACCATCAGCGGGACGTCCGCCGCCTGGCAGGCGTCGACGAGCGCCCGGGCGTCCTCGACCGTCGCTTCCAGGGGCTTCTCACAGAGGACTGCCTTGCCGTGGTCAGCGGCGGGGGCGACGTGCTCCCGGTGGAGCCCGTTGGGCGTACAGACGTACACCGCGTCGTAGTCGTTCGTCGCCGCGCCGGCCTCGTACTCGTCGTAGGTGAGCGTCGCTTCGATCCCCGCCAGGTCGGTCGCGACGTCGTCTGCTTTCGCCGTGCTGGAACTGACCAGTACCGTCGTCGTGCAGTGGTCGGCGTCTTCGACGGCGGGGATCGCCTGCTCGCGGGTCCACCAGCCGAGTCCGACCATGGCGAAACGGATCGGGTCGGCGTCGGTCGGCTCCTCCCAGTCGCGGGCGCTGAAGGTGTCGAGGTCCAGCTCCATGGACCACGGTTCGACGCCCACTCACATAATCTCCCCTCACGAGGACGCGACTCCTCCAGTCATACTGTCGGACACACGTGGGGCCACGGTCGGTGGCTCGTTCGACCCGGAACGGGCGTTTCGATAGCGTGTTCCCGGCGAGTGTGTTCGCGTACTTGTGTCCGACAGTATCAGTCCCGCGTGCTCGCTCCGCGATTGGACGGACGTCGAGCACGACCAGCGGTCGCCGCTCCCGTCGACGGTCCTCCCGTCCAGGGAGCCGTCGTCGGGGCCGGTCTCGACGACCCGGTACGACCTGCGTGGCTGTCGTTCGCGCCGTCCCGGTGACCGGACCGAAAGGCGTTTTCGCCCGTCCCGAGTAGCGAGAGTATGCTCTCTATCGCGCTTGCCGGCAAGCCGAACGCCGGCAAGTCGACCTTCTACACGGCCGCCACGATGGCCGACGTGGACGTGGGGAACTACCCCTTCACGACTATCGACGCCAATCGCGGGGTGACTCACGTCCGGACGGAGTGTCCCTGTCTCGACTGCAAAGAGCGCTGTGGCGCCGAGAACTGCCGGGACGGCAAACGGTACGTCCCCGTCGAGTTGCTCGACGTGGCAGGCCTCGTCCCCGGCGCACACGAGGGCCGCGGGCTCGGGAACCAGTTCCTCGACGAACTCACGAACGCCGACGTCGTCTTGCACGTGGTCGACGCCTCCGGGGGGACTGACGCCGAGGGCGAACCGGTCGAGGTGGGCGAACACGACCCCGTCGAGGACCTGCAGTTCGTCGAGGAGGAGATGGACCTGTGGCTGGCGAGCATCGTCGAGCGCAACTGGGAGTCCGTCGAGCGCGCCTCGCGCTCGCCCGAGTTCGACCTCGACGAGGAACTGACGGAGATACTCACGGGCGTCGGCGCGACGGAACTCGACGTCGCGCGCACCCTCCGCGAGGTCGAGTACCCCGCGGACCCGATCCAGTGGACCGACGAGCACCGCGAGGCGCTCGCGAGTCGGATCCGCGAGCGCAGCAAGCCCATCGTCGTCGTCGCCAACAAGGCCGACATCGCGCCGCCCGCGAACGTCCAGGCGCTCAAAGAGCGCAACGAGGCGACGATACCGACCACCGCCGACGGCGAACTCGCGCTCCGGCGCGCGGCGGAGGCGGGCGTCGTCGACTACGACCCCGGCGACCCGGACTTCGATATCGTCGGTGACGTCAGCGAACAGCAGGAGGCGGGCCTCGAACGGATCCGGAGGGTGATGGCCGAGTACGGTGGGACCGGCGTCCAGGCGGCGCTCGACCGCGCCGTCTACGACGTCCTCGACCATTTCACCGCCTATCCGGTCCAGAACGAGACGCGCTGGACGGACGGCCAGGGCAACACTCTCCCCGACGCGTTCCTCCTGCCCGACGGGTCGACGCCCCGGGATCTCGCCTACGCCGTCCACTCGGATATCGGCGAGGGATACCTCCACGCCGTCGACGCCCGCGAGAACCGTCGCATCGGCGAGGACCACGAACTCGAAGAGGGCGACGTCGTCAAGGTCGTCTCGACGGCGAACTGAACCGATGTCCGACGACGGAGTCCCCGTCGCGTACGACGCGGGCCTGCCCGAGGAACACGACGTGGCGCTCTACCGGGAATGCCTCGACTGGTGTGCCGACGCGGGCGTCGAGCGCGAGTGGACCGAGCGGTGTCACCGGGCGGGCAGGCGACTCGACGAGGGGTGACCGGCGAGACTGCGGTCAGTATCTCGGGGACGGGCTCATCCGCCGAGGAGGCGGTCGAGAACTCTCCCGAAGAGGCTCTCGGGTCCTTCGTCGTTCGCGAGCGCCCAGTCTGCGCGGTCGGCGACCTCCTCGACGGTGCGGTACTCCCAGCCGAGGTGGTCGGCGATCCGGCGGTCCTCGACGGAGGTTCCGACGAACACGTGCCTGGGGGTCGCGGTCGTGCCCCGGATCTCCTCCATGGCGAGCCACTTGTCCGCGTCGCCGGTGTCGAAGTCCGGTTCGAGGCCGTGTGCGTCGCAAAACGTCGCGACCGCCGCGCTGTCGTCGGCCACGATACCGACGTAGCGACTCCACCCACGGGCGTCGGCGAAGACAGCGGCAGGGTCGGCGAACGGTTCGATGGCCGCGAGCGTGAACACGAGCGTCAACTCCCCGGAGCGGCGGCTCCCTCCGGGTCGTCCGTCGCCCCCGGTCGAGTCGCTGCCCGGCGCGTCTCCGTCGCTCATACTTCCCGTCCGGGCGGGTGAGTGAAAATCCGTGGGGTCCGGTCGTGGACCGAACGTTCAAGTGGGGTGACGGGACCAGCCCCGGCCATGTCCGAGACACTGTCCGACCGACTCGACGCGGTCGAACGCGCCCTGACCGACGGCGAGACGGACCTGACCGACGTCCGCGATCGGGCGGCGCTATCCGCCGAGGTCGACCGGCTCGACGCCCGTCTCGACGAACTCGAAGCACAGACCGAGGAACTGGGCGCGGCCGTCGAGGCCGTGCGCGGGTACGCCGGGAACGTCCGCGCGGTCAACCGCGACGTCGAACGCCGCGCCAGTGCCGCACTCGCGAAGGCCGAGGCGCTCGAAACCGCCCTCGGCGCTCCCGGCGAGGCGCCCACGGAACCGGACGTCACCCAGTCCCGGACCACGGGACGCGAGAGCACCGACCAGGATCGTCGACCCGACAGCACGGAGTCGGGAGCGATACGCTCGCAGCCGTCGGTCGATACCAGCCACGACAGCGAGACGAGTCGAGCGTCGACCCCTACCGGGACCGGCCAGCCCCGGGATTCGAACCGACACGTGCCCACGACGGCGCCAGGTTCGACAGCGCGACCCTCCGCCGATGTCGACGGGGACCGCGACGGTGAGGATGCGGGTAGCGGAACCGAGGAGTTCATCGAGCGGGTGCGGGACGCCCTCTGACGGTGCGGGTCCTGCTCACAGTCGCGCTCGCGGTGGCAGTGGCCACCGTCGCCCTCCCGGCCATCGACGCGGTGGGCGTCGAGCGCGCGGACACGCGGACCGGCGCGGCCGTCGAGCGACTGGTCACGGCCGCGCGGACGCTCGCGGCCGGCAACGACGCACTGCCGCCCGAGCAGGGGCCCGCGCGCCAGGTCGTCGAACTCGACCTGCCGGAGGGCGGCGTCACGAGCGCCCCCGTGGCGTCCCTGACGGTCGGGCCGCCCGCGAGAGAGAGAAACGACGACGGCGACGGGCCAGGGGCCGCGGGCGCGACGACGCGGATCGCCTGGCGGGTCGCCGGCGGGGGCCCCCACGTCAGGCAGGTGGCCGGCCTCCGTATCCGGTCCGTGACCGGCGAACAGTTCGTCACCGGCGGGGGCCGACACCGCCTCTCCCTGCGACTCGTTCGTCGCGAGGGTCGCCGAGTCGTGACTGTGGCTACCGGGCCGTGAACCGGGCCACGACTGTGGCCGTCGGGCCGCGAAGGTTCAAGTAACGAGACGCGACCACCCCGGGCCATGTACGGACTGGTATCGCGACTAACCGGTGATTCCGGCGAGCGGCCGGACTGTCGGTGCGACCCCGCAATCGAGGACGACCGGCTGGTCGTCGACGCGGACGACTGTCCCGGGTCGGGACGGCTGGCCGACTCGGCGGTCTGTCGCGCGACCGCGATAGCGGCGCTGACGGCTCGCGACGTCGAAACGGTCCTGACCCGGACCGCGGGCGTCGAGCGCGCCTACGAGGACGGGGCGGCCGCGCTGCTGGTCGCGGCCGGGCGGTTCGCCGACGCCGTCGCGTTCCACGACGAGCGACTCGCCGACCGCGCACTGAGAGACCCGCTCGGGGCCGCCCGCGAGGCGACCGGTCGCGCCGGCCCTGTCGCGCGTCTCGTCGCCGAGACCGGACTGGCGGTGGGTGCCGACCGCGTGGACGGGTACGCGGACGCGCTCCGGGCGTTCGTCGGCCCGCGGGTCAGTCGCTGGCGGGTCGCGACGCGACCACCGGGCGACGCTCGCATCGACGAATCGCGGGACCTCGACCCCGACGCCACCGCGCGCGTGTACGCCAGACCGGACGACGGTGTCAGAACCTACCACCTCCAGCCGGTCGAGCAGGACCTCGACGAGGCAGCGCTCGCGACCCTCGCCAGCGCCCACGAACTGCTCGCGACCGGTGGCGTCGACGGGGGCGAGCGCGCTCCCGGGCGGGCGGTGCGGGCCGTCGCCGAGGCGGATACGCCGGTCGTGCGACTGCGGCGCGTCCTCCGCAAACACACCCGGGGGTTCGGGCTCGTCGAGGACCTGTTTGCCGACCCCGGCGTGTCGGACGTGTTCGCGACGGCGCCCGTTGTCGAGAACCCGCTGTGGGTTCGCGTCGACGGCGAGGCGATGCGGACGAACGTCCGCCTCACGGCGGCGGGTGCCGGCGCGCTCGCTTCCCGGTTCCGCCGGGAGAGCGGACGCGCGTTCTCGGGGGCGGACCCGATGCTCGATGCCAGCGTCACGGCCGGCGACCGACGGGTCAGAGTGGCCGGGGTTACCGACCCCGCCAGCGATGGCGTCGCTTTCGCCTTCCGGGCGGGGGACCGCCAGCCCCTGACACTCCCCGCGCTCGTCGATAGCGGGACGCTCTCGGCTGCCGCCGCGGCCCTCCTGTCCGTCGCTATCGAACGTGGCGCGGCCTGCCTCGTGGCCGGTCCCCGCGGTGCCGGCAAGACGACCCTTCTGGGGGCGCTGCTCTGGGAGGTCCCCCGGTCGACGCGGACAGTCGTCATCGAGGACACGCCGGAGCTCCCCGTCGGCGAACTCCAGCGCCAGGGCCGGGACGTCCAGGGCCTCCGGAGCGCGCTCGACGAGACCGGTCCCTCGCCCGCCGAGTGCCTGCGAACCGCGCTCCGACTGGGTGAGGGCGCCCTGGTCGTCGGCGAGATCCGCGGCGAGGAGGCCGCCACGCTCTACGAGGCGATGCGAGTCGGCGCCAGCGACGGTGCCGTCCTCGGAACCATTCACGGCGATGGCGGCACGGACGTCCGCGAGCGGGTTGTCTCCGACCTGGGCGTCCTCGAGTCGTCGTTCGGCGTGACCGACCTGCTCGTCTCGCTGACCGTCTGCGAGACTGCCGAGGGACGCCAGCGCCGCGTCCGGGCCATCGAGGAGGTCCGCGGCCCGGACGAACGCGTCGGTCCGGGGCGCCACGCGGGCGGAGACGGGGCCGTCTCGTTCGAACCGCTGTTCGAACGAACGGGCGCGGGTCTCTCCTCGACGGGCCGTCTCGGTCGCGGGAACAGTCGCCTCCTCGAGACGCTGGCGAACCCGGGGGAATCGTATGCCGACGTCCGGGCGGTCGTCGACGCCAGAGAGCTGTGGCTCGGCGACCTGGTCGCGGCCGACCGGACCGCGCCCGGACGCGTCGAGTCGGTGCGAGCCGACCGGCCGCGAGTGAATCCGTCGGGTAGCGAGTCACGGAGGGGGTGAGCGTGGTGGCGCTTCCCGTCGAGAGGCGACGGATCGTCGCGTCGCTGGCACGGCTGGCACCGTGGAAGCCCGAGACGGACGCCGAACTCGAAGGGGCGGTCGCGTTCCTGGGCTGGTGTGTCGACGCCGAGACGCTCCAGCGGGCGGGCGATGGGGCGGGCCTGGCGACGGCGGGAACTGTTGCGCTCGTCGCCACCGTGTTCGGCGTCGGTACGGTCGGACTCGGTCTCGCACTGGCCGGCGGAGCGGGCGTGGCAGTGGCCGTCCGACTGGTTCCGCGAGTGCTGGCGACGACCCGCCGGACGCGTGCCGTGGGGGAGGCACCCGGACTGGTCAGCCGGGCCGTCCTCCGGATGCGCCTGTCGCCGTCGCCGGAGCGGGCCGCCGCCTTCGCCGCCGAGACTGGTCACGGGCGACTGGCAACGAGTCTGGAGGGTCACGTCCGGCGAGCGACCGGGACGGGCGCCACGGGGCTCGCGTCCTTTGCAGACGAGTGGGCTGTGTGGTTCCCGGCGTTGCGACGGGGGCTGACGCTCGTCGAGAGCGCGGGGAGAGCACGGTCCGACCAGCGTGCCCGGGCGCTCGACAGCGCGCTCGCTGTGACGCTCGACGGCACGCGCGAGACGATGGCGGAGTTCGCCGCGTCAGTCCGGGGGCCGGCGACGGCGCTCTATGCCTTCGGCGTGCTCCTCCCGCTGGCGCTCGTCGCGCTGTTGCCCGCAGCCGGGGCCGTCGGGGTCGACGTCCCCCTGATCGCAGTCGTCGTCGGCTACGACATTCTCCTCCCGCTGGGAGTCGTCGCCGCGAGCGGGTGGCTGCTGGCCCGGCGACCGATCGGGTTCCCGCCGACGCCGGTACCCCGCAGTCATCCGGACGTCCCGGACGGGCAGTGGCGCGCCCCGCTCGCTGGCGTCGCGGCGGCGGCGACGGCCTGGGTCGGTGCCGGTCGGGCCGTCGACCCCTGGAGCGGGTGGCTCGCCGCCGCCGGCGCCGGCGTCGGCGTCGCGTTGCTCGTTCGCTACCGCCCGACGACTGCGGTCCGGGAGCGAGTGCGCGGCGTCGAGCGCGGGCTGCCAGACGCACTGGCGCTGGTGGGCCGGGAAGTGAGTCGCGGGCGCGCCGTCGAGACGGCGATGGCCGAGGCAGCGGACCTGCTGGACTCGGAGACGGGGGCGGTCCTGGCCGACGCGACGTGGACGGGACGCCAGCTCGAGGCCGGCGTCGAAGCATCGTTACTGAGCGAGTTCGGTGGTCTCGCTACCGTCCCGAGCGAGCGGGCGCGCAGTACGGCCGAGTTGCTCGCACTCGCGGCTGCGGAGGGCAAGCCGGCTGGTCCGGCACTCGTCGCGATGGCCGACCACCTCGACGACCTCCGGGAGGTCGAACGGACGGTGCGACGGGACCTCCGACAGGTGACATCGACGCTCGCCAACACCGCCTCGGTCTTCGGTCCCCTGGTCGGCGGCGCAACGGTGACCCTCGCCGAGCACATGCAAAGCGACGGCCCCCTCTCGGGAGGCCTGGCAACCGACGCGCTGGGCCTCGCCGTCGGGACGTACGTGCTCGTGCTCGCGGTCGTACTGACGACGCTCGCCGCGGGGCTGGAGCGCGGGCTCGACCGCTCGTTCGTCGGCTATCGCGTCGGTCGGTCGCTGGTGCTCGCGACGACGGTCTTCTGTCTCGGGGTCGTCGGAACCCGACTGCTGGTCTGAACGTTTAAATCCGAGGGGGCGGCCAGGGCGGCCCATGCTCGACGTACCCGTCGAATCCACGTACATCTGGTTCGGCCTCGTCGTCGTGAGTGCGACGCTCGTGACCCTCGTGTTGCGCGTGCCGACGGCGCCACCGCCCGACGCGGCCGCGACGGCCCGAACCATAGACAGCGTCGCAGCCAGCCCATACGAGGCACGGGGCAGACAGCCGCTCGACGCCGCCGCGATCCGTCTCGGGAGCGAGCGGGTCGGCCTCCGGACCGGCGGCGGGGCGGCACACGCGGCCTTCGCCTACGGTACCGTCGTCCCCGCGTTCGGCGACGAGCGACTCTCGGCAGTACTCCGGGGGCGGCCGCCGAGCGCGGTGTTCGACACGCGAGACGCCTTCGCCGCGGCGCTGAATCGGAGCGCGACGACCGACCCGGCCTGGCAACCGGCACCGGACGTCCTGCTCGTCAGGCGCGTCATCTGGGGGGATGTCAATGCGACGCTCGTCGGCGCCTGAGGGAGGCCGCGAGTCAGGGACTGCGCCGTCGTGGCTCACGGTTTCACCGCTCGCCCGTTCCGAGGACTCGCCTCGCTCGCCTTCGCGTGCCCAGACTGAACCGTTCGCCGCACTCGCGGCGGTCTTCGTGGTAGCGCTGGCACTTTCCGTGTGGGCCGGCGCCTTCGAGGCGAGTCTGCCCGGTCCCGTCGACCGAAAGGTGGCCGAACCGACTGCCGACCGAGTCGAGCGGGCGCTCACCGAGGGAGGCGTCGTCCGGCCGGAGCGGCTCACCCGGAGCGGTCCGGGCGCGGTGTCGAGTCGGCCGGTGAACCGTGCGGCGCCAGAAGGCTACCGGCTGAACGTGACAGTCCTCCGTGACGGCGACCGGCAGTCTGTCGGGCCTGCTGCCCCTTCCACGGCCGATGCCGCGACGCGACGTGTCAGCGCAGGCCGTCCCGGGGCCGTGTCCCCGGCCCGCCTGGAGGTGCGCGTATGGACCCGAAAAGCGTGAAATTGTCACGGGGCGCGAACGGGTCGAGCACCGCCCTGGACACGGTGCTGTTCGTGATCCTGGTCGGCGTCGCGGTGGTGACCCTCTCGGCGACGACTCCGGGAGGGGCCGACGCGCCCCGACGGGTCGCCGACGAGACGGCGGACGTCCTCGCGACGAGCACGACCGAAGTGAGCTACGAGCGGTGGGGCGACGTCTCACCCGCCAGCGGGGGCGGAAGCGTCACCGTCGACCGCGAGGCGAGTGGCACCTACGCGGAACTGCTCGCGGCAGTGTTGCTCGCCGACCCCGAACTCGGGAGCGAATCGCTTACGGGCGGCGGCAACGACCTCGACGACGCGGTGGCGAACGCCACACTGCGAGCGCTCCCGGCGCGGGACGCACGCGTGCAGGTGCGGGCGGTCTGGCGCCCCTACCCGGGGTCGGTCCTCGGTCGGACCGTCACCATGGGCGAGTCGCCGCCGGTAGACGCCGACCTGTCGGTCGCGACAGTGGCGGTTCCCGCTGGCGTCCCGAATGCGACGCACGACTACGCAGCCGGCGCGGCGAGTTATGACCGCATCGCCGGGATGCTGGCACGGCGCATCGTCTTGGGCCTGTTCCCGCCGAGACAGATGGAGGACGCGATGGCGAGCGAGGGCCCCGACCGGGCCGTCGCCGCCTCGCGATACCGGGCGGCGAGCGAAACGCTCGGTGTCGAGGTCGGCGACCCGTTACGGGCCGGAAACGTCCGGACCGCAAACCGACTGCTGGCCGAGACGCTCGAAAAGCGACTCGCGAGGGACCTCGCCGAGGCGTTCGAAACCCCCCAAGCCGCTGCTCGCGCAGTCGCGGTCCACCGGGTCCGGGTCGTCGTCAGGGCGTGGTCGCCGTGAGTCGACACGTCGCGCTGGGAGACCGGGGACGGGTCCCTTTCGCGCTTGTGGGCGTTCTCCTGCTCGTGAGTAGCGCCCTGTTCGCGGCGGGGGTCGACCCCGACCCTGGACCGCCGGAACCGGCGGTCGACCTGGCGATGGAGCGCACGGCGGCCGACACGCGAGCGGCGGTCAGACAGGCCGCGTCGACGGCGGCAGTCGCGGCCGCCAGCGAACCGGTCGGTACTCCCGCCGATACCCCCGTCGGCCGGGCTATCGCGAACGGGAGCGGGAGCGGGAGTTCCTTCGAGCGGGCGCTCAGGCTCCGAACCTATCTGGCAGCGCGCACGCGATTCGACGCGATCCACCGCACTCACCGGGGGGTCACCGGGCGGGTCTTCCTCGCGCAACCGACGACGGAATCGGCGTACGAGCGGGCGATACAACGGGTACAGGTCACACCCCTTGACGGCGGGCAACGAATGCGCGTCACGGTCCGGAACGTCACGGAGACCGCGAAACGCGACGGCGGTGTCGTCGGCCGTCGAGACCTCACTATCACTGTCGTCATCGACTCGCCAGTCCTGGCGGTCCACGAACGGGTCACCGAGTTCCAGGAGCGACTCGACGCTGGACTACGGGAACCGGGACTCACGCAGAAACTGACCGCGAGGCTCTACGCAGTGGCGTGGGCGCGGGGGTACGCCCAGTACGGCGGCGCACCGATAGAGAACGTCGTCTCGAACCGGCACGTTGGGTTGCTGACGAACGGCGCCGTGCTGGGCGTCCAGCGTTCGGTGTTCGGCCGGAGCGACGCCGACGGTCGCCGGGCACACCAGGTCGCGGTGGGAGAGGCGGCGCTGCACACCGCACTCGGTCAGACGCCCGACCGACTCGGGCCGACAGCCACTCTCCTCGACGAGCGACTGAGATCCGCGACGACCGTTACCGAACGACAGGGGATCGCGAACCTCGGGAGCGGGGTCGACGCTCCCGCACCGAACGAGACGGTCGACGTCAGCGTCGGCGAGACGGCCGCGGCGGCGTTCGTTCCGTTCACCCGTCGCCCGAACCAGACCGGCGCCCCCGTCGAAACGGGCGAGTTGCTGTTGGCCGGGGACGTGGGGTCGGGACAGAAACCGCGTTCAGTGAACGTCCTGAAAGACACGACCCAGCGGGTGTACGGGGCACGCGTCCGGACGCTTGCGGCGACGGAATCGACCGGTGAGACGGATCCCGCTCGACCGCCCCGGCCCGAGGGACCGGGCGACTGGGAACTCGAAGATTCCGCCACCACTGCGAGCGTCGTCGATGTCCAACCGGCGGCGGGCGCACCCGACGTGTCGGTTCCGGAAAACTACCACACTCTCTTCGAGTACCAGCGGCGGGTCACGGTCAGGTACAGCCACCGCGCCACCTGGGAGGACGAGGAAAACCACACGCTGGTGCGGCGGACGTACAACAACCTGACCGGGACGCGGCTGGTTCGCGTCGCCGTCGTCGGTCGGCACGCGCCCACCAGATACGCACCCGACAACCGCGTCGAACACGTCCACGAACCCTATCCCGGCGCGGGACGGAACCTCGCGAACGTCAGCGAGCGGGTCAACGAGACTGTCGTCGACGACCGGGGTGGGCGCCGTGCCATGGTGAGAGCGGCCACACGCGGCCACCTCGTCACGGGGCCGGAACGGGTCGACGGCGAGATGCCGACAAACCTCACGGAGAGGCTGTATCTCGACCTGATGGACCTGCGGCGCGAGATACGCGCCATCGCGGTGACCGTCGAGCGCGGGGCGGTCGGCACCTACGAGACCAATCCCGCGGCGTTGCTGGCCGCAGAGGTCCGGTCGAGAGCGGAGGAACTCGTCGATGCGCCGACGCGCTACGAGAGCGTCGCCGCGAAAGCGAAGTACGAACTCCGCGCGATGTACGTCGAGCGAGTGCTCGCGAGACTGGAACGACGGGCCGGTCGTCACAGCGACCAGGAGAGCGGCTTCGCGACCCACCTCTCGGAGACGGGGGGCGTGTCGCTGGGGAAACTCAGGAACAGCACCGGCGCCAGACGCGTCGACGGTGGTCGGCAGGACGACGAACTCCGGTATCGCGTCGACGGCGCACCGCCGTACCTGACGATGTCGGGCGTGAACCACACACAGGTTGACGCCATCGAGGGCAACGAGACGGTCTACCCGCTGAAAGCCGAGAACGTCAACGTGTTCACGATCCCCTACGGCGACGCGACTGACGGGACGATCGACTGGGTGGCCGGGCGGTTGACGGGCGCGCCACGGACGACGTTGCGGACGGGCGCCACGGCGGCCCGGGCGGCCGACTCGGCCGCGACAGCGACCGAAAACGAATCCGTCGAGGTCGCGAGGGCGGACCTGACGGGACGGGTCAATTCGACCCTCGGAGCCGTGCGAGTCCGGATCCGGACCACGCTGGCCAGACAGGGTGTCGGCGAGTCGGAGGAACAGCGCCGCGAAATAGTCGACCGTGCGTTCGCACGCTGGAGGGACCCGCCCGCCAGGGCACTGGCCGTCGCGAACCGCACGGTCGTCGACGCGGTCGTCGCCGAGGCGGTCGCTCACGAGGGGACTACGTTCGGCGAGATAGACCGGGACATCCTGCGAGTCCGCCTGCGACAGCGGGTAACGACGACGCTGGATACGGCTGGCGGGACTATCAGCGGTCCGGTAGTTACTGAGGCGACCGAGCGGGTCAAAGGCGCCGTCGGCAACTACACCCGACGGAAACTCACCGAACAGGTCGAACAGCGGTTCAACACCTCGATCAGTTCGATGCCGGCCGGGTTGCCGGTCATGCCGGTGCCCGGCCACTGGGTCGTGACGGCAAACGTCTGGGTCGTCAACGTCAGAGGCGAGTACGAGCGCTTCGCCGTCGAGACGCCGCGGCGGACGCCGACGCCGGGCGACGCCTCGCTCGCGTACGTCCGCGACGGCGAAAACGTCACGCTGGACGTCGACGGTGACGGCACCGGGGAGTTACTCGGACGGAGCGACCGGGTCGGATTCGACGTCCAGTCGGTCGTCGCCGTGGTCGTTCCGGCGGGCGGGACGGGCGTGGGCGACGTCGACGGCAACCTGCAGGAACGGTCGCCCGGCTGGAAACGAGTCTTCCAACAGCGACGCCACGACGGGGCGACAGACCTGCGAATCCAGCCGGATCTCACGTCCGGCGACTTCCTCGAACTGGCCAGCGGCAACGCAACGGTCGTTCGCACGCGAGGGGGCTACACGCTCGTCACGAACGAGACGCTGGCGGACCTGAACGAACGGCGGGCAGCCAACGGGACCGACTGACCGCAAAACGCGGTCCGAGAGTGACAGGCACTTGTACTCGCGATTCGAACGGGCGGACATGCTCAGAGGCGAGTTCGAGTCGGCGGGCGACCTGACGCCGGCGGAGCTACGCGAGGCGTATCTGGACCGTCTGCGCGAGACGGTCTCGACCGTCGGCGCAGAGACGGTCGCGAGGCGGTCCGGCGTCGACGAGAACGTCGTCGCTGCACTCGCAGACGGCGAGTCGCCCGAACTGACCCTGGAAGCCGCCGCGGCGGTCCTCGCGGCGGACCCCGAGATGCCGCCCGGTGAGAGCATCGCGGCCGAGGCACGGGATATCCTCCTGATGGGGATGACGACGGCCGTCGTCGACGTGGACGCGCTGGCGGCCGGCGTCGACGTCGAGCTCGACCCGAAGGAACTCCAGCAGAAAGTCGAGGGTCGCCACCCGGTGACGCTCGCCGAGTACGCCCACGTCCACGCGTTCCTGGAGCGTCAGTGATGCGCGTCGCGGTCCTGGGGTGTGGCTACGTCGGGCTCGAACTCTGTCGTCAGCTCCGCGACGACCACGACGTGACCGGCGTCCGGCGCTCGCCGGCGGGGATCGAACGCGTGGAGGCGACCGGCGCGCGAGCCGTCCAGGCGGACGTGACCGACGCCGACGCGCTCGGGGCAGTCCCGGACGCCGACGCAGTGGTGTTCGCGGCCAGCAGCGGCGGTCGCGGCGCCGACGCGGCTCGCGAGGTGTACGTCGAGGGGCTCCGGACGGCCGTCGACCAGTTCTGCGGGCGCGCCGACCCACCAGACCGTGTCGTTTACACGTCGAGTACGGGCGTCTACGGTGACCACGGCGGCGACTGGGTCGACGAGACGACGCCGGTCGAGCCGACGACCGACAAGACCGAGGTGCTGGCCGAGGCCGAGCGGACCGCGCTGGGGCGGCCGACCGGCGACTGTGCGGGAACGGTCACTCGCTTCGCCGGCCTCTACGGACCCGGCCGCTACCGGCTGGACCGCTACGTCGAGGGACCGGTGACGGAAGGGTACCTGAACATGGTCCACCGGGACGACGCCGCCGGAGCGGTCCGGTACCTGCTGGAACGCGGAGTGGGCCGCGACGAGGTGGTCAACGTCATCGACGACGAACCGGTCTCGAAGTGGGCGTTCGCCGACTGGCTGGCGGAGCAGTGCGGTCGCGACCCGCCCCGAAAGCGGACGATAGCGGAACGACTGGCCGAGGGAGACCTCTCAGCGCCGGCCGAACGGCGACTGCGGACGAGCAAGCGCGTCGCCAACGACAGGCTCCGGGAACTGGGCTACGACTTCGCGTATCCGACCTACCGCGAGGGGTACCGCGCGGCGGTCGAGGCCGACCGCGAGTGACCGGGCGCACCACTCAACAGGTTCACGCCTCGAAACGTTTCGAGAGGGGTTGAAACGGGCGTAAACGTCGCAGAAACGCGTGACGACGGGTCGTATCCAGTGGGAAAGTACTTCACGGTCGGACGTGTCAGGGTATCCCAATGCGTACACGGGTCGCGGGGGGCAGCGGCGTCCTGACCCAGGTCGACGCGGCGTCACGGGCCGACGCCGTGGCGAGCGTCGTCCGCGAGGAGCCCCTGCTTGCGGCTCTCGTCGCCGTCGCACTCGTCGTCGGACTGGTCGCACTGGCGTGGGGGATACGGCGCCTGCGACGGACCAAGAGCGACCGGCTGGTTGACACACTGGCCGGCGAGAGGGAAGTGGCGGTACTGATGCATCCCAACCCGGACCCGGACGCGATGGCGAGCGCGCTGGGGGTGGCCGAACTCGCCGACTCGGTGGGCGTCGAGTCGACTATCCAGTACGCCGGCGAGATCCGCCACCAGGAGAACCGCGCCTTCGAGACGGTGCTCGACCTGGATTTCGAGCGGATCGAGAACGCGGGCGACCTCGCGTCCGATGCCGTCGTCCTGGTCGACCACAACAGGCCCCGCGGGTTCAGCGGGTCGACGACCGTCGACCCGCTGGCGGTCGTCGACCACCACCCCGGAGACGGGACGGGGACGGGCTTTACCGACGTCCGGTCGGCCTACGGCTCCTGTGCGAGCATTCTCGCGGAGTACTTCGAGGAACTGGGCTGGGCGCCGGTCTCGCCCGATGCCGACGTGGGCGAACTCGAAGACGACCAGCTCTCCTCGACGGTGGCGACCGGGCTCGTCTACGGGATCCACTCGGACACCAATACGCTCACCAGGGGGTGTTCGGAAGCCGAGTTCGCGGCCAGCGCCTACCTCTACCCCGGCGTCGACGAGGACCGCCTCGAACGCATCGCCAACCCGCAGGCCGATGCCGAAGTGCTCGACGTCAAAGCGCGAGCGATCGTCGAACGCGACGTCCGCAACCCGTACGCGGTCAGCGACGTCGGCACCGTCTCGAACACCGACGCCATCCCGCAGGCCGCCGACGAACTCATCCGACTGGAGGGGGTGACCGCCGTCGTCGTCGTCGGCTGCAAGGACGACACGCTCCGCCTCTCCGGGCGCTCGCGCGACGACCGCGTCCACATGGGCAAGACCCTGGAGGCCGTCGTCGACGACATCCCGATGGCCAACGCCGGCGGCCACGCCCGGATGGGCGGCGGCCAGCTCTCGCTCGACCACATGGAGGGGATCGGTCCCGGCGACGGCGTCGACCGCGCGGAGTTCAGAGAGCTCATCTTCGACGCGATGTCCGGGAACGCCTGATACGGACCGTTGTACCCATTTTCGGCGATGCCGCCGACGTAT
>JAZKRZ010000048.1:0-19115 GCA_036626395.1 Haloarculaceae archaeon
CCGCGGCCAGGATGACCGTGATCGCGACCATCAGGATGACCCCGATGACCGGCGATACCGCGTCGTCGTCCGTGAATAGTTTCTTGACGTCCATGGTTTGATTGCACCCCGGTGCCGGGTGCTACTCCCAACTAACTGGAAATTCCCTTGTAAAGGCCCGGGTCGTTTTCAGTGACGAGTCGGATTCAAGCCGCACTTTCGCGGCGACAGTTCGGAGGTGAAACCGTCGTCTCACGGCGATACACCGGTTAATCTGCGTGAAAACGCTTCTCGCGTCGCGCCCGAACCGTTCACGTATTTATAAATGGCCGGGTGTTTAACGAGCGCGAAAACACCGGCTTCGGTCGCCGGCGTGGCGAGCGTCGTTTCCAAAGCCGTTCCGAAAGTTATTTTCGATATGGATCGTCTCGTCTGTCGATTCACTCACCCAGAAGGTTCGCAGAAAATCGGGTCCTCTCCAGCAATTACGACCGGTGACCGTAACCGCCTATCCGAGCGTATCTGATTATCAGTCGTGAAAAATATCGGAAGTGTTACTGTTCGAATTCTTCGGACGGAAATTCGTCCTCGCTCACGGTCATATCTGCCCCCTGATAGGTGTGGTAGGCCGCCGAGGCGGTGAACGTGACCGCGATGACGGTAACCCACTCCAGCGGGTCGAGCAGCGTGAGCGGGAACAGGCCCGTCCACAGCGCCGCGACGATAGCACAGCTGATGGCGCCCAGCGAGAGGTAGTACTCGCGCCACGGGAACTCCGTTTCCGGGACGATCTCCAGGTAGACCGTGAGCTCATCGGTGCGGGGAGTGCGCCTGATGAGGTTCTGCTCTGGGTCGTACTCGACGATCCCCGCGTCCTCCATCTTCTCGAGGTGGGTCTGCTGGAGGGTCGTGTACACCCGCTTTTTCTGGTCGTCGGAGACTTCCTCGACGGGCGTCCGGTACTCCCAGGCGGCGACCTGCAGGGCGAGGTCCGACAGCGCGACGGGTTCCTCGAACTTTTCGAGGTACTGGAGCACGTAGCGGCGCCGCTGGTTATGCAGGACGTCGAAGATCTCCCCCTTCGAGAGCGGTCGGTCGCGACCGGCTGTCAGGCGGGACGTCTGGTTGCTCATCGTAGTCCGACCCGTCGTTGCGAGATACCGGAGAGTGGGCACCCCCCGATCAATATACTTTCGGAGACGTCTGACGGTGCGGACGCGCGCGCATGCCGCGCCGTCAGCGAACGTGCGCGCCCGAACATGAGTTATGCGTCGGGACCTTCCCAGCTGCTGAGCGTCGCGGAGTCGTCACCGGACTGCCAGACGACGTCGACCACGGCCGTCGGTCCGACCTCAACGCTGGCTCTGTTCCCCGCTGAAACCTGGCTCGTGCCGGTGACGCCACTTGCGTTGTAATTACCCCAGGTATCTCCCAGTGTGGTGGTTTCCAGACTCGAAGCTCCGGGGTCACCGCGGATGTAGAGCCGGTTCGCCTGGATCGAGTCACCCCCCTCATGGGAGATAGCCAGGTCGGCATCCTCGCCACTGCCACCCTCTCCGTCCCAGTCGAATCCGAACGACGCCTGGGGCGCCGTGTTCGACACCTGGTCACCGAGTCCGAGGACGAACGTCGCGATGACCGCGGCCAGGATGACCGTGATCGCGACCATCAGGATGACCCCGATGACCGGCGACACCGCGTCGTCGTCCGTGAATAGTTCGCTGATTTTCATGGTTGTATCACGCACGTATCCCGGGCCGACCCCAGCTCACGCCTGTGAGACGATCCGTCTCGGCGGCCCCGGTCCGTGGGTGGTTCGAACAATCCAATGCCGGTATTTAATCTTCACCCCCGTATTATCAAATTCGTAAATTCGAGCGATACTTGTCCGGTATCAAACTCGATATCTACTGGCTGAAGGTACCCGGGAGCAAAGGGAGAGCGAGGGGTATTCGGCCGGAACCGTCACGACGTGGCGCGGTCGGCCGCGCCCGGAGTTGGGAAGCATTAAGTCGCGTCTGGCGTCACACACGGGTGTGCAACCGGACAGAGTCGTCGTCCTCGCCGTCGTCGTCCTCCCGTTCCTCGGCGCGGCGCTGACCCCGCTGGTCTACCGCGCTCTCGGCGAGCGGACCGCCTACTACGCGGCGGCCGTCGCCGCTGCCTGCCTGGCGCTGGTCGGGAACCTCCTCGTCTCGGGTGCCCACGGGAGCGTCGTCGTCCCGTGGATCCCGGAGTACGGCGTCTCGCTGGCGTTCTACGTCGACGGCCTCGCGCTGCTAATCGCGACGCTCGCCAGCGGCGTCGGCGTCCTCGTGTTCACCTACTCGGGCGGGTACATGCACGGCGAACCGGGCCAGCGGAAGTACTACGCCACGCTGTTGGCCTTCATGGGCTCGATGCTCGGCGTCGCGCTCGCCGCCGACCTGATCGCGCTTTTCGTCTTCTGGGAACTCACCAGCGTCTCCTCGTTCCTGCTCATCGGCCACTATCAGGACGCCGACTCCTCGCGCTACGCCGCGCGCAAGTCGATGCTCATCACCGTCGCCGGCGGCCTGTTCATGCTCGTCGGCTTCCTCCTCCTCCACGACGTGTCGGGGGCGGCCCTGGGCGAGGCGACCTTCCGCCTCGCGGGCGAGGGCTCGATGATCGAAAACGCCGACGCGATGGTCGCGACCCTCCGGGACGAGGGGCTGCTCGTGCCCGTCCTCGCGCTCGTGGGACTGGGCGCCGCCACGAAGTCCGCACAGGTGCCCTTCCACATCTGGCTGCCCAACGCGATGGAGGCGCCCACCCCCGTCTCCGCGTTCCTCCACTCCGCGACCATGGTCAAGGCGGGCGTCTACCTCGTCGGTCGCTTTCGCCCGCTCCTGTTTTCCGACCCCGAGTGGGTCGTTCTCTTTACCGTCCTGGGGCTGGTCACGATGACCGTCGCGGCGATACTCGCCGTCGGCGCCGCGGACATCAAGGAACTGCTCGCGTACTCGACGGCCTCGCACCTCGGGCTGATAATCGCCGGGTTCGGCGTCGCCGAGTACGTCGGCGCCGAGACCGGCGCCTTCCACATCCTCAACCACGCGCTGTTCAAGGCCGCGCTCTTTCTCGTGGCCGGTATCGTCGCCCACGAGGCCGGCACGCGGGCCATCTCGGAACTGGGCGGCCTGAGGGACGACCTGCCCGTCACGGCAGGTGTGACCGCCGTCGCCGCGCTCGGGATGGCGGGCGTCCCGCCGTTCAACGGCTTCTACTCCAAGGAGTTGCTCTTCGAGGGGACCTGGTACCTGGCCAGAGACCAGGCCGCCGCCGGGTCGGTACTGTGGTGGCTCGTTCCCGCCGTCGCCGTGTTCGGCAGTATCTTCACGTTCCTGTACTCCATCAGGTTCCTGATGCTGTTTTTCGGCGAGAGACCCGCCGAACTCGGCGAAGTCCACAGGCCGCCGCTGGCGATGACCGCCCCCGCTGTCGTGCTCGGCGGCCTCGCACTGCTGGTGGGACTGGGCGGCGTCACCGGCACGTTCGGTGTTCACCTCACGCCCGTCGAGTCGTTCGTCGGCAGCGTCGCCGACAGCGCCGCCGTCGGCCACGGTGGCGAGCACAGCTTTTCCTATCACCTGCCCGACCACGTCACGCCCTACGTCCTGATGAGCGCCGTAACCATCGCCGTCGGCGCCGCCGCCTATCCCGCCTTCGACCGGGTCAGAGACGGCGTCCGGACGGTCCGGGACGTCGACCCGCTCCGGCCCAACTGGTACTACGACGGCGGTATCGGCGCCCTCGATACGTCGTCGGCCGTCGACGTCGTCCAGACCGGGGACCTCCGCACGTACGCGAGCGCGCTCGCGGTGGCGACCGCCGTGCTCACGCTCGGTGGCTACCTGGCGGCCGGCGCCGGCGTCGAGTCGCTGGCGCTCGCCGGTCTCGAACCCGCGCTCGTCGTCGTCCTGCTCGTGGCGGCAATCGGCGCCGTCGCCGTCGCCGCCGCCCCATCGCACATTTCGGGCGTCCTGACCCTCTCTATCGTCGGCTTCATGGTCGCCATCTTCTACATCCTCGCGAGCGCGCCCGACCTCGCGCTCACGCAACTCGTCGTCGAGACGCTCGTGCTCGTCATCTTCCTGCTCGTCCTCGACAAACTCCCGGCCTTTTACGGGTCGCCCTCCCGACTCCGGGCCGGGAAAGACACCCTCGTCGCCGGCGTCGTCGGCGTGACCGTCGCGGTCACGGTGCTCCTCTCGACGGCCTCGACGCCGGACGACGTCATCGCCCGGTACTTCGTCGCCAACGGTGGCGTGCCCGAAGAGCACGGTCCCGTCTTCTTCGACGCCGGCGGCGGCGGCAACGTCGTCAACGTGATACTGGTCGACTTCCGGGCGTTCGACACGCTCGGCGAGATCTCGGTGGTGGCGATGGCCGCGCTGTCGGTCATCACGCTCATCGCCATGCGTGGGCGGGGTGAGACGGGATGAGCATGGACCGCGAACCGACGGTGATCGCCCGCACCGTCACACGGCTGGTCGTCCCGATGATCGTCGTGACCGCCGTCGCGCTGCTCCTGCAGGGGCACAACCTGCCCGGCGGCGGCTTCATCGCCGGCGTCCTGACGGTGGTGGCGGTCGCGCTCGTCTACGTCATCTTCGGGCTGGACTACCTGGAGACCGAACTGTTCGAGCGCGGCGTGACCGTCCCCTACGAACCGGAGGTAGGGATCGTCAAGGAGTTCGGCGCCGTCTTCGCCGCCGGCCTCGCGCTGGCCGCCGGCAGCGGCATCGTCGCGATGGCCTTCGGCTTCCCCTTTCTCACGCAGGGCGTCGCGTTCGTGACGGGTATCCCGGTCTACCACGAACTCGAGGTCGCCTCGGCGCTCGCGTTCGACCTGGGCGTCTACGCGGTCGTCGTCGGCGCGCTGCTTACTATCACCGCGGTGGTGGGCGGAGAATGACGCAGGTCGTCCTCGCGCTCGTGCTCGGCCTCCTGTTCGCCCTCGGGACCTACCTGGTCCTCCGCGAGGACGTCGTCCGCGTCGTCTGGGGCGTGACGATACTCAGCCAGGCGGCCAACGTCTACCTCGTGACGATGGGCGGGCTCTCCGGGAGCGCGCCGGTACTCGCCCACGGCGAGGGGGGCCATCCCGTCGCCTGCTCCGCGGCTGACGCAGGCGCCGACTGCGTGACGGACCCGCTGGTCCAGGCGCTGGTGTTGACTGCCATCGTCATCGGGTTCGGGACCACGGCCTTCGCCCTCGTGTTGACCTACCGGGTCTACGAGGAACACGGCACGATCAACCTCGGGGAGGTGCGGGCCGAATGAGCGCCACTCTGGCCCCGACGGGCCCGCATCTCGTCGTCGCGCCGATGCTCGCCGCGCTCGTGACGGCCATCGCCACGCTCGCCACGCGGGGCTATCCCCGCCTCAACCGCGCGCTGAGCGTGCTGGGCAACCTCGTCTACGCCGGTGCGGTCCTCGCGCTCGCCGCGGCCGTCCTGCCCGACGACGTTTTGACCTACCAGCTGTCGGCCTGGCGGGCGCCGTTCGGTATCTCGCTGGTCGCCGACGCGCTCGCCGTCTTCATGCTCGGACTGACGGCGCTCGTGTCGCTTTGCGTCGTCGTCTTCTCGGTCGCCTACGTCGACCGGCAGGGCCAGCAGATCTCCTATCACCCGCTGTATCACTTCATGCTGACCGGCGTCTCCGGCGCCTTCCTCACCGGCGACGTCTTCAACCTCTTCGTCTGGTTCGAGGTGATGCTCATGCCCAGTTACGTCTTCGTCGTCTTCTACAGCGGTCGCCGCCACACCGCGGCGGCGCTCCAGTACACCGTCCTGAACCTCGTCGGCAGCGCCCTCATGCTCGTCGCGATCGGCGGCCTCTACGCGACGACCGGCACGCTCAACATGGCCGACATCGCCCGCCGCCTCGCCAGCGCCGGCGAGTACGGCATCGACCCCGGCCCGGTCCTGGGGCTGGCGGCCATCCTGCTGGTCGTCTTCGCGCTCAAGTCCGGCATCGTCCCCTTCCAGTTCTGGGTCCCCCCGGCCTACCGTGCCGCCCCCGCGCCGATCACCGCGTTTCTCGCTGCCGTCACGAAGAAGGTCGGCATCTACGCGGTCATCAGGCTGTATTTCACCGTCTTCAGCGCCGGCACGCTCGAGTCGGCGCTCGGTCTCCCGGGACTGTCGGGCCGTGGCTTCCTCGCTTTCTTCGGCCCCGTCCTGTTCGTGATGGCGCTCGCGAGCATCGTCCTCGGCGGGGTCGGGGCGGCCAGCCGCGAGGACCTGGACGACGTCTTCTCGTATTCGTCGATCGGCCAGGTGGGGTTCATCGTCCTGCCGCTCGCCGTCGTCGCGACTGCCGGCCACTCCCTGCAGGTGCTGGGCATCGTCGCCGCGCTCGTCTACGCGCTGAACCACGCCGTCGCGAAGTCGTTGCTCTTTCTCGTCAGCGGGGCCGTCTTCGAGTCCGTCGGCACCATCCAGCTCTCCAAGCTCGGCGGGCTGACGAGTCGCCGGCCCCTGCTCTCGGGGTCGTTTTTCGTCGGCTCGCTCGCCCTGGTGGGCATCCCGCCGCTGTCGGGCTTTTTCGGGAAACTCCTCGTGTTCGACACCGGGATGCGGGCGGCCAACGCCGGCGTGCCCGGCGCGGCGCTGGCGCTCGCCGGCGCGCTGGGCGGTGCGATACTCACTATCGCCTACCTCTCGCGGGCCTGGAGCCGCGGGTTCTGGGGCGAGGTCTCCCCCGCCGTCGACCGGTCGAGTTCGCCGGGCGCGCTCGTCGGCGTGGTCGCCGTCCTCGCGCTCGTGGTCGTGGCCATCGGCGTCGGCTTCGACCCGGTGTACGCGACCGCCGAGGCGGCCGCCGAGGCGGCGCTAAACAGGGACGGATACGTCGCCGCTGTCGACCCGGAGGTGCCGCCATGAGACGCTGGCCCGTCGTCGGCGTCGGACTCGCCGTACTGTGGCTGTTCGTCCGCGGCGTCGAACTCGGCGTCGAGGCGGTCGTCGGCGAGTTCCTCATCGGCCTCGGGGTCGGGCTGCCGGTCGCGTTCGTCTTCCGGCGGTTCTACCTCCCGCGGGTCGACCTCGGTGCGCGAGTGCGCGGGCTCCCCTACGCGGTCGTCTACCTGGTGGCGTTCCTCTGGGAACTGCTCACCGCGAACATCGACGTCGCCTACCGCGTGCTCGCGCCCTCGATGCCGATCAGCCCCGAAGTCATCGAGATACCCCTGCGCGTCGAGTCGGACCTCGCCATCACGACCATCGCCAACAGCATCACGCTCACCCCGGGGACGCTGACGATGGACTACGACGAGGAACGCAACTCGCTGTACGTGCACGCCATCGACGGGCGCGACCCCGGGAGCGTGGTCGAGCCGGTCCGCACCTGGGAGGACTACGCGCTCCGGATCTTCGACGAGGAGCGCTCCCCGGGAGACCCCGTCCCCACGGTGCCGGACCGACCGGGGAGCACGGTCGCCCCGGACGCTCTCGCCGAGGAGGGCAAGCCCCCGGAGGGCGTGGACGGTGACGTTTTCGAGTGGGTGGGCGACGGCGACGACGGAGGTGAGAGCGATGGCGAGTGAGGCGCCGGCGTTCCTCGAACTCGTCGTCCTGGGCGGACTCGTCCTGGCGAGTCTGGTGACGCTGCTCGCGGGGTATCGGGTCATCTTCGGGCCGACGGTGCCCGACAGGGTGGTCGGACTCGACACCATCGGGACGAACGTCGTCGCCATCGCGGCGCTGTTTGCCATCCAGACCGGCCGGGGGCTGTTCGTCACGGTGAGCCTGGTGCTGGCGATCATCGGGTTCATCAGTACCATCGCCGTCGCGCGGTTCGTCACGGAGGGCGACATAATAGAATGATATCGACGCCACAGGCAATCGTCGTCGCGGCGCTGGTCGTCGTCGGGAGTTTCTTCCTCCTGATAGGGACCGTCGGGCTGTTGCGCCTGCCCAACGTTTTCAACCGGATGCACGCCACGAGCAAGGCCGCCACGCTCGGCGCGTCGTCGATACTGCTCGGGGCCACCGTCTACTTCGGGCCGCGGGGCGACGGCCTGACGTCGCTGGTCGGCATCGTCTTCCTGTTTTTCACCGCCCCGACCGGCGCGCACGTCATCTCGCGCGCCGCGCGGAGGATGGGCATCTCGTTCCTGGAGGACGTTACCTGGCCCGGTGCGGGGGAGAACGGGAGCGACCCCCCGGCGGCCGACGGTGGCGACGACCCGGCCGACGACTGATACGGACCGGTGTGAGCCAGTTCCGGATGTCGCCGACGCAGGGTCGGCGAGCACCGGGACGCAGTTGCGCCGGTCCGTCTGACGGCCGCCCCGCGTGGCGGACTGACCGCACGGAAGACACTTACCGGACGGGAATGAGCTACCCGATATGTCGTCGGTGACGTGGCTGTGGGCTCAGCGCGAGCGGCGGCCCGTCTTCGCCTGGGCCACGCTCCTGACGCTCGCGACCCTGCTCGCCTACCCGTTCGTCGACTTCTTGCTGCGCAACGCCGGGGTCGCCTCGGAGTTTACCTTCCGGGATTACGGCGCCTATCACGGCGCGGTAAACCGGTGGCTGGAGGGCGGGACGATCTACCAGGAACGGGACGACGGTGGCTTTCACGGGACCTACCTCTACCCGCCGGTCGTTCTCTTTTTGTTCTGGCCGGTCGTCACCAGCCTGGACTTCCGCGCGGGGGCGATGGTCTGGATGGTCGCGTCGGTGGCGCTTCTGTGGGTCGGCCTACAGGTGCTGGTCCGCGCGCTGGGATACGACCTCCGGTGGTACGAGCGCGCTGGCCTGCTCTGGCTCATGGCGGGCTTTCACCCGCTGTTGCTGGGCGTCAAACTCGGCCAGACCGCCGCCCTCCAGGCGGGTCTGCTCTGTCTCGCAGGGGCCGCGATGATCGGGGACACCACCGCCGACCGGCGCGCGTGGGCGAGCGGGGCGCTCACGGCCCTGGTCGGCGTCGTCAAGCCCGCCTACGCGCCGGTCGGCGCCCACCTCCTCCGGGACGCCCGCCGAATGAAGGCCGCACTCGTCACCGGTCTGGGGGCCCTCTGGGTCTCGGTCCGCGCGTTCGGCGTCGACGTCCACAGCACCTACCTGGCGGTCCTCTGGTGGGGAGTCCAGAAAGGGAGCGACGCCCGACCGCCGGGTCTGTGGCTCCCGCCGTACTACAAACCGCTGTCCTGGCTCCCCGTGGCGCTCGCTGTCCGTCTCGTGGCCTGCCTGGCGGTCGTCGCGCTGGCCGTTCGCAGCGACCCCGCCGCCCGCAAGCACGTCTTCGCGCTCGGCGTCGCCGCCTTCCCGCTGTTGACCCCGACCACCTACACGTACTACCTGACCGCGCTCCTCCCGGCCTTCCTCGTCCTGTTCGCCGGGGAACTCGAACGTGACGGCTACCCTGCGGTGCCGGTCCTCGCGTTGCTCTCCGTCTCCCTCCACTCCTACGGACTGAAGTTCGTCGTCGACGTGCTCCCGAACCTGACTCCCTTCTTCGGGGGACTCCGTCCGGCCTTCCCGCTCTTCCAGCCCGGTCTCTGGGGCAACACCGTCCTGGTCGCCCTCGCGGCCGTCCGGGTCGCCGAACACGTCGACGCGCTCGGCGCTGTCCTTCCACGGGGCGACGAGAACGAAGACCCCGCCTGACCGCGGAGTTCGGCGGCGACACGACTCCGGGTTCGCCGCGGACCCGCCCTCAGAGTTCGTCCGCGAGTTCGTCCGCGACTCGACCGCCCAGGGCCGCCTTTGGCCCCTCGAAGACGGTCGCGTCGTCGGCCCGGACGAACAGCGCGCGCGTCCGGTCTTCGCCCATCACGCTCGCGTCGTTGGCGACGACGAACGCCGTCCCGACCCGCTCCAGCAACGCGCGGGCCGCCGCGGCGACCGCGTCGTCGTCGCCACCGGTCTCGGCCTTGAACCCGACCACCGGCAGGTCGGGGCGGGCCTCCCGCACCGCGTCGACCACCTTCGGCGCGGGTTCGAGTTCGAGCGTCAGCGACGACTGGCCCGAGCGGATCTTCTCCGCGCGGCGCTCGACGGTGTAATCGGAGATGGCCGCCGCCGAGACGAACGCGTCGGCGTCCGCCACGGCGTCGAGGACGGCTTCGCGCATCTCTCCGGCCGACTCGACGCGCTCGACACTCGCGTAGGGTACGTCGGGTCCGTCGTGAACGAGCGTCACGTCGGCGCCGCGGACGTAACAGGCGCGGGCGACCGCCCGGCCGGTCTTGCCGGAGGCGCGGTTCGAGAGGGTCCGGACCGGGTCGATCGACTCCGTCGTCGCTCCGCTCGTGACGACGACGTGTTCGCCGGCGAGTGCGTCGGGAGTCGCCGCGCGCGCCGCCTCCGTGACGATGGCGTCCTCTGTGGCGATCTTCGCCTTGCCCTCCTCGATGCGCGGGTCGACGAACGAGACGCCCCAGGACTCGAGGCGGTCGATGACGTCGGGGACGCCGGGGTGGTCGTACATCGGTTCGTGCATCGCGGGCGCGACGACGACCGGCACGTCGGCGCCGAGCGCCGTCGTCGCGCAGGTCGTCACCGGCGTGTCGTCGATAGCGGCGGCCACCTTGCCGACGGTGTTGGCCGTCGCCGGCGCGACGAGGAAGACGTCCGCCCACCCCTCGCGCCCGCAGAGGGCGACGTGTTCGACCCCGCCGGTGATCTCGGTGACGACCGGTTCGTCGGTCGCGAACTCCAGCGCCCAGGGATGGAGTATCCCCTCCGCGGCGTCGGTCGTGACCGCGCGCACCGCGGCACCCTGGCGGCGCAACTCGTGGGCCAGTTCGACCGTCTTGACTGCCGCGATCGAGCCCGTGACCCCGAGCGCGACGTTGACGCCGTCGAGCATCGGTCGTGGCTACGACCCGCCGAGATTAAAATGGGTGGGACCTCGCCGGCCCGCGAGTCCCCCGGGCGCCGGCCGGTGTCTGGTCCGAGCCGGGATGCCTCTGACACCCGTGTCGGCCTTGCGATTAGCCCGGTATTTATGTTATGGTACGTGACCTTGCCACCGGGAGACACACCGGGCGCTATCGAGACCGGCATCGAGTCGGAGAGGCCGTTCGACCCCGGAACGGTACCGCCCCGTCCCCGTCGACCACGCCAGGTCCGACGGGTCAGACGCCCTCGACCGTCTCGCGGAAGGCGACCACGGCCTCGTGGGCGGCCTCGATCTCCGCGCTGGCCGCCTCGCCGACCGTCTCGCTGACGTCCTCGAATGCGTTCTCGATGCGCGCGAGGCGGCCGTGGTCGGGCCCGCGCTCGCGCTCTGCCAGGGTGTCGAGTTGCCCCGCCAGGTCGCGCAGCCGCTCCGCCGCCCCCTCGTCGTCTGTCGCGTCTGCCGCCGCTTCGAGTCTGTCCCGCGCCGTCGCGAGGTTCTCACGCGTCATGGCCGATACATCGAAGACCGCCGCGAAAACGATTGTGGTGTGTCCACTCGGGTATGCATCCGGGCCCGTCGGCCGGCGGTCACACCTCGCGTGCGGGCCTGACCCGGAGTTCGACCCCGTCGGCGTCGCTGACAGCGAACCCGTCGTGGTCTGTGGGTTCGACTTCCGCGTGCCCGCGCCCGCCGGGACCACCGCCCCCCTCCGCGCCCCCCGTCTCGAACCCGGCGGTCTCGACGCGCTCGCGGACGCCACCGACCGCATCAGCCGGGACCACGACCTCGAACCAGTCGAGCCCGCGACCCTTCGCAGGCGTCGACCGACCGTTCCAGACGTTACAGCCGACGTGGTGGTGGTACTCGCCGGCCGCGAGGAACAGCGCACCGGACATCTCCTGGCGGACGTTCATCCCGAGCGCGTCGGCGTAGAACCGGCGCGCGGTCGGCAGGTCCGTCACTTCGAGGTGGACGTGGCCGACGTCACTTCCCACGGGAACCGTCCCGGTCCCCGTGGCCTCGCTCGCGAGAGCCGCCAGGTCGAGCGGGTCGGTCACCATCGCGACGCGGCCCTCGTCGGTGGTCGGCCACTCGCTCCGGTCGCGGTCGCGGTAGATCTCGACGCCGTTGCCCTCGGGGTCCCGGAGGTAGAGCGCCTCGCTGACGAGGTGGTCCGAGGCGCCGCTCAGTTCCCACTCCTCGCGGACGCGGTCGAGGGCGTCGGCCAGCGCCCCGCGCGTGGGTACCCGGAAGGCGGTGTGGAAGAGTCCGGCAGCCGTCCCGGGCCGGGGCGGGCAGTCGGGTTCGGCACGGAGTTCCAGGAGTGCCTCGTCGGGGGTGCCCAGCGTCGCCGCCTCCGCGTCGCGGGCGTGAACGGTCAGACCGACGACGTCGCGGTAGAACGCGACGGTCTCGTCGATGGTCTCGACTGTCAGACCGATCCGGCCGATGCCGGCCGACGCCGGGAGGGTGCCACCGGTCACCGGCGTTCCCTCCGAACGGTCGCCGGCGCGAGCTCGCCGTACGGACGTAGACGGGTCACGTTCTCCCGGTACGGGCGCGGCGGTAAAGAATCCTCTCCGGGCGTTCGACGCCACGACAGCCACGTCCACCGGAGGACCCCCGATAGCCACGCCGAACGGCGAGCCTCGACGGGACGTGATCCCGGACGACCGGGCGGTGTGACGTGACCGACGATGCCACGAAACCATATCAGGTGGGGGCGTGAAACACGTCCCATGGACCCCGGGCGGTTCCTGTTCGTCTCGGCGGACGCGGCACTGATCGCGGACCTCGCGTGGCAGGTCCACCGCGAGGGCCACGAGGTGAAGTACTACATCGAGGCCGAACGCGACCGGGAGATCGGCGACGGATTCGTCCCCAAGACCGACGACTGGCGCGCTCAACTCGGGTGGGCCGACGTGGTCGTCTTCGTGTTAATAATTTACACTGTTGAGACATGCATCAACCAGCAACTGATGAAAGACTCGCGCGCCGTATTCAGCAGTGAGGGACGGATGCCCCTCCGCAGTTGTTAACAGATCGGACCGACAGAATGAAACAGACCAGCCGCCGGAGACCTTGCCTCGTGCCGTCGTTGACCAGTGCTGACGGGCGCTGGACTCACGACCTCACCCATCCAGTTCGCCCGGGACTATCTCCTCGCGAACGGGTGTGAGCGAGAGATATCCCCGGCGGTTCGAGCCCGGATGGCGAGCGACGCGGGTCTCGACGCGGTTCGGGTCCGCCAGAGACGTTCTCCCGGGGTGACACGAGGCCGAAAGTTGAACCCGGTGGACGACGTCCGGCTAGCCATGGCCATCGAACGCGTACTGCTCGCGGTGAGTTCGGAAGAGGAAGAGCGGATCGAGAAGATAGGCGGGTTTACGGCGGACGTCGCGGCGCCGACGGGCGCGGAGGTGACGCTGGCCCACGTGTTTGCCAGCGACGGGTACGACGACCTCAAACAGCGACTGGAGTTCGCCCCCGACGACGACGTATCGCCGGACACCGTCGCGAAGCGGTCCGTGGCGGTCCGGGACCTGACCGCTCTGCTCGACGAGGCCGACGTCGACTACACGGTCCGCGGTCGGACGGCCGACTCGGGCGCCGTGGGCGGGGAGATCGTCGACCTCGCCGAGGAGGCCGACGCTGACCTGGTCGTCGTCGGCGGGCGCAAGCGGTCGCCGACCGGCAAGGCGGTCTTCGGGTCGACCGCCCAGGAGGTCATGCTCGAAGCGCCCTGTCCGGTGACGTTCGTCCGCAACGAGTGACCGCGAGCGGCGCTCACTCCCCGGGCATCGTCTCGACCGGGCGGTGGCTGGCGCGGTACCCCTCGGCGGTCTCGACGAGGTCGTCGACGGCGTAGAGGCGGATCCCCCGTTCCTGTTTCGTCCGGACGGGGACGTCGTAGTGTTCGGCCTCGTACCCGAGCGAGTCACCCGCCTCGCGCGTCCGACGGACGAACGCGCGATGGGCGGCGAGGCGCTCGCGGACGACCGTCTCGGAGAGCGTCGGCACCCCACCGACGCGGTCCTCGAAGGCCGCGACCAGGTCCGGGTCGCGTTCGACGCCGACCGAGTTCCGGGCGGCGACCATCGCGGCCAGCGAAGTCGTCCCGGTTCCCCAGAACGGGTCCAGCACGGTATCCCCGTACACCGAGTACATGTTCACCAGCCGGTAGGGAACGGCGAAGGGGAACGCCGCCGAACGCTCGCGGGCGCCGTCGTCAGAGGCGAGGGCCTGGCCCACCCCCCGGACGTCCGTCCAGACGTCCGAGAACCAGCGGTTGCGCTCCTCCCAGAAGTACGCGGCCTCGTACCGGCGGTCGGCGCCGGGGGCGAACTCGCGGCGCTCGCCGTTACGGAAGACGAGGACGTACTCGTGTTCGAGCGTGACGTACGCGCTGGGCGGGACCATCCCCGAGCCCATGAATTTCGCGGCGCTGTTGGCGGGTTTGCGCCAGAGGACGTCCGGGAGGGGGTCGAGACCCAGCGACTCGAACGCCGAGAGGACCCGCGCGTGGTTGGGGTAGACGCGAAAGCGACCGTCGACCGTCCGCGTCGCGTCCCCGACGTTGACGCAGGCGATGCCGCCGGGACGCAGGACGCGTTCGAGTTCGGCCCACACGGCGTCCAGGACCGCGTGCATCGCCTCGAAGGCGCCCTCGCCGTCGCCGGCGACGAGCGCCTCGTCGACGTCGGGATTCATCGACCCGAACGCCCCGTCCCACATCTCGATCATCGGATACGGCGGGGACGTCACGACGAGGTCGATGCTGTCGTCGGGAAGCGCGAGGTCCCGGGAGTCACCGACGACGACGCGGTGGGTCGTCTCCATCGTCGTGTCCCTCGCCCCGCCCGCCCTTCAGTCTCCCGACGCTCACCCGAGCGCGAGCCACCGTCCTCGCGCGGTGGTCGTCCGGCCGGGTCCGACCCTCGGACGGCGGTTCGCTCGTCCGGATACCAAGCCTTAACAATTCGAGTCGACTCGATTAACATATGACAGTCGTCAGCGTCTCCATGCCGGACGAGTTGCTGGAGCGGATCGACGCCTTCGCCGAGGAACACGGCTACACCGGGCGAAGCGAAGTCGTCAGGGAGGCCTCGCGGAACCTGCTGGGCGAGTTCGAGGACCGCAAGCTCGAGGAACGCGAACTGATGGGCGTCGTGACGGTGCTGTTCGATTACTCCTCGTCGGCGGTCGAACAGCGGATGATGAACCTCCGCCACGAGCACGAGGCCCTCGTCGCCTCGAACGTCCACAGCCACATCGGCGACCACTACTGTCTCGAACTGTTCATCCTGGAGGGGGACCTGGAGGACATCTCGGCGTTCGTCGGGAAGATCCGCGCCACCCAGGACACGCTCTCTATCGATTACTCCGTGATGCCCGTCGACCGCATCGACCCGATGGTGTGAGCCACCGTGAACGCCGGGGCGAGTCGCCGAGGTCGATCACCCGAACGGAATCAGAGGTAGGCGGCGTCCCAGCGGGTGGGCTTGCGGGTGTTGCCACAGCTGTTGCACTCGACGCGCCCCATCGCGTCCATCGCGTTGGCGAGTTCGTCGCAGTTCCCGCAGTAGTAGCCGTACTTGTCCGAGCGACTCTCGTCGGTGTAGACGACGTGGAAGTTCTCCGCGGACCCGCTCTCGTACTCGTCGCGGTCGACGTAGACGGTGCGCCCGCCGGCGTCGACCGGCTGTAACCCGGTGCTCTCGGATGGCGCCCAGACGTTCTCGACGTAGGTGCGGTTGCCGATCTCGACCTCGTCGCGGGCGACCTGTTCGAACCCCTGGGCCTCGTAGAAGGCGTTGCCGTCGGCGTTGTCCTGCAGGACGCGTCCGTAGAGCCGGTCGCCCCCCGCCGCTTCCAGGCGCTCGTGCGTCTCCGAGAGGAGCGCGTCGGCGACGCCCTCGCCCCTGTAGGCCGGGTCGACGTGGAGCCATAGCAAGGTCGCCGCGCCGTCCTCGGAGAGGCGACTCTCCGAGAAGCCCACGGGCTGGCCGTCGCGTTCGGCGACGAGATAGAGGTGGCCCTCCTCGTCCAGTCGTTCCTCCAGGTCCATCTCGCCGTACCACTTCTCGACCGCGGTGGTGATCGCCTGGGGGCTCAGCGAGTACGACGCCTGGAGCGACCGCCGTGCGATGTCCCGGATCGCCGGGCTGTCGGCTGCCGTCGCTTTCCTGATGTCCATGCAGTCACATCGGCTGGCCGAAGCATAAACCTCGGGTCCTGTCGGAACTGTTCGACGTACGTCGAGT
This sequence comes from Haloarculaceae archaeon, assembly GCA_036626395.1. Classification (GTDB taxonomy): domain Archaea; phylum Halobacteriota; class Halobacteria; order Halobacteriales; family Haloarculaceae; genus QS-5-68-33. The sequence continues at coordinate 16,125 of JAZKRZ010000048.1, forward strand.
TCCCCCCGAGCGAGCGGCCGTCGACCGACAAGTCGCCGGTTTCAGAAGTCTTCCAGTCGGAGCTGGTCGCGGTGGAGCCCCTCCTGCTCGTCGGGGTCGACGCCGAGCAGTCGCGGGAGCGCGGTGTTGGCGAACGTGAGCCCGATGACCAGAAGGATCGGCGCGAAAAAGAACCCGTAGAAGCCCAGGACGACCGGACCCAGCGTGTAGGCCAGCATCAGCAGGCCGACGTGAGTGGTCTCGCCGCTGAAGATCGGCCGGAGAACGAGGTCCGGGACGGTGTCGACGACGACGAACACGAGGACGAAAAAGCCGCCGACGTAGGCCAGCAGGGACGTGTCGCCGCCCATCGCCACCGAGGCGGCCGCCGCACCGGTGAGCGGGACGTAGACGATCTTCATCCCCACCACCGGGATCAGACTCGCGACGCCCGTGAGCGCGCCAGCGAGTGCGGGGTAGGGCACCTGCGCGCCCACCGGGACGTAGGAGTTGTAGCCCGAGTAGACCGCGATGGCGATGAGCGACGTGACGATCACGTTCAGCATGTTCCCGAAGAGGACGGATTCGAGTTCGCGGTCGACAGCTTCGAGATACTCGCGGACGATGGTCTCGTCGTCGAAGCGCAACAGCCACTCGCGGATGCGGTTGCCGTCGACGAGCAGGTAGTAGACGACGACGGTGACGATGAAGAGGTTGAGGAAGAAGTTCGAGACCTGATTCGCGAGGAAGGGCGCGTTGTCCGTGAGAAAGGTGACGAACGGGTCGAGTTCCCCGTTCCGGTAGGCGGTGTACAGGCCCGTGACGGTGAACTCGGGGACCGTGTCGATACCGCCGAACCACCCGAGGTTCCGTGCGGCGATGTCCGTGACCGGGTACTGGGTGATCAGTTGTCTGGCCTCAATGACCAGTATCACGACGGTGTAGCTGATGAGCAAAAAGAGGGGGACGACCAGCGACGCCATGGTGGTCGCCGCCCGGATGCGGGCGGTCAGTCGGAGTCGCCGCAACGCCTTGTGGAACCGGCGCGTCGAGTAGTAGAGGAACACGGAGATGGTGAGCGCCTCGACGAACTGGACGGCGACGAGCCCGACGACGACGGCCACGACGACCCCGAACAGCGCGACCACGAGTCGCCTTTCGTTCATGGCCCACTTGCCTCGGGGCAACGTAATAAAACTGTAACAAAAACCGGACCGGTCGATGACCGGCCACTCAGAAGTCGATGACCGCGTTCTCGGTCACGACGGAGTCGACCAGTCGGATGGGCGTGGCGTCGTAGGCGGGGTTGCCGACGGCGAACCCGTCGGCGGGTTCGCGGATCACCTCGGCGGTCGACCGATAGTTGTTCTCGAAGACGAAGCCGTTGCCGACGAACTTGCTGGAGGACGCGACGACGGTCAGGGGGACGTCCTCGGCGTCGGCCGCGAGCGCGATGGCGTAGGTCCCGATCCGGTTGTAGACGGTGTCGTCGATGAGGCAGTTCATCCCGACGAACACGCGGTCGCACTCCGGGAGGTAGTGGCCGGCCGCGCTGTCGACGATGAGCGTCGCGTCGACGCCGTCGCGAGCGGCCAGTTCCCGCGCCGTCTTGCGCCCGAGGAGGCGCGGGCGCGCCTCGGTCACGTAGACGTCGAAGCGCACGCCCGCCTCGAGGGCGGCGTCGAACGCCGCCATCACCGTCGAGGAGTTCTCGTGGGTCAACACCACGTCGCCGTCGTCGATGAGGTCTGCCGCGCGCTCGCCCGCCGCCGCCTTGCTCGATTCGACTTCGGACACGACGTCGGCGATGGCCTCGGACAGGCGCGCTCTGGCCGCCTCGACGGTGTCGAGGTCCGCCTCCGTGACGGCGTTCACGATGCGACGCTGGGAGGTGAAAAGCGGCGCATGTGAGGTGTTCGCGCGCCTGAGCGCGCTACTGTTGCGTTCCACGTCTCTGACGAACTCGCTGACCGTCGGATACTCCCGGTCGGTCAACTCGCGTAGTGCCTCCGCCGCCCTGACCGCGACGACCGAGGCGCTCTGGGTCTGCATCTCCTCGATCTCTTCGACCGTTTCGTCGATCATACCCCAACTGGGGCCCCCCGGACTATAGATCTTTCACCGCCGCTCGCGCGCGGCCGGTAGTTGTTTACTCACGATTGCGGGGCGTAGATTAATTATTCTCGAGGCGCCACGTGTGTGTACCGATGACATACTACGGCGGGGCGAAACTAGAGCGCGTGTACGCCGACGCGCTGACAGAGGACTTCGCCCTCGTGGCGAGCAACGTCGCGGAGCCGAACGTTCTGATAGGGCTGATAGAGGGAGCGTCCCGGGTCGACTCGGACCTCCTGGTCCAGTTGAGCAACGGGGCCTGTACGTTCGCCGGCAACGGCGACCCGGTGGCGGGCCTGCAACTGATGGGGGGCTACGTCAAGCGGGTCGCGAACCAGTACGACGTGGGGGTGTTCCTGAACATGGACCACCAGACCGACCTCGACGTCATTCGACGGCAGGTCGACCTGGACATCCCCTCGTCGATCATGGTCGACGCCTCGCACGAACCCTTCGAGGAGAACGTCGCCAGGAGCCGCGAGGTCGTCGAGACGGTCGAGCGCGCCGGCGCGGACATCCTCGTCGAGGCCGAACTCGGGCGGATCAAGGGGACCGGAGACGAGATCGTCTCGGAGGAGGCGCTGTACACCGACCCGGACCAGGCGGTGGAGTTCGTCGACCGCACCGGCTGTGACCTGCTCGCCGTCTCCGTCGGCACGCAACACGGCGTGGCCAAGGGCCGGGACGTCGAGTTGTCAATAATGTGTCGGAGCCACCGACCAGTCGCCCCGGCGGTCCGTTCGGGTCCCGAGTCCGACACAGCGCCCCCGGAGACGCCGGTATCGGGCCCGGCCACCGGTGCCGGTCGCAACCCCCGGTAGCGTCTCGCGCCTCGCGTGTCGCGATGCGCCGGCCGGGATTTGAACCCGGGCCATGAGCTTGGAAGGCTCAGGTCCT
>JAZKRZ010000049.1:0-18981 GCA_036626395.1 Haloarculaceae archaeon
GCCGAAGATGCCCGACCCGACGAAGATGCCGTCACAGCCGTGGTGCATCATCAGGGCGGCGTCGGCGGGTGTCGCGATACCGCCCGCGGCGAAGTTCACGACCGGCAGACGCCCCATCTCGGCCGTCTCGTGGACGAGACTGGCCGGCGCCTCGTGTTCGCGGGCCCACTTCTCGCGCTCCTCGTGGGTCATGCCCTCCAGCTTGCGGACCGCGCCCTTGATGTTGCGCTGGTGGTGGACCGCCTGGTTGACGTCGCCGGTGCCCGCCTCGCCTTTCGTCCGGATCATCGCCGCGCCCTCGTCGATGCGGCGCAGCGCTTCGCCGAGGTTGCGCGCGCCGCAGACGAACGGCGCCGTAAAGTCGCGCTTGTCGACGTGATAGCGGTCGTCCGCTGGCGTGAGCACTTCGGACTCGTCGACCATGTCCGCGCCGGCGGCTTCGAGGATCTGTGCCTCTTTCGTGTGACCGATGCGGGCCTTGCCCATCACGGGGATGGACACCTCGTCGATGATCTCTTTGAGCGAACCGGGGTCGGCCATCCGCGCGACGCCACCGCGTTTGCGGATGTCCGCGGGGACGGCCTCGAGGTTCATCACCGCGACGGCGCCGACGTCCTCGGCGATCCGGGCCTGTTCACGGTTGACGACGTCCATGATGACGCCGCCCTTCTGCATCTTGGCGAACCCGCGCTTGACCAGGTCCGTACCCCGGCGCAGGTCCTCGATATCTGTCGCGTCGGTCATACCGTGTCGTTCGCATCGGAGTCACTTAACGAGTCGCGTTCCCTCCTGCCCGTGTCGTCGGTGTCGACTGTGACGGGCCGGGACGTTCGCCCGCGAGAGGCGCCCGACCGCTATCGTTTTGCGGGCGGGGGCCTCAGCCACACCCATGTCGGTCGTCAACCGGGCAGGGCGTCGGGTCGAGCGAACCGTCGCCCGGTACTTCGACGGTGACCTCCCCGAACCAGAGGGGTTGCCCCGGTACGTGGCGCCGCTCCCCACGTGGCTCGAGGACGTCGGCCTCCGCCTGGCCTGGCCCGTCGCGATAATCAACCTCGTCGGCACGGCCTTCGGTTTCTGGTACTACGCCGGCCGGCCGCTGGAGGCCGCGCCGCCCCTGGTGGAGGGGCAACTGGGCGTCGCACCCCTCCTCGCGTATCCGCTCGTCCCCGATTCGCCCGTCGCCACGATGTTCATCGGCCTCTCGCTGGTCGCCTGGAAGCTCGACGTCGACGCCGAACCGCTCCACGCCCTCGCCTTCTTCGGCTGCATCAAACTCGGCCTCTGGACGCCCTACGTCCAGCTGGGCGTCAACGGCCTCGGGAACCTCGCACTCTGGCTCTACTGGTTTCTCGTCCTGAGCCATCTCGCGATGGCCCTGGAGGCGTTCCTGATACACCGGTACGCCGCCTTTACGGTCCCGTCAGTGGCGCTGGCGCTGGCCTGGTACGGAGTCAACGACGTCGTCGACTACTTCTGGCCGGTCCTCGAGGGCCCACACCACACCTGGCTCCGCGCCGAGTTCACCGCCGACGGACTGTCCCACGCCGTGCCCGCACACGACCTCGCCGCGGCCTGTGCGGTCGTCCTGACCTTCCTCGCGACGTTTCTCGCACTCGCGACTCGTATCGAGAAGGTCAAGCGGTCCTGAGCGCGGTGCGACGCACCTCGGACGGCCGGACAGAGTCCGTCGATGCCGACCGGACAACGCCGGTCAGTCGACGATGACCACGATGACGCCGTCGCTCAGTTGACGACGACGACGACGTTCTCGGTCTCGACCATCTCGCCGTCGCCGGAGTAGGTGCGTTCGGTCTCGACCTCGAACATCTCCGGGTCGAGTTCGACGCCGGCGACGTGCAACTCGCCGTCGACCTCCTCGAAGTCGCCGGCCTCGATGGCGGCCTCGATGTCGCCGACCGTCCCGCCGTACTCGGGTCCGACGAGCGAGTAATCCAGGTCGACGCCGGTGACCGCCGTCGTGACGTCCGGCTCCTCCTCGAAAGTCTCCAGCGTGTCGACGTGCATCGCCTCCGCGACGGCGTCTTCGAAGCCCGTGACCGTCCCGTACACCTCGACGCGGTCGAGGTCGGCGTTCAGCGCGAGGCCGTGCTCGGTCTTGTACCGACGCAGCGCCGAGATGACCTCCATCGCCGTCTCGCCCGCCGCCAGGTCGGCATCGTAGCCTCGCATCGCCGGCCAGTCCTCGGTGTGGATCGAATCGAGGCGCTCTCCGCCGTCAGCTTCGCCCTCCTCCGCGTAGAGTCGCTGCCAGAGTTCCTCCGTGACGTGGGGGAGGAACGGCGCGAACAGCTTGAGGAAGGTCCGGTGGGCGGTCACGAGGGCGTACTCCGCCGAGGGGTCGCGCCCGTCGCTCAGCCGCTGTTTCGCGATTTCGAGGTAGTCGTCACAGAACGTGTTCCAGAAGAACGCACGCAGTTCGTTCCGGGCCTTTGAGAACTCGTAGTCCTCGAAGCGTTCCGTGAGGGAGGCGACGTGGTCGTCGAGTTCCGCCAGCAGCCACCGGTCGACCGCCGCGAGCTCCTCGTCGGCGGGCGCCCCGATGTCCGCCGGCGGGGGCGTGATCCCGTCGATCAGTCGCGAGGCGTTCCAGACCTTCTGGAGCAGGCGCTCTCCGGCTTCGAGGTCCCCCTCTCGGTAGGGGAAATCGTCGCCGATGGACGTCCCGGCGGCCCAGTAGCGGGCGGCGTCGACCGGGAAGTTCGCCGTGACCTCGGCGGGCGGGATCACGTTGCCCTTCGATTTGGACATCGCCTCCCGGTTCTCGTCCAGGACCATCCCGTTTATCATGACGCTGTCGAACGGAACCTCGCCCGTGTGTTCGTAGCACTTGACGACGGTGTGGAACAGCCAGAAGGAGATGATGTCGTGGCCCTGCGGGCGCAGGTCGAACTGGTAGAGCTCGGGGCGCTCCATCGCGTACTCCCCGGCCTCGCTGTCCCAGTCCCAGCCTGCGTTTATCAGGGGGGTCAGCGACGACGTCGCCCACGTGTCGAAGACGTCCTCCTCGGGGACGAACTCGTCGTGGCCGCACTCGGGACAGGAATCGACCGGCGGGTCGTCGGCGATGGGTTCGACGGGCAACTGCTCCTTGTCGGCGAGAACCGTCTCGCCGCAGTCCGCGCAGTACCAGACCGGGAACGGGATCCCCGAGTCGCGCTGGCGGGAGATACACCAGTCCCACTCCAGCCCCTCGATCCAGTGTTCGTACCTGGTGAACATCTTCTCGGGGTACCAGTCCATCTCCCGGCCCGCTTCGAGGTACTCGTCGGTCCGGTCGAGCATCTCGACGTACCACTGCTCGGTGACCAGATACTCGACCTCGTGTTCGCAGCGCTCGTGGACCTGGACCGTGTGTTCGTGGTCGCGACTCTCCAGCAGGTAGCCCGCGTCCGCCAGGTCCCCGACGATGGCCTCGCGGGCCTCGCTCGTCGAGAGCCCCTCGTAGTCGTCGGCGACGTCGGTCATCGTCCCCGACTCGTCGATGGCGATCCGCAGGGGGAGGTCGTGGGCCTGGTACCACTCGATGTCGGTCTGGTCGCCGAACGTACAGCACATGACGACGCCGCTCCCGGTTTCGAGGTCGACGCGGTCGTCCTCGATGATCGGGACCTCCTGACCGAAGAGCGGGACGCGCGCCGTCCCGCCGACGAGGTGCTGGTTGTCCTCGTCGTCCGGGTGGACGAACACCGAGACACACGCCGGGAGGAGTTCTGGGCGGGTCGTCGAGATGGTGAACGTCGGCGTGTCGTCCGGCCCCGCGGCCTCGGGGTCGTCGGGCGCCGCGTCGGGGTCGCCGTCATCCGGGGCCTTTTCCGAATCCCCGCGTTCGACGACCTCGAAGGCGATGTCGTTGAACTTCGTGTGTCTGTGGGCGTCCTCCTGTTCGACCTGCGAGATGGCCGTCTCGCAGTCCGGACACCAGATGGTCGGGGCGCGGCGGCGGTACTCCCGGCCCTGCTCGTAGAGGTCGATAAAGGAGAGTTGCGAGACGCGCTGGACGCGGGACTCGATAGTCTTGTAGGTGTTCGACCAGTCGACCGAGACCGCCAGCGACTGGACGTCCTCGGTGAACGCGTCCTCGTACTCGCTGCAGACCTCGCGGGTCAGCTCCTGGAACTCCCGCCGGGAGAAGTCGCCGTGGCGGACGCCCTTCTCGCGCTCGGTCAGGCGCTCGGAGGCGATGCCGTTGTCGTCGTAGCCGAACGGAAAGAAGACCGCAGGGTCCGCCATCCGGTGGTAGCGGGCGACGAAGTCCTGGAGCGTGAACTGGTAGAGATGGCCCATGTGGAGGTCGCCCGAAACAGTGGGCGGCGGCGTGTCGATGGAGAAGGCCGTGTCGGCATCGAGGGCCGCCTCGCGGTCGTACGCGTACGTATCGTGTTCCACCCACCTGTTTTGCCACTTCGTCTCGACTTCCTCGGGGTCGTATTCGGGCGGGAGTTCCTCCTGTTCGGCGGCCGCCACGCTGGACGGCGAGTCACTGGGCTCGCTGTCGGCGCTCACGTCCCGTCACCTCCTCGTGGACGAGTCGGGGTGGCTGGCGGGCGATACGGTCGGTGTCGTCGGTCGACGGTGGCTGTCTGGGACATCAGTGTGTCGGTGGCTGGTCGCTGGATAGCCGGTCGGGGGTCGATTCGAACGCGAGTCGAGAATGGTGTTGGTGGGGCTCAGGACGCCCCTACACGTACGCCGATGGGGACGGCGGGGCCGCTGTGCGTGGCGCGCGCGTCGGCGACGGACGGCCCTGTCATCACTCGAGAGTGGACGAGGCTCGAAAATAACTCTTACGTCATCGTGACGGCCACTCCACTCGGATCCTCGTACTGTCGGACACACGTTCGTGAACGGGCGATCCGCTGTTCGGGGATGGACCGTCAGAAAAACCCCGAGACAGTCATCGAACGGTGGCAGTGCGTGTGTCCGACAGTATCAGCGACGGCGTCGTCGGAACAGGGCGGCCAGCAGGAGCGCCACGAGCGTTCCGGCGACGGTAAAGCCGGGACCGGTCTCGAACGTCGTCGACTCGGGTCCCGTCGGCGTCGCGGTGGCGGCCGGTAGCGGCGCCTCCGCGTTCGTCTCCGTGGACTCCCGTGTCGTCCCCGTCGGTGTCCGTGCCGCGGTGTTGGTCGCCTCGGAGGTGGCCGTCGGCGTTCGCGCTTCGCCGGGGGCGTCAGTCGCCGTCGCCGTCGTCGTCGGGGTCACGTACCGCTCGCTGATCAACTCCACGGTCGGACCGGGTGGTTCCCGGCGCCGCGGCCAGTCCCCGGGCGCCGGGAGCCCGAACCCGACGACCGCCGAGACGCGCTCCCGGTAGAAGGATTCGACAGTGTAGGCGTGGGTCTCGTTTACGTCTCGCCGGAACGTGAGCGCACCCGTATCGAGGAGCAGGTAGGTCGTCACCCCGTCGCGATAGGCGGTCACGTTCTCGGCTCCGACCGTCGCGTACATGCGGGTCACCTGCGGCGACGGCGTCCGTTCGAGGACGCGGACGTCGGCGCTCCCGTCGAGCGCTCCGAGGAGTTTCTCGGTCGCCGACCCGTTGTGGCGCGCCATCGCCCCGGCGAGCCGCCGCGATTCGACGACCGCCACCAGCGTCTCGTTGACGACGAGCCTGTCCGCCGGCTCGAGGCTTCCGTTTTCGATGGCCGCACGGACCGCGTCGGCGCCGTCGAACCGCGCGTCGCCGGCGTCGTACAGGGTCACGTTCGCGGTGTGGTTCGACGAGAGCCCCACGGCCGTCCGCGTCCCGTCTTCGACGGGTGAAGCTCCGCCAGCGGGTGTGGCGGCCAGCGCCGTAACGAGCAGGCAGATACCGAGAGCGACCGGGATGAACGCGCGGAGGGTCGCCACCGCTCCGTCGGCGGGGACGGTCCGTCGCATATCCGGTAACTGGAGCGACAGGAGGATAAAGCGGACGAACGCCTAGGCGACCGTTTGAGTCACGGGAACACGGGTTTCCCGGCGGTTATCGCCGGTCAGAGGTCTTCTAGCGACCGACTGCCGTTGTCGGAGTGGGCCCGCACCCAGAGTTCGCCGATCCGGGAGAGCCCGGTCCGGTAGGACTTGCCGTGTTCCTCCTGTTCGATGTAGCCTTTCCCGCCCGGCCCCAGCCTGTCGACGTTGTAGATGACCTTCGAGCGGAAGGAGTCGGTGTACTCCTCGCCGAGTTCGCGGGCCAGCCGCTGGGCCAGCTCGCTCACGCTCTCGAACTCGCCGTGTTCGCCCAGCGTGAAGAGGATCACCTCCTCGAAGGGTTTGACGTTCGAGAAGGAGGCGACCGGGAGTTCGACGACGTGGCTGCCGTCGATCTCCTTGGCGCCGATGGTGGTGCCGCGCTCGTCGAACTCGGAGATGAGCTGGCGCGCGCTGTCGAGGTGGTCGGCGACGCGCTGGCTGGCCTCGCCGTCGAGTTCGCCCTGGATGTCCGCCAGCAGGTCGATCCCCCGGCGGAGTTCCTCGGCGAGTTCGGTTTCGAGGTACTTCTCGGGGACGGTGTAGTAGGTGTGGATGCGCCGGCGGTCGTCCTCGCGTTCGACCATGATGGAGTGGGCTGCCGTCGCGAAGGCAAACGAGACGGTGCGGGGCATCGCGGAGACGTTGACCCAGACCTCGTTTCCCTGGTCGCCACTCGCGCGCTCGCCTGTGCGATCACCCCCGCGATCAAGTTCGGCGTTGATGAGTTCGAAGGCCTGCTCGAAGGCGGCGTCGTAGTCGTAGACGTCTTCGACGACGACCCGCTCGGTCTCGGCGCCCAGGAGATTGCGGTAGTCCTGTTCGAGCTTCTCGGCCAGTCGCCGGGAGTACTCGACGTTGGCCTCGCTGCCGACTGCCCCCTCCAAAAGGATGACCCGGTCGACGTCCATCTGCTCGCGCACCAGCGGCGCGATGAGCCGGTCGTAGTCGAACCCGACCGGGACGATGTGTGTCTGCATACGCTACTGTTCGTCGGGGCGGTTATTAATCCCTTCAAGTACTCCCCCAGCCCACCGCGGTCGTTCCCGCTCGGGTCCGTCTCCGCCCGAGCTCTCACACCGTCCCGGCGAGAGAGACCCGACCGACGAAACTACGAACCGTGGTGGTCATCGGAGTCGCCGTGATGGTCCGTCTCGGTTTCGTCGTGGTGGTCGCCCGATTCCGTCTTCTCGTGGTCGTCACCGAGCGCCGACCGGACCATTCCGTTGAGTTCGCTCAGTTTGGCGCGGACCCCCGCGGGCTTCTCGGCGGGCAGGTCCTGCACCGCGACCTGTTCGTGGGGGTCGGGTTCGCCGACGATGACGGTCGCGATCATCCCCTGGGTCTCGTGGGGGACGCAGTAGTAGTGATACACGCCTTCAGTCTCGAAGGCGTGTTCGAACGTCTCTCCCTGCTCCGAGAGGGTCCCGCTGTCCCAGGCATCGGTTCCCTTCGGGACGAGTCTGGGCTCGTCGTTACCGGGGTGGTACGCCGTCGCCGTGTGCGTTCCGCTCTCCAGGACCCACCGCACGGTCCCCCCGACGGTGACGCGCGTCACGTGTGGTGCGAAGTGTGCCTGGCCATCGTCCGTGGTGTTCACCGCCACCTCGGCGAGGTCTGACGGTGACGGGACCGACCCGTGGCCGTGTTCTTGCTCGGAATGACCGGGCGCTTCGCCCGATTCCGCCCCGGAGTGGTCGGGTCCCTCGTCGTGTTGGTCCGATCGGCCGCCACCGTGGGGCGACTCCTGTTCGGCGGAACTCGCGACACTGCAGCCAGCGAATCCGAGCGAGAGGGCGGTACCGGCCGCCCCGGCGACGAATCGACGTCGAGTGTGGGTCAGTTCGGACATCAGTGCATTCCTCACGGGTGAAGAGACGAACGGGCCGGTCATACGTCCGGAAGCTGTTTTGCGTCGCGTGCAAACCTGACCGACATTTAAGTATCCCGTCCCGCCTATCGTTTACTGCGACTCACAGTTGTGTCCACCGACGCCGACCCAGAAGCGGTGCTCGCGCTTCTCGGCGAGCAACGAGTGCGCGAGATACTGGTCGCGACGAGCCGCGAACCGCTCTCGGCGGCCCAACTGAGCGAGGAGTGCGACGTCGCCGTCTCGACGATCTACCGCCGGGTCGAGGAGATGAGCGACGTCGACCTGCTCGTCGAACGGACGCAGATCGAACCGGACGGCAGCCACCACAGCGTCTACGAGGCCAACGTCGACCACCTCGACGTGGACATCGACGACGGGAGCATCGACGTCGAGATGCACGTCCGCGAGGACGCCGCCGAGCGCTTCTCGCGCATCTGGGAGGACATCCGCGACACCTAACCATGCACATCGAACTCGTCATCGCCAAGCTCGTCACGATGGGGCTCGGTTTCCTCATCGCCTACCAGGCGTATCGGGGCTACCGCGTCCACCGCAGCGAACCGATGCTGTACGTGGCCGTTGGGTTCACGTTCATCAGTTTCGGCGCCGTCATCGAGGGGATCCTCTTCGACGTCGTCGGCATGGACATCTTCCCCGCCAGCGCCATCCAGACCGGGATCGTCGCCGTCGGCATGGCCGTCATCCTCTACTCGCTGTACGGGCAGATGTCGCCTCCGGCGGCGGACGGGGAGAACGGTGAGTAGCGGGTTGGTGTTCTGGCTCCTCGGCGTCCGACCACCGTCGTTCGTGCCCGGGACCGCCGCGACCGTGATTTCCGGCCCTCCTGCCGCGAACGGATCCGATATCTCCCTGCCGCGAGCCGCGGTTTCGCGTCGCTCACGCTCGCACAGGGCCGCCTCGTCGGATCAGCCGTCCCGGTCTGCGGGTTCGTCGTCCCCCGGTGGTCGTGTCTAAAGCAGCCGTGTCCCGCCACGCGGAGACCGGCCGCGCGTCGACGCGGTCAGTCCGCGCTGAGCCCCTCGTAGACGCTCGGGTCCTCGGCGGCGTCGGGGGTCGTCATCGCGGAGACGCCGACGGTGAGCACCAGCCCGAGGAGCATCCCGAAGACCGACGACGACCAGCCGCCGAAGTAGCTGCCCGGGACGAACGGCAGGAAGACGCTGGCGAGGTAGAACAGTTGACTGCCGCCGATGCCGGCGTACATCCCCCACCTCGTCGTCCTCGACCAGTAGAGCGCGACCGCGACCGGGAGGGCGAGCTGTGCGAACCCGCCGAACGCCGTGTCTCCGATCTCCAGCAGCGTCGCGGGCTGAAAGAGGCTCGCGACGAACGACAACGTGGCGAAGACGGCGACGCCGACGCGCCCGAGGAACGCCTCGCGTCGTTCGGTGGCCTCCTCGACGAGCGGGCGGTACACGTCGCGCGTGAAGTACGACGACCCCGACAGGAGCATCGAGTCGCTGGAACTCATCATCGCGGCCATCGCCCCGGCCACCACGAGTGCCGCGAACCAGGCCGGCGTGTACTCCGCGAGGAGCAGGGGGAGGACGTTCTCGTTGGCGCCCGCCGAAACCCCGAGCCCTTTCGCCCACGCGCCCAGCATGAAGGCGGGCACGAACAGCAGGACGACCAGGACCGGCCACAGCGGGAGCGTCCGCTTGATGACGGCCTTCGAGTCGGCGACGAAGAAGCGCTGGTTGACCTGCGGAAACATCGTCACGCCGAACGCGATGGAGATGGCCGTCGAAAGCACGTACGCCGGCGTGTAGAGACCGCCGCCCAGTGCGAGGACGTTCCCGTCAACGTCGCCCAGCGTCGCCGTCGCAGCGTCGACGCCGCCGACAGCGCTCGCGACCCAGACGAAGGCCGCCCAGACCATCACGAGCATGAACGCGCCCTGCAAGGTGTCGGTCCAGGCGACGCCGCGCATTCCCGACAGCGCCACGTAGACGATCATAAAGAGGGTGATCCCGCCGGCGCCGACCCAGTAGGGGACGGCCCCGCCGGTCAGCGCCTCGACGGCGGTGCCCGCGCCCTGCTGCTGGAGCATCACGTATGGGAACAGCCAGAAGATACTGACCGCGGCGACGAGCACGCGCAACGCCAGCGAACCGAAGCGGTCGCCGAGCATCTCGCCGAGCGTGACGTAGCCGTTTGCCTTCCCGACGAGCCACTGCTTGTACCCGACGACGTACCAGAGCACGCCGAAGATGACCCCGTCCATCAGCCCCATGACGAGGATCCACTCCGGGCCGGCTCCGTAACTGATGTTCGGGCCGGCGAAGAACGTAAACGCCGACAACAGCGTCGCGAACGTCGTAAAGAGCAAGACGACCGTCCCGAGCGTGCGGGAGGCGAGGTAGTAGTCCTCTGCGGTCCGGTCGGTCAGACGGTAGGCGACGACCCCGACCCCGAGCGCGACCAGCATGTACCCCAGCAGGATACCGACCTGCATCGTCGTTTCAGCCACGGGTGGACACCTCCTCGACGCCGACGCCCCACGCCCGCCGGGTGAACACGTGGAACGCGACCGAGGTCAGACAGAGCCAGCCGACGTGCCACCAGACCCACACCGGCAGTCCCGCGACCACGGCGTCCGACCCCCACATGAACCACGGCACCGCCAGCGCGACCAGGACCACCGCCACGACGCCCCAGCCGACCGCTTCGAGTCTCGTCGTCATACTAACGTCGTTTGTGGATACGCCGGTTTATATCCAACGATACTGAACGGTAGCCGATATTGAAGACAAAAAACCATCAAGCGGCCGGGGGTGGTGCTCCGCTCCTCCGGCGTCGCGTCGGTCCCCCCAACGTTGTGTGTCGTGAGGGTGGGGCGGTCGGCAGGTATATCCCGGGCGGAGCGACAACGTTCAGACGTCCATGAACTCGCTCATGGATTCACCATCATCGCCCTTCGCGGGGCAGTTCACCAATGCAAGATTCAGCGAAGTATCTCATTCACGCGGACATCACTGCGGACGGGGTGGTCGAGCGAAGTGACGTCGTCGGGGCCGTCTTCGGACAGACCGAGGGACTGCTCGGCGACGAACTGGACCTGCGGGGCCTCCAGGAGTCACAGAAACTCGGCCGGATCGACGTCCAGATAGAGTCCGAGGGCGGCCAGTCCTTCGGCGAGATCACGATCGCCAGCGGTCTCGACCGCGTCGAGACGGCGATCCTCGCGGCCGCGCTCGAAACCATCGAGCGGGTCGGTCCCTGTCGGGCGAGCGTGGAGGTCTCCGAACTCGAAGACGTCCGCTCGGCAAAGCGCCGGGAGGTCGTCGAGCGCGCGACCGAGTTGCTCGCGGCGTTCGACGAGGCGTCGCTGTCGAGTGAGGACATCGTCGCGGAGGTCCGCGAGGCCGTCCGCGTCGAGGACATCACCGAGTTCCACGGGCTCCCCGCCGGACCGCGGGTCGGCGAGAGCGACGCCGTCATTGTCGTCGAGGGTCGTGCGGACGTGCTGACCCTCCTGAAATACGGCGTGAAAAACGCCATCGCGGTCGAGGGGACCGACGTCCCCGAGGAAGTCGCCCGGCTCACCCGCGAGCGGACGGTGACGGCGTTCCTCGACGGGGACCGCGGCGGCGACCTCATCCTGAAGGAACTCGCGCAGGTCGGCGACATCGACCACGTCGCGCTCGCGCCGCCCGGGCGCTCCGTCGAGGACCTCTCCCGGGGCGAGGTCATGACCGCGCTCCGCCAGAAGGTGCCCTTCGAGGCCGTCGACGAGACCGACCCGGAGGTGGCCGCCGGGACCGACGGCGACGGGCGACCGACCGCCTGCGCCGGTCCAGCGACCACCGAACCGCCCGCCGACCCGGCGTCGGCGGACCGAGGGCCGACGGCCGCCGGGGACGGGTCGCACGGACTGACCGGTGGGGACGGTGCCTCGACGAGTAAACCCGAGGCCGACGGCCAGATCCCCCCCGGGACTTCCGAGACGACCCCGGTGTCGGAGGAGACCGAGACGACCCCGGTGTCGGAGACGGTCGACGCGGATCCCGGGGAGGAAACGACGGAGAGGTCCGAGGAGACGGACGAGTCCGGGACGCCCGCAACCTCCGGTGAGGGCGACGACGCCGGCGGAGACGAACCGGACGGGACCGGTGAATCGGCCGACCCGGCCGGCCGGCCGGCGTCGCTCGCCGGACACGTCGAGGCTGTCGTCGGCGACGATAGCGGGCTGGTCAGACTGCTCGACGACGACCTCGGGACTCTCGCCGAGGGCCCGGCCGAGGACGCCTTCGATTCGCTCGACGGGGCGGAGACGCCTCCGTACGCCGTCGTCCTCGACGGTGAACTCACTCAGCGCGTCCTCGACGTGGCCGCCCAGCGCGGCGTCGAGCAGGTCGTCGCCGCGAGCGAGGGCGAGTACGTCAAGCAACCGACCGCAGTGCGCGTTCGCACGGCCGCAGACCTGCAGGTGCCGACGCGACAGTGACAGGCGGTCTCGGCCCCGGCTCACACCCCACACTGTCGGACAGACGGACGTGATCGGACTCGTCGACGTTCGGGACCGGGACGTCCCGACGGTCCCCAGGCGGTCACCGAGTGGTGGCATTGCCTGTGTCCGACAGTCTCAGAGGTCACGTGCCAGGAGGAGTCCGTCGCAGTCCTCGTACTGGTCGGGCAGTCGCTCGCGTTCCTCGAACCCGCGGGCCAGGTAAAACGAGCGCGCGCGCTCGTCTACCTCGCGGACGGTGAGGCGGACGACTTCGACACCGGACGCTCCAAGCCTCTCGACCAGCGCGGACAGCAGCGCCGACCCCTGGCCCTCGTCGCGGTGCCCCTCGGCGACGGCGAGTTCGGCCAGGTAACCGGCGTCCTCGCCGGTGACGGCCAGCACGTACCCCGTGGGGTCCGGGTCGGCGTGGACGAGACAGACCGGCGGTCCGTCGACGGCCACCGAGAGCAGCTCCGGCCACGGTTCCGCGAGCGCGACCGTCTGGATGGCGCGCAACCGCGGGAGGTCCGCCGGGCGCGCCTCGCGGACGGGAGCCGTCATACGGCGGCGAACCCGGCCGCGACGGCCAGGCCGGCGGCGACGAACGCCCCCGCCAGCGTCGCGGCGAAGTTGACGCCCTCGTTTTCGAGCCACCGGCCCTCGACCGTCGCGCCGAGGAGGCTATCGACTGTCATCCCGGCGAACCCCGCCCCGAGGATGATGGCGGCGCCGGCGGGGTCGACCAGGTCGAACATCCCGAAGGCGATCGCGGCGATGAGGCCCGCGCCCGCCAGCCCGGCGACCTCGCCCTGCCAGGTGACGGCGCCGTCGGTGCCGGGTTCGACGCGCTCGAAGGTCGTCACGAGACGCGGCCCGTCGAAGACGCCGCCGATTTCGCTGGAGAGCGTGTCGCTCGTCGCGGCGGCGATCGAGCCCGCGAACGCGAACAGGAAGAGGACCCGGGGCAGCGCCGTCAGACTCGGGCTGGCGGCCGCACACAGCACCGCGAGCAGTCCGGCCAGCGAGTTGGCGAGGACGTTTCCGCTGCCGCGGGCGCCCTCGTTTTCCTCGGCGATCCCCCGCCGTTGTTTCTCCTCGTAGCGGAACTTCGCCGACAGGCCGCCGACGCCGAAGAAGGTCATCAGGATGACGAACCAGCCCTGCCCGCCGAGGACGATGGTCAGCAGGCCGAGCAACACGCCGGTCAGCATGCCGGGTAGCGACGCGGTCTCGAGGACGTAGGAGACGACGCCGAGGACGACGGTTACGGCCAGCGCGACGGCGATGCCCGTCGTCGAGACCGGCACCTGCAGGTCGAAAAACAGCCACAGCAACAGGCCGACCGAGACCATCACGAGCGGGTCGTCGCGCTCGAAGAGGACCACCCGCAACAGCGCCGCCAGCAGCGCGCCGCTGGTCGCCAGAAAGACCACCAGCGGCCACTGGAGGGTCGTCGGGACGAACGGCGAGGGGGCGAACTGCCCCAGTGCGCTGGCGACCGACCCCACGATGACGAACCCCGCCGTCGCGAGGATCGGTTCGTCGTTCAGCGCCCTGACGGCGTGGCCGCCGAGGTTCCCCCACGAGAGCAGGAGGACGGTGCCGACGAACACCGACATCGGCATCTCGAAGCGGACGGCGAGCAGCGCGAGGCCGGCCGCAGCGAGGGCGAACCCGGCGAGGCCGTACAGGCGCCCGTCCCGCCGGTCGCCCGGGCGGGCGAACAGCTCGAAGACCGGCCCGTCGTCGACGACGTACAGCGCCAGCGCGGCGACGACGATGAACGGCCCGGGGGCGAGCACCGTCGCCAGCGCCGGACGTGTCACCGAGGCTATGTACGGGACCGACAGCGAGAGCAGTCCGACGACTGCGAACCCACCCGCACGCCGGACTGTCGCGGTCACAGTGAGACCGGTTCCGCCGAGAGGTACTTACCGTTTCCGAACCCCAGAGGAGAGCACCGCTCGGACCGCTCGAAACGACGGTCGCGGTTCCCGGGAGGCTCCGCTCGCCCGCTCCGGTTCGGGTCGTGACATTTAGGGCCGGGCCGGGGATAGTCAGAGTGTGGGACTGTACGACCGGTATCTCGCGGCGCGAGTCCGGTTCAGCGACGCCTCGCTGCCGGAGACGGTGGCGCTTATCCTCACCGAGCGCGACCTGCTCGAACAGGACGCCTACCGCACCCTCGAGGACTGGTTCGGGTGGGCCTTCGAGTACGGCGCCGACCGGGTCGTCGTCTACGTGAGCGTTCTGGACGAGGGCGTCGTCGAGACGATCCGCCGGGAACTCCGGTCGGTCGACGCGCCCCGGGTGGTGGCGGTTCGGGGCCCCGACGACGACGAGCGGGCCGACGCACCCGTCCTGGTGAGCATCGGTCTCGGGGGCAAACACGAGTTCGCCACCGCGGTCCGGAAGGTCGCGCGTGCCGTCGAGGCCGGCGAACTCGCCCCGACGGACGTCGACGAGGAGGTCGTCGAGCGGGAACTCGTCTTCCCCGTCGACCCGGACCTCGTCGTCAAGACCGGCGGCGAGCGCCTCTCCGATTTCATGATCTGGCAGTCCGTCTACTCGGAACTGTACTTCACGGACGTCAACTGGCGTGACTTCCGGAAACGGGACTATCTGCGCGCCCTGCGTGACTACCAGAACCGCCAGCGTCGCTTCGGACGCTGAGACGCTGCGGTCCGATGCGTGCTCCGCCCGGTGTCACTGCGCGGTCGACGGTTCGCCGTAGACGCGCTCGACGAACAGCAACGCGACCAGGCCGAGGATGATGATGGTGTAAGCAACCGCGGCCAACAGCGCCTGCTGTTCCGAGGCGTACTCGCCGGTACGGAAGATGATGGCCTTCCTGACCATCGCGATGACCCCGGTGTAGATGACGAGGCGGACGATCCGGCGCGTGTCGCTCTCCTGGGTGTAGGCGACGACCGTCTGGTAGACCTCGACGATGATGAGGAGGAGGAGGCCGGTGTCGATGAACCCGATGACGACGTTCGGGTCCGTGATCGTTCCGTTCGCGATGGCGGAGACGATCTGGAGTCCCAGGTCCACGACGCCGATGGCGAAAAGCAGCGCGAAGACGGTCGCGGCCGCCAGTTCCACGCCGTGGATGAACGTGTCCGTCAGGCCGGCGTACCGGTCGCCGAACGACTCCGACCCGGCACCGAACGGGGGGACGCTGCTGTCAGGGTCCTCCGGCGTGGGGTCGGCGTCGTCTGCCATGCTCGTCTATCGGGGCTTCTCCCAGGTAAAAGGCGGCCCAAACGAGGATGGCCCGACAGTATCAGTCGGCAGTCGGTTCGGCCTCGCTCTCGCTCTCCTCGAGGGATTCGCGTTCCCCGCGGGGGAGGGCGTCGCTGAAGCGACTGAGGACGTTCCGGGCCTCGGTCACCTCGGCCTCCCCGAGCACGCGGACCAGCGCGAGGGCGCGTCGAGCGCGGGTGCGCCGCCAGGACTCCTCGCGGCTCTCGTAGGTGCGGATCGACCGGAGGAAATCCACCTTGCGAAACGCCGGCCAGTAGGGCGTACAGAAGTAGGCGGCGGCCTCGTTGCCGTTCGCGTGCCACGGCAGGAAGTTCGACGTCCGCTCGTCGCCGCCCGTCCGGATGATGAGGTCGACGTCCCGGACCGGCCCCTCGTAGAGGCGTTTCTCGACGGTCTCGACGTCGATATCGTCGGGAGCTAGCTCGCCGGCTTCGACCTCCTCGCCGACCTCCCGGACCGCCGAGAGCAACTCGGCGCGCCCCCCGTACGCCAGCGCGACGTTGAGGTTGAGGCGGTCGTAGCCAGCCGTCCTGCGCTCGGCGTAGTCGATGGCCGCCCGGACCCGGTCGGGGAGGCGGTGTGTCTCGCCGATGGCGCGGATACGCACCTCCCGTTCGTGGACGCGGTCGGCGTCCGCGAACTCCGCCAGCTTCGACTCGATGAGGTCGTAGAGGTGTTCGCGCTCCGCCTCGGGCCGGTTGAAGTTCTCCGTCGAGAACGCGTAGAGGGTCAGTTCCCTGACGCCGAGTTCGTCGCACCACTCGAGAACGTCCTCGGTCGTCTCCGCGCCTTCCCGGTGGCCGTCGGTCGGGTCGTCGCCCCGCTTCGAGGCGTACCGCCGGTTGCCGTCCTGGATGATGGCGACGTGGCTGGGAACGCCCGACAGTTCGGACTCCAGTAGCCTGACGTAGAGCCGTCTCGCCCACGACCGCAATCGTTCCATCGCGTACATTCTACCAGCCCGCCGATATGGGCTTTGTGATCCCGGCCTCGAAAGCCTCGCCGCCCTGCAGTGGGGGATCTGGGAACGCCACCGTCTGACGAAACGTTTTGAAGGTGCGACCCAAACAGTCCCCCATCGTGGAGGACCGACGGGACTGATGATCGACTTCCGGGGCGGCGCGGAGACGGAGCTGGCGCCGGCCGTTCGCGACGGCGTC
The DNA here is from genome assembly GCA_036626395.1 of Haloarculaceae archaeon. Lineage (GTDB taxonomy): Archaea > Halobacteriota > Halobacteria > Halobacteriales > Haloarculaceae > QS-5-68-33. Next base: position 16,748 of record JAZKRZ010000049.1, read on the forward strand.
GGTGGCCTCGACGGCGACCCGCTCGTCGTCAGCATCAGCGACATCCACGGCTATCTCGACGCGGCCCGGAGCGCGCTGCGGACGGTCGGCGACCACGGCGAGTACGACCCGCTCGTCGAGGCCGACGACCGGGGCCGACTCCACTGGGCCGGCAACGACTACGTCCTGGTGTTCAACGGCGACCTCATCGACCGCGGGCCCGACAGTGCGGGCGTCGTCGAGCTGGTCGAGCGTCTGAGCCACGAGGCGCCCCCCGGTCGGGTCCGCCTCACGCTCGGCAACCACGAGTGGGGCGTCCTCTTTTCGGCCATCGTCCAGTGGGACGACTGGTTCGCGGGCCAGCGAACCGACGACGACCGCCGCCGGCTCTGTACCGCCATCCAGCGAGGCGACCTCGTCGCCGCCTACGAGGGGTACAACTTCGCCTACGCGCACGCCGGACAGCCCAGTCGCTACCGGGCGAGCACCCTCAACCGGAAGCTCGTCGACGCCGCCGACGAACTGGCGGCGGCCATCGGCACCGACGAGGACGCCGACACCCAGCGGCGCCTCGTCGAGGAGTACCGGCGCGTCCTCGGCGTGGGGCGGCAGGGCGGGCGGGGTTTCGGCGCGGGCATCGTCTGGATCGATTTCCGGTACCTGCCGGGCGAGTCCCCGCCGCAGGTCGTCGGCCACACGCGCCAGGAACGACCGGTCCAGAAGGGGAACGTCGTCAACGAGAACGTCATCCGGGCGAACCAGGCGAACGCGGGCGGCGAGGCGGTCCTCGTCGAGTCGCCCGATTCGCTCGTCTCGCTGGAACGTACGGAGGAGGGGGACGTCCACGTCGGCGAGTTCCAGCGTCCAGACGAGACGGAGGCGGACTGACGCCGCGACGGCGACGGTCCCTCGCTGCGCGCCAGGGGGTCTCGCCGTCTCGACTGCCCGGGACGGGCGGTCACGCCTGTGTTGTGTCGGTGTTCCCGCGCCGAACGACACCCGGACAACCCAGCGCTGCGAGTCCGAAAACCGCTACCTAAATCTCCGACGCGAAACTCCGATATGAGCGGTCCACCGACTCCGCGAATTGATATTCCGGACTGAACGGGTTCCGGGCGCGGGCACCGACGAGTCATACGGACCGTTGTACTTCGTTACCGCCGTCGCGAACCACGGTGAACGCATCGGGCCGTAACTCGCCCATCCGTCGGCGGCATCGCCGAAAATGGGTACAACGGTCCGTATCAGACGTCGTCGGTCCGGTGGTTGACGGCGTAGAGTCGCTGGCGCGCGTCCTCGGGGTAGACCCGCTGTTCGACCAGGTCGGCGTCCGCCAGGTCCGCGAGCGCCGACCGCACGCTGCGCTGTGAGAGCCGCGTTCGCTCCGCCAGTGCCTTCTGTGTCAGGGGCCCCTCGTAGTCGAGAACGGTGTAGACGAACTTCGCGCTCGGGGTGAGCGATTCCAGCCTCGCTTCCGGGCTCGGTCGGGCGGGTTCAGCGTGGTGACACACGGGGTCCTGTCACTCCGGTATGGCGATTCACCACACAGGTACCTATACGTTTGGCAACCGGTAGCCAGTTCCGCCTGGTCGGCAGCGACCCGGACCTCACGGCGCCGGCGCGGTCAGACCAGTCCGAGCGCGAGACCGAACGTGAGAACCAGGCCGACCGCGAAGACGGCGAATCCGACGCCGACGTCGCGCATCGTGTAGTCGCTCTGGGGGGCGGTACTGCGCAGCGGCGGCTCCCGCTCGGGCAGGTCCCTGTCGGTGGGGTCGTACTCCGGTCGGTCCGCGCCGTGGTCGTGCTCGTCGGCCATGCGCGACGATTCACCCGGGCCCCTCCTTAGCGTGTCGGAACGGAACGACGACGGCGGTCGGAGGCCCCCCGCCTCAGTACGTCTCGCGGAGGTGGCAAACGGAGAGGTCGGACTCCAGGCGCGTCTCGACGACGGCGTCGCGGCGCTCCTCCCGGGAGTCGAACGTGACCGTGCGCTCCTCGCCGGGCGCGAGGTGGAAGTAGTCGTCCGAGAACGCCCCCGGGAGCGTCCCAGGGTCGAGTTCGACGAACAGGGCGGCGTCCTCATACTGTCGGACACACGTGAGGCCACCGTCGGTGGCTCGTTCGACCGGGAACGGGCGTTTCGCTGGCGTGTTCACGTACTTGTGTCCGACAGTATCACTCCGAACAGTCACGTCCAGGCCGTCTATCTCGACTGCGAGGTCCGTATCGGGCAGCGCGAGTCGCTTGAAATC
>JAZKRZ010000050.1:0-18969 GCA_036626395.1 Haloarculaceae archaeon
ACGGGATAGCCCAGGTCGCGGGCGAGTTCGATGGGGGTCTGGCGGGTGATCCCGTCGAGGATCGAGTCGGCGAGGCCGGGCGTGTAGATCTCGCCGTCCCGGACGAGAAAGAGGTTCTCCCCGGGGCCCTCGGCGACGTTGCCCTCCTTGTTGAGGACGATAGCCTCGACGTAGTCGTTGCCCTTCGCCTCCAGGGAGGCGAGGACGCTGTTGACGTAGGCGCCGGTCGTCTTGGCGTTCGTGGGGATCTGGCTGGAGGCGTGTTTGCGCCACGAGGAGACGGCGACGTCGACGCCGTTTTCGAGGGCGTCCTCGCCGAGATAGGCCCCCCACGGCCAGACGGCGATGGCCACCTTGACCGGCGAGTTCGACGGGTTCAGGCCCAGCGGGCCGTAGCCGTAGAAGGCGATGGGCCGGATGTAACACGAGTCCAGGCCCTCGCGGTCGATGAGTTCGACGGTGGCCGCGGTCAACTCGTCGGGTTCGAAAGGGATTTCGATGTCGTAGGGCTTGGCGGAGTTGTAGAAGCGCTCGAGGTGTTCCTCCCACCGGAAGATGGCGGGGCCGTCGACGGTGTCGTAACAGCGCACGCCCTCGAAGACGCCGGTGCCGTAGTGCAGTCCGTGCGTGAGGACGTGGACGTCGGCGTCGTCGAAGTCGACGAACTCGCCGTCCATCCAGATCGAATCGACCCCTTCGTACATCTCCGGTCGGTCGCTCATGTCTGTTCCCCGCTGAGGACCGCCGCGCGCTTATAGATTCCCCGTTTCCTCGCGTCGGGGTCCGTCTCGCCTTGCATACTCGGTGGTTCCGACCCCTGCCTAAAGAGTGTTCACGATTCACGTGTTTGTGGTCGGCGGCGTTCGCGCTGTGGACTGTTTCCGCGGGTCGACTTCCGGCGTGGCGCGCGCCGTCGAGCGTGCCCGAACTCTGTGAGGGCCGTGAGACGGAAGCGCGAGGGACGAGCATCGCAGCGAAGCGAGAAGCGCAGTCGGTTGGGGAGGTGTGTGGCGCCGTGCTGTGCGGTCCTGGCGGACCGAAAGGGCGAGGTCGGTCGCGGGTTCTGCGCGGGCCCCTATCCGAGCGAACGCAGTGAGCGAGGATATCCCGCACAGAACCCGCGAGCGGGCCGAGGGCTTTCAGAGCACACGAACGAGCGCGGTTCGGCTACTCGGGCAGGTACATTCCCTTCGAGCCGGGTCTCGTTTCCTCGAACCCCCACTGCTCGTAGAACCCGTCGATATCGGCGATGAGGTTGATGTACGCCGTCTCTGGGGCGTGTTCCTCGATATACCCCATCAGCGCGTCCATCAGCCGATCCCCGAGGCCCTGTCCCTGGTGGTCGGGATGGACGACCATATCACAGATGTAGTAGACGATCCCTTCGTCGCCGACGACGCGGGCCATCCCGACCGTCTCGCCGGTTTCCGTCTCGACGACGGTGATACCGTAGACGGTGTTGGGGAGGCCGCGGCGGGCCGCGTCGAGGGACTTGGGGTTCATATCGCCGGCCTCGCGGAGCTCGACGTACCGCTCGGGTTCGGGCACCGTCTCGCGGAGTGCGTAGGGCATACCGGGGGATACCGGTTGGCGGGCAAAAGCGTGACTTTCCGACGCCGACGCCGAGGGCGTCGCGCGTCGTAGGTCGCGGGTCAGCGCGATTGCAGGGACATGACCCGAACGCGCCCGACGCCGTCGAAGTCACGGAGCGCGTAGACGAGTTCGCGCACCCGTTCGACGCCCCCGCGACAGAAGACCGCTTCCAGACACCACTCGCCCTGGTGGGTGTGGCTGGTCGTGTCGATGACGTCCTGGTAGTCGTGCTGGACGGTGTGTAACTCCTCGATGACCTCGTGGTGGTCGTAGTCGAAGGCGACGAGCGCGACGACCTGGCCCGAGAGCGATTCGAGCGTCGTGTGGGCCTCGACGTACTCGCGGATGGCCTCGCGCACCGCCCGCGAGCGCGATTCGAATCCCTCCGATTCCCAGACGGCGTCGAACGCTTCGAGGTCCTCGTCGGCGATGTTGACGGTCGTTCGCATCGGTGGACTCACGTACCGCTGGCGTATGACGATACCGCCGAACGGGCCATAACAACGCCTTCCCCGCCGGTACCCGTCCCTTCAGGTAATGATCGGACTCGACGGGACGCTGTCGCTGTTCGCCGGCGCTGTCGCACTGGGTATCGTCCACGGCGCCGAACCGGGTCACGGCTGGCCGATCGCTGCGACCTACGCGCTCGACCGGAAACGGACCTGGTTCCACGGCTTCGCCGCGAGTTTCCTCCTGGGACTGGGTCACCTCGTCAGCTCCATCGCCGTCGTCGCCGTCTTCTTCCTCGCGAAGGATTTTCTCGGGCTCACTGAACTGGGCTGGGTCCGCTACGTCGCCGGCGTCCTCCTCATCGCACTCGGGGTCCGCGAGTACCGCCACGGCCACTCGCACGGGGGCGGTCACAGCCACTCTCACGAAGACGACCACGAGCACTCACACGACCACGAGGGTGTTCACAGCCACGTTGCGGACCACGAGGACGGTCACGACGAGGACCACGACAGTCACGGCCACCTCTCGACCGAGGACGTCGACGAGCGTGGACTGTGGGGGATCGTCAGTGCCGCGTTCGTGCTGGGGTTTGCCCACGAGGAGGAGTTCGAGATCATCGGCCTCTGTCTCGGGTCGACCTACTGTCTCGAACTGATGCTCGCATACGCCGTCGCGGTGCTCGTCGCCCTCGTCGCGCTGACGCTGGTGCTCGTCGCCGGCTTCGAGCGGTACGGCGACCGCGTCGAAGGGCTGGCCGAGCACTTCCCGACGGTCTCTGCCGTCGTGCTCGTCGCCATCGGCCTCGGGTTCATCTTCGGCGTGCTCTGATACGGACTGCTGTCAGTCAGTTCCACATCGACCGCCCGCAGTCGGGCGGTCGTCGTAGGACACAGTGACAGCAATCCGTACGAGGCGTCCGCGTCGGTTACAGGTCGCCCAGCGCGGCCTCGACTTCGTCGTAGTCGGGGAAGGCTGGCCACTCCTCGGCGACCCAGGCGTACCGGACGACCCGCTCGCCGTCGAGCAGGAACACGGCGGGCCGGGGTTCGCTGACGCCGCTCATCCCGTCGAGGTCGTTGACGATGCCGTACGCCTCGGCGACGCCGTTGGCGGGGTCCGAGAACAGCCGCGCGTCGACGTCCCGGGACTCGAGGAGGTCCTTGTGCTCGTAGGGCGTCGAGATGGACAGTCCCACCACTTCGACGTCGTCCCGGTCCAGCCAGTCGCGGTCGCTGATCTCGTTCCAGATGTAGGTCGCGGGGAAGGCGCCGTCCATCGGGTGGAAGACGAGCAACACGGGCCCGCTCTCGGTGAGCGCGGAGAGGGGGACGTCCTCCCAGTACTCCGGGCCGACGAGCGGGCGCTCGAAGTCGGGGGCCCGTTCGCCGAGGTCGGGCGCGTCGGCCGCCGGGAGGTCGACGACGTCGAAGGGCAGGTCCATCAGACCGCCTCCCCGGCCCCCGCGCTCCCGGGACCGTACGTGCGTTCGAGGTACTCGACGATGTTGCCGCTCTCGGACATCGTGACGCCGGTCGAGTCGTCGACGATGGCCGGGACGGTACGCTTGCCGGTCAGGCGCTTGACGACGTCGCGGTCGCCGTGCATCGGCTCGACGAACCGCGACCGGTACTCCAGGCCGTACTCGTCCAGGACGCGCACCACTCGCTCGCAGAACGGACACGCCTGCAACCGGTACAGCGTGATATCTGGGTCGCTCATGCGGCCGAACGTAGGACCGAACCCCGGGTAAGCCCTTCGCCACTGTGCGAGTAGTCCCTCTCAGACCGGGACCGACGAGCCGGCGACCGACCCTCACGCGGACGCCGTCTCCGCCGTCGCCGTGCCGGTCAGCAGCCACGTGACGACCGTGACGGCGAAGACGACGCCTATCAGGACCGGCAGGACGGCCATCGCGGTCGTGACGCCGACGAGGGGGATGAGGACGCCGACGAGCGGTGGGACGAGCGCGATGCCCCCGTAGCTCGCGCTGTTCATGATGGCGTTGACGGGGCCGGTGTACTCGGGGGCCGCCGAGACCGCGACGGCCGAGAGCGTCGGAAACGTCGCCGAGAGCAGGAACCCGAGGACGAACACCGCGGCGAAGAGCGCGAGCCCGTCGGCGAGAAAGACGGTGACGGCCATGACGGGGATGGCGGCGCCGAGCGTGACCAGCAGGACGCCGAGCGGCCGGGCGGCGCGGTCGGTGAGGACGCTGTAGACGAGGCGGCCGGGGAGGAAGGCGACGAGAAACGCCGAGAGGACGAGGTTCGCCGTCGACTCGGGGAACTGCTGGGCGGCGAAGTAGGGCAGCCAGGTGAACAGCGACCCCTCGACGCCGCCGTTGACCGCGACGGCGGCGGCGACGCCGGCCACGCCGGGTTTCCGGACGACCCGCCGGAGTTCGGCCACCGAGACGCTGCGCTCGTTGCCCACCGCCGCCGGGAGTTCGAGTCTGACCAGCAGCGCCCCGCTACAGAGGAATCCGGCGCCGACCAGGGCGTAGGCGTACCGCCAGTTGCCGAGCGCGAGCGCGACCGTGACGACGACCGGGCCGGCGGTCGCGCCGACCGCCCACACGAAGCCATAGAGGTTGAACACCTTCGAGCGCCCCTCGGGGAAGAGGTGGCCGAGGACGACGCGGTCGAGCGCGCGGAACGGGCCGGTCGCCACGCCGCGGACGAACAGCGCCGCCAGGAGGACGCCGAAGGTGGGCGCGAGCCCGGTCGCGAACGCGCCGGCGGCGACGACGAGCACGCTCCCCAGCATCGCTCGCCTGATATCGACCCGCCCGGCGACCAGCCCCGAGACCAGCACGGCGACGACGAAGCCCGCCGTGCCGGCCGTGGCGACGAGCCCGAGCAGTCCCGGCGAGACCTGGAACGTGCGCTCGATGCTCGGCAGGAGTGCGCCGCGCAACTGGAAACCGACAGCTTCGGTCCCGACGAACACGAACAGCGCGACCGTCCACAGCAGCCGCTCGCGACGCGGCGCGTCTGTCATCGCCCTCGCGACGGCGCTGGACGGTCGCCGGTCGGTGCTGTCACTGTCCGAGTGGGGGCCGACGAGGGGTAAATATCGCCCGATACGGTGCGAAACCGGTCGCTCACACGACCAGTCCGTGGACCGACCGGACCGACGCCGGACACGCCCGGGCAGCGCGCTCGCGGGAGACACGCCCGCGTCGACCCCAGAACGCACGACTTTTGACGCTCGACCGGATAGACGTGAGCGATGATCTCCGAGGGCTGCGAGCAGTGTGCCAAAGGCGGCAAGCTCGTCCTGTTCGTCTACGGCTACTGCGACCAGCGCGACTGTTTCTACTGTCCCCTCGGCGAGAACCGGAAGAACGTCGACCAGGTCTACGCCAACGAACGCCCCGTCGGATCCGACGAGGACGTCCTGGAGGAGGCCCACCGCATGGACGCGCTGGGGGCGTCGGTCACGGGCGGGGAACCCCAGGAGGCGATGGGGCGGACGACGCGCTATCTCTCCCTTCTCAAAGAGGAGTTCGGCGACGATTTCCACACCCACCTCTACACTGGCATCACCGGCGGGCGCGAGAACATGCGCCGCCTCTCGGAGGCGGGCCTCGACGAGGTCCGCTTTCACCCGCCCTACGAGCAGTGGGGCGACCTCCACGGCACCGAGTGGGAGGACATCCTCTATATCGCCCGCGAGGAGGGGCTGACTCCCGCGTTCGAGATCCCCGGAATCCGTCCGGAGACGGAGTTCCTCGAGTTCCTGGACGAGGGCGCCGCCGACTTCTGTAACGTCAACGAGTTCGAGATGAGCCAGGGCAACTACCGGCGGATGCAGGAACAGGGCTACGAGTTGCGCGAGGGGCACATGAGCGCGGTCGAGGGGGAGGGGAGTGACCGCGAGGACATTCTCGACGTGATGGGCGACCACGAGAAGGTGTACTTCTGTACGTCGGTGTTCAAAGACGCCGCCCAGCACCGTCGTCGGCTCAAGCGGATGGCCCGCACCGTCCGGCGGCCCTTCGACGAGATCACCGACGACGGCACGCTCGTCTACGGCAAGACTACGGCGCCCCCCGAGCGCTTCGCGGAACTCGGGGTGCCCGGGGAGTTCTACACCGTCAAGTCCGACCACGTCGAGGTCGCGTGGTGGCTCCTCGAGGAGATGGTCGGGGACGGCGACCTCGACCGCGGCGAGATAATCGAACAGTACCCCACCTACAACGGGACCGTCGTCGAGCGGACGCCCGTCGCGTAACGGTCGCGAGGGCAGCGAGTCGTTCGGGAACGGAGAGCGGGGTTCGTCGGGTGTGGGCCGGGCGCTACGACCGGACGAACACGTGCAGTCGTGCGGGCCCGGACGCCCCGCGGGTCGTGACGGCGAGTCCCTCTTCGAGTATCACGACCCGGTCGACGGGGCACTCGAGCGCGAGCGTGTACCTGATCTCACCGTCGGCGACGTCGACAGCGGCGAGGCGGCCACCCTCGTCGCTCCGGAGGCCGACGTATGCCGCCACGCCGTCGGCGACGGGGGCGGTGACGACTTCGCTGGCCAGGTCGGTCTCCCAGTCGACCGCGCCGTCGGCCCGCGACAGCGCGAGGACGCGGGAGCCGCGGGCGACGACGATGCGGCTCTCGGTCACGGCGGGCCCGCGGTCGAGTCGGACGCCGGCCTGCCACAACCGCTCGCCGCTGTCGGCGGCCAGCGCGGTCACGCCGCCCTGCCGGCGGTCGCTGGTGACGTAGACGGCGTCGCCGGCCCGGGCGGGCGGGAACCCGCTGCGGGCCTCGACGGCCCGTCGCCACCGCGTCGTCCCGTCCTCGGCGTCGAGCGCGAGCAGCCCCATCGTCGTCATGTCCCGCGGGACGAGGAGGTAGACGGCGGTCCCGTCGGCGGCGGCCGACGCGAGCGGCCGGGCGCCAAGCGGGACCGACCACGACTCCGTGCCGTCGACGCCGAGTGCGGCCAGACCGCGCTCGCCGACCGCGTAGACGCTGTCGCCGACGGCCGCGGGGGCGAACCCGCGCGCGGCGACGGTCCCCGAGGACCACGCGCGACTCCCGTCGCGAGCGAGCGCGTGGACCCCGCCGGCGGTCTGGACGACCACGCGGTCGCCGACGACGGTCGGGGCGGCCCCGGCCGCGCCGTCGAGCGTGGCGTTCCACAGGCGGGTCCCACGCCGGAGGTCGAACGCCGCGACCGTGGGCCGCTCGGGCCCACCGGCGGGCCCGGCGAGAAACAGCCGGTCGGCGTCGACGACGGGCTGGTAGACCGCGCCCGGGAACTCGAGCGTGTAAGCTGCCTCCGGGACCGCGGCCGGGCCGGCGGTCGCCGGGGTGTACGCGCGCCGGCCGGCCGCGTGTCGGTATGCGGGGTAGTCGCCGGTGACGGCGGCCAGCGCGTCCGGCGTCGGTGTATCCGTCGGCGCCGGCGCGCCGGTGTCCGTCGGGTCGGGGGTCGCAGTCGGCGTCTCCGTCCGCGTCCGCGTCACGGTCGACCCCGCTGACCCGGCGCCGTCTGTCGCTGCCGGCGTCGACCCGTCGGTCGGTCCGTCGTCCCCGAGCGAGACACAGCCGGCGAGTCCGGCAACGGTAGCCAGCACCGTCCGCCGCCCGTATCTCCCGCGCCCAGCGCCGTCCCTCTCCCGAGTCATGGACGGAAGCGACCACAGCCGGGAGTATAGGAGTTGCGGTCGGACCGACAGCGTTTCGGTCGAGCGAGGCCCACGCGCGTGTATGTACGTCTCCCCCGCGGTCCGGTCGATCCGCGAGCACCCGGTCGCCGGCGAGTCCGTCACGCTGGTCGTCGAGGCCGAGGACGACGTCGACGGGGTCGCCGAGTCCCTCGCCGAGGTGGGGACTGTCGAAGATGAACTCGAGTTCGAGACGCTCCGGGTGAGCGTCCCTCACGAGCGAGTCGACGAGGTCTGTGACCTGGGCGGGATAGCGGCGGTCCAGACCGACGACGCGCTCTCGATGGATGCTGGCGGCGCCGGGGAAGACGTGCGCTTCGAGTGATCGATACCGGCCCCGGCGAGGGAGCCGACCGGCACCACGAGGGTGACGGACAGTCCCGTCGCGCCCGGACCGAGAGAACTACCGGACGTGACAGCCGTGAGACAGTCGGTCCGGGCGGGTTCGCGACCGAACCCCCCCGGCGCGAGCGTTACCGCCGGGCCCGGCCGTTCGCCCCGCGAGCCACCGGTTCGGCCCCGGAACGGAGAGCGCAAGCGTTTACTTCGCGCCAGCAGTATCGAACGGCATGCCCGACTGCCCGCTCGCGGACGAGTGCCCCAGTTTCACCGAACGCATCGAGGGGATGGGCTGTACGCACTACGGCGACCGCGGGGGTGCCGAGTGGTGTAACCACTACAACCAGCCGATCGAGGACCTCAAGAGCCAGCCCGTGAAGGCCGGCGAGGAGATCGTCGTCGACGTCGAGGACATCCACGAGAGCGGCGCCGGCGTCGGCCGCACCGAGGACGGCTTCATCGTCATGGTCGACGGCCTCCTCCCGCCGGCCCGTGCGCGGGTGAAGATCACCAAGGTCCACTCCAACCACGCCCGCGCCGAGGAAGTCGAACGCCTCCCCGAGGAACCCGGCGACGAGGAGGCTGACGGGGAAGCCGAAGACGACGAGGGCGCCCCGGAGGGCGACGCCGAGGGTGAAGCGGACGACGAGGAAGCCGAAAAAGAGGACGACCGCCCCCGGCTCGGTAGCCGGGACAACTTCTGGGGCAGCTAGGGGCCGTCACGCGCGGTCCACCCGGTGGACAGTCGCGACGCTTTCTTTCCGACCCGGCGGGTCGGCACCGGTTTTCGGGTCGGTGAACGATTGGCCGGAACCGGCCCCGTTTTGAGTCCGGGGGACGACTGCCCGCGTATGGACCTGCAACTCGACGGCAACGTGGCACTGACGACGGCCAGTTCGAGCGGTCTCGGCTTCGCGAGCGCCGAGGCGCTCGCCCGCGAGGGCGCGCACGTGGCCGTCTGTGGGCGCAGCCAGCGCCCGCTCGACGACGCCCGCGAGACGCTCGAATCGACGGGGCCGGGCGACGTTCTCGCGGTGTCGGTCGACCTGACCGACCGCGCCGAAGTGGAGGCCTACGTCGAACAGGTCGCCGAGGAGTTCGGCGGCATCGACCACGTGGTGATGAGCGCGGGCGGCCCGCCCTCGGGCGCGTTCCTCGACATGGACGACGAGGACTGGTACGGCGCCTACGACACGCTCGTCATGTCGGCGGTGTGGACGAGTCGGTTCGCCTACCCCCACCTGCGCGACTCCGGGGCGGGGTCGATCACGGCGATCACCTCCCGTTCAGTCCGCGAGGTCATCGACGACCTCGTGCTCTCGAACGCGGTCCGTCGCGCGGTCATCGGCATGGTCAAGACCCAGGCCCGGGAGTTCGCGCCCGAGGTGCGCGCCAACGCCGTCCTGCCGGGCGCCCACGAGACCGCCCGCATCGAGGAACTCGTCGAACAGGCCGTCGAACGCGGCGACTACGACAGTTACGAGGAGGGCATCGCTGACTGGGGTGCAGACATCCCGATGGGGCGGGTGGGCGACCCGCAGGAACTGGGCGACGTCGTCGCCTTCCTCGCCAGCGAGCGGGCGAGCTACGTGACCGGTGCGGCACTGCCGATCGACGGCGGGTCGACGCGGAGCTGAGGGCGACCCGGAGACGGTAGCGCCGGAACAGTCGGGGCCGGTCAGGCGCCACGGCGGCCGGTGGCGTTCGATTCGACGTCGGCCGTCAGTCGGAGCGGCCGTCGCTCCCGCCGGTTCGGTTGCTGAAAGCTAGAACACCCCCTCGCGGTCCAGTTCGTCGACGACCTCGCGGACGCGCTGGGCCTGTGCTTTCGGGACGACGAGCGTCCGGCCGCCGTAGGACGCGACCACGAGGTCGGAGACGCCGACGACGCTGACGTGGCCGTCCGTCGCGAGGACGTTGTCCCCGGCGTCGACGGCGAGCGCGTCGCCCAGCACGACGTTGCCGTCCTCGTCGGCGTCGCGGACGCGGGCGACGGCGTCCCACGCACCCAGGTCGTCCCACTCGAAGTCCGCGGGGACGAGATACGCGTCCTCGGCGCGTTCCATGACGGCGTAATCGACGCTCACGGCGTCGACGGCGGCGAATCCCGCGTCCGGGTCGCCCGCGTCGAGGGCGTCGACGAGAGGGGCCAGGTCGGTGCCGCGGGCCGCCCGGAGGAACGCCTCCGGCGTCCACGCGAACATCCCCGCGTTCCAGTAGTAGCCGTGGTGGCGGTAGCGCATCGCCGCCCCCTGGTCGGGTTTCTCCGTGAACGTCTCGACGGAGTAGTAGGTGTCGCCGTCGACCGTCGTCTCCTCGCCGGGTTTGACGTAGCCGTACCCGGTCTCCGGGCGGGTGGGTTCGACACCGACGGTGACCAGGCCGCCGGTGTCGACGGCGACGCGCGCGGCGCGTTCCATCGTCGCCGCGAACTCACCGTTCGCGGGTGGCCCCGGCTCACTTCCGGGGGCGCTATCTACGTGATGGTCGCTGGGGAGACAGACGAGAACGCACTCGCCGACCTGCTCGCGGACCCGGTGGGCGGCGTAGACCAGCGCCGGGCCCGTGTCTCTGGGTTCGGGTTCGGCGAGCACGGCCGCGCCCGGCGCGTGGTCGCGCACCTGTTCGCGCAGGTCCGGTCGCGTGAGGACGTACGTCTCGTCGGCAAAGCCCGTGCGTGCGACAGTCTCGGCCAGCAGGGAGTCGTCCCCCGCCAGCGGGAGGAACTGCTTGGGGCGGTCGCTGCGACTGGCGGGGTAGAGGCGCGTGCCCGTCCCGCCGGCGAGGACGACGGCGACGACTGGTCGGTCCATGCCCGGTGATCACCCCCGGGCGACAAAACGGCGGCGGGTCCGCCTCCCCCGGTCAGGTTTTCGAGTGGTCTTCGAGGAACGCCTGTACCTGGGCGATGGTGGTCGGCCGCCGCGACTCACCACGTCTCGACGTCGCCGGCGCGGACGTCCTCGGCACAGCCCCGGCAGTCCTGTGACTCGGCGTCGAAACAGGCCGGTCGGCCCTCGGGGCCGACCGCGACGCGTCGGCGCTCGGCGTAGCGTCGGCAGACGATGCGGGCCCGGCCCGCGTCGTCGGAAGGCAGTTCCGCGCGGGCGGCCCGGCGGGCGCGGCGATAGGCCCGCTTCGCCTCGCCGACCTGGCGCCCCGCCTCGCGGAGTTTCTGTTTCAGGACCCGCTCGAACTGGTGGTCGGCCATTCACTCGGCGTTGGGTCCGGTGGGACTTAGCCGCGTCGCTGTGGCGGGTACCGTGCCCGGACGCGTGGCACCGCCCCGCCCGACTGCGGTCGCTCGACCGGTCGTCTACACCAGTTCGTCCACGTCGACGCCCCAGCGCTTGTCGTCGTACTCGCGGTGGCGCTCGCTGTCGAGTTCGCGTTCGATGCGCCGGCGGAGTTGCTCGTTCGCGCCGGCGTCGATGCGGGCGAGCTCGTCCGCCTTCGCGACCGCCAGCGGCGGGCCGCCCTCGGCGGCCACCTCGTGGAGGACCTGCATCCGGAGTCGCTCGCGGGTCTCGGCGTCGCGGGTGAACGCGTACGGCGCCTCGATGCGGTAACAGAGGTCGTCGCGCGGGTCGTGGACGACGAAGAACGTGACTTCGTACTGCTCGGCGTCGAGTTCGCGCTCGATGCCCAGCGCGTCGTCGGCGACGATGCGGTCGGTCCCCACCCGTGAGCGAAACCAGTTGGTGAACGTCAGGGCGTCCGTGCGGAGGTCGCCCTCGTCGTCGCGGCGGGCGAGGACGCGGGCGAAAAAGGCGTTGTCGTTGGCCCAGGGGGCGTTGGTCCGGTCCCGGACGGCGCGGGTGATCGCCGACGACCCGCTGTTTTTGATGAAACCGACGAGGGGGACGTCCCGGTCGACGAAGCGCTCGACGAGTTCGAAGTAGTTGGCGACGACGTCGCGGGGCTGTTCGTCCTCCTCGAGGAGGTCGGCCAGCCGTGTGTCGCGCTCGGTCCACTTGAGCATCCCCGTGGGATAGAGCGGGCCGTCCAGTATCAGGAGGTCGTCGACGATGTCGGCCCCCTCGAGTGCGTGCTCGCTCTCGGCGAGATAGAGAGCGAGCGCGTGGACGACGCTCTCCTCGTAGCGGTCGACGCGGGGGGCGTGCAACGCCCGCTTGCGGACGTAGCCGCTGTCGGCCATCGTCCAGTCGTCCTCCCCCAGCAGGTAGGTGTCGTCGTTGGAGTGGACGGTCATCACGATGGTCCGCCCGCGATGCAGTTCGAGGTCGGAGGGGACGGCGGCCATCGCGGCCTGGGAGACGTCGAGCACGAGGCCGTTCTTGAACGTCGTGGGGTTGATCGTCCCCGAATCGAGGCCGTGCTGGGTGGGAAACGGGGGGTCACGGAGCGCGAGGCCGTCGACGGCGGCTTCGAACCGGGCCTGCTCGTCGATGGGTTCGAGGACGGCCTCGCCGCCGTCGTAGAGGGGGTCCAGAAACGCCGCCCAGACGGTCTCGGCCAGGTCCTGGTGGTCGTCCTCGTCGACGCCGCGGCTGACGCGGCCGGCGAGGCGTGCGATACCGTCGACGTGAACGGGGTCGAGCGTCACGGATATGGTCGAGGGAGGTGGCGTCTACGAGGCGGAGGTCGGTCGAAGCGGCGCTCAGTTGTGCGTGGGGTCCTCGCCGAGCATCTTGTCGATCGCGTCGGCGATCTCCTCGTAGGACTGCATCTGGAGGCCGTCGGTGGTGATGAGCACGCCGGCGCGCTCGCCGGTCACGCGGAGGAGATAGCCGTTCTCGAAGGCCCGGACCGTGAACCGGTACTCGCCGAGTTCCGAGGTCTGGTAGGCGTTTCGCGTGTCCCGGAAGCCCCGCCACTCGTGACCGACGAAGGTGTCGAGGTCGGCGTCGCGCTCCAGGTCCTCGCGCAGATAGAACTGCTCGAAATCCGACCGCGTGAAGTAGGTGACCGACCGCAGACTGTCGCCGGTTGCTGTCCTGGCCGTCGTCACGATCTGCTCGGCGAGGTCGTCGGAGAGCAATTGCGCGTCCATGCCCGAGAGGTCGCCGGCCACGCACATAACTTCGGGGTGTGGTCCGTGGGACCACGCGACGAACGGGGAGTCGGTCGCCGGCGGTCGGGACCGGCGCACCGACTGCCTCCGACCCGGCGGTCGCACGGACCGACACCGACTTGGGCGGGCCACGCGACCCCAGAGACATGAAGGCAGCACTCGTCATTCTCGACGGCTGGGCGCTCAATCCCGACCCCGAGGCGCGGGACGCCGTGGCCGCCGCGACGACGCCGAACTTCGACCGCATCCGGGAGTCGGGGGCGTTCGGTACGCTCGTCACCTCCGGCCGGCGCGTGGGCCTGCCCGAGGGACAGATGGGCAACTCCGAGGTCGGCCACCTCAACATCGGCGCCGGCCGCGTCGTCAAACAGGAGTCCGCCCGCGTCACCGACGCCATCGAGCGGTGGCGCCCGAAGGCCGGCGACGCCGGCGAAGACGCCGAGGTGCCGGACGACATCGCCGACGACGGCCCCATCGACGAGAACGAGGCCATCCTGTCGGCGTTCGAGTCCGCAGCGGACAACGACGGCCGCGTCCACTTCCTGGGGCTCGTCTCGGACGGCGGCGTTCACGCCTACCAGGTACACCTCCACGCGCTGATCGAACTGGCCGCCGACGAGGGCGTCGAGGCGGTCACCCACGCCTTCACCGACGGCCGGGACACCTCGCCGACCGGCGGCGAGGAGTACCTGGCGGACCTGGAGGCGCACGTCGACGAGCAGGGCACGGGCCATGTCGCGACCGTCTCGGGGCGCTACTACGCGATGGACCGGGACGAGAACTGGGAGCGCACCCGTCGGGCCTACGACGCCATCGTGAACAGGAAAGCCGACCACGAGGCCGACTCGGCCGTCGCGGCCGTCCGGGGGTCGTACGACCGCGGCGACACCGACGAGTTCGTCGAGCCGACCCTCGTTTCCGGTCGGCCCCCTCTCGCCGACGGCGACGCGGTCGTCTTCTTCAACTTCCGGTCGGACCGCGCCCGCCAGCTCACGCGGATGCTCGCCGACATCCGGCCCGAGGACTGGGGAGCCGACACGTCCCCCCCGGACTGTCGGGTCGTGACGATGACCGAGTACGACGAGACGTTCGACCTCCCGGTCGCCTTCGAGCCCATCCGTCCCGAGGCCACCCTGGGTGCGGTGCTCGCGGAGACGGGCCACACCCAACTCCGCATCGCCGAGACTGAGAAGTACGCCCACGTCACCTACTTCCTCAACGGCGGGCGCGAGGTCGAGTTCGAGGGCGAGATCCGCGAGATAGTCGAGAGTCCCGACGTCCCCACGTACGACCTGCGGCCGGAGATGAGCGCCGCCGAGGTGACTGACATCGCCATCGGGGTCGTCGAGCGCGAGGACCCGGACGTGCTGGTGCTCAACTACGCCAATCCGGACATGGTGGGCCACACCGGCGACTTCGACGCGGCCGTCGCGGCCGTCGAGGCCGTCGACGAACAGCTGGGCCGGCTCGTCGACGCCGTCCGCGATGCGGGCGGGCACGTCCTCGTCACGGCCGACCACGGCAACGCCGACGACATGGGCACTCCCGAGAGCCCGCACACCGCCCACACCACGAACCCGGTCCCGCTGGTCTATCTCGCCCCCGACGGGACCGACGGCGGTCGCGCCGTCCGGGAGGGCGGCGCGCTCGAGGACCTGGCGCCGACGCTGCTGGCGCTGGTCGGCGTCGAGAAGCCGGCGGCGATGACCGGCGAGAACCTGCTGGAGTGAACCGCGACGGGCCGGGGAGGCGGGAGCCGGGCCGTCACGTTCCCGAATGTCGACGCGTCCGTTCGCGTACTCGTGTCCGGCAGCATCAATCAGCGACCGACGTCGGCGACTCGAACCCCGTCGCTTCGAACTCCCGCTCGGCGGAACTGGGGTCGACCTCGTCGAGCGGCCGCTCGAAGTGGTCGGCGGTGAGTTCCAGGTTGGCGGGGTCACGGTCAGCGCCGGCGGCGGCCGCGTGGACGTGCTCGCGGACGGCCACAGCAGCGGCCTCACGACAGACCGCCTCGACGTCTGCACCGACGTAGCCCTCGACCGCGACGAAGTCCCCGCCGGACAGGCCGGCCTCGCCCAGCGCCTGGCGGTCGATGACTGCCATCCCGTCTCCCGGTTCGCGCTTCTTGAGTGGTTTGACTGTCAGGCGCATTGGGACGAAAAGGAACTGCGGTACCTGCGGTCGTCAGCCTGTACTCGAGGGGGCGTCAGCCCTCGACCTCGATGGTCTTGCCGCGGGTGGTGCCGCCGCCGAGGACGGGGAGGCGCACCTCGAGGACGCCGTTCGTGTACTCCGCAGCGATCTCTTCGTCGTCGATCTCCTTGGGGAACCGGAAGCGCCGGTGGTAGGTCCGGCGCTCACCGCGGGCCTCGTCCTCGTGTTCGCCGGCGATGTTCAGCATCCCGTCGTTCCAGGAGACGTCGATCTCCTCGACGTCGAAACCCGGCATCTCGACGGTGAGGACGAACTCGCCGTCTTCCTCGTACAGCTCGTAGTCGTCACTACCGGTCCCGAACAGCTGACTGGGAAAGTCTGTGCCCTGTACCCACGAACTGACTGGTCGAGTCGGGAGCGCCATTGCTGGTCACCTCGACTCAGTAGATACTTGATTGCGGTTCAATATAAAATTTTTTCTCCCGGAAACGACAAAAGAGGTGTAGCAGCGTCGACGGGCGGTCTCGGCTGGTCTCTGGTCGGTTCGGCGGTGTCCGGCTTCATACTGTCGGACACAAGCAATGCCACCGTGCAATGACTGTTTCGGGGCTTTTGTGACGGTTTATCCCCGAACAGCGGATCTCCCGTTCACGAACTTGTGTCCGACAGTATCAGCAGTCCTCGACGAACTCGCGGGCGTAGGGGTGTTCGGGCCACAGTTCGAGGACCCGCTCCATGTGGTTCGTGACGTCCTCGCAGTCGCCCCGCCAGAAGGCCTCGAGCCCCTCGCGGTAGGTCTCGGTGAGTTCGCCGGGTGCGTTCTCGATGCCGAGTTCGCCCATGAACCCCTTCGCGGTCTCGACCGGGAGACCGAAAGCGACCTCCTCGACGTCCAGATCGGCGGGTTTGAACGTGGCGATGCCGACGACCTCGCCGTTCGCGTCGTAGATGGGGCCGCCGCTGTTGCCGCCGTTGATGCCGGCGTCGGTCTGGATCGTCTCGATGCCGGAATTGAGCGTCCGCCGGGCGCTGACCACCCCGGTGGTGAGCGTGGGTTCGAGGACGGTGTTTCGGTCCTCGAAGACCGCCTGGACGCCGATGTCGGGGTAGCCGACCACGAAGACCTTCTCGCCGGTCCCCAGGTCCGTGGCGTCGCCGAGCGGGACGGTCGGCAGCGGCGAGTCGGCGTCGACCGAGAGGACCGCGACGTCGCGCCCCCAGGTGGGTTCGCCGCCGACCGTCTCGCGGACCGTTCCGGCCGTCTCGACGGTCGCCGACCAGCTTTGCACTTCGAGGTCCTCGTCGGGCGGTGCACGCCCGTGCAAAACGCCGACATTCGTCTCGACGCCCCGGACGCGCGCCTGTTCGGCGTAGTAGGAAAACAGTTTGTCGAAAAAGACCGCCTCGGCCTGCTGTTGTTCGCTCTCTGTCAGGTCGAAGTCCGCTTCGAGTGTGCTGCGTATCGCCTCGCGGGTCTTGACCGCGAGCCTGAAAAACAGCGTCTCCTCGGGGTCCTCGTCGGCGCCGACGACGTGGGCGTTCGTGACGACGTGCCCCTCGGGCGTGACGATGAACCCCGACCCCGTGCTGGCGGTCTGTAACCCCTCCCGCTCGGTTTCGGGGTTCTCGGCCTCGACGACGACCAGGTCCTCGAAGCGCTCGACGGTCGTGCGATCGTCGCTCCGGTTCTCGACTCTGGTGTACGTCGAGAAGACGTCCTCGTCGTTGCTGAACTCGACGACGGTCTCGCCGTCCGCCTCGGTGACGCGATAGCCGAACGTGAACGTCTCGCCGCTGTCGTACGCGAGCGTGAGTTGCCCCCGGTAGGCCGCGTATTCGCCCCCGCGGTCGAAGTCGGGACCGGACTCGCTGAACGTGGCGTCGTCGGTGAACGCGACGCGGTCCTCGTCGGTCTTCCAGACGCCCAGCAGTGCCGGGTCGACCCGGTCGTACGACTCCAGGGTGGGCCACCTGGCCTCGCCCGTGACCGTCCGGCGGATGTGCGTTATCGCCGCCTTGTCGCGCTGGACGACCTGTCGTTCGATGCTGGGTCGGTCCGGTGTCGGCGTGGGCGTCGGGGAGGGCGTCGCCGTCGGCGTCGGGGACCGTGTGGGCGTCGGCGCGCTGGTAGCCGCGTCCGTGGGCGCGTCCGCCTCGTCGCCCAGGAGGCCGTTACACCCCGCGGTCCCGCCGACCGCGAGTGCCGGCACGGCCCGCAACAGGGCCCGCCTGGTGACCCGCTCGTCCGAGTCTGTCATTGATTGTGACAGTTCGCGGTCCGCTCGGTAAAGTATTCGGGTCGTAACTATTCGCGAGAATTCGGCCGTAACGGTTAAATCGACCGGCAGAACAGTCGACCGTTCGCCCCGGCCGGACCGAACAGAGGTGGACCGCACCGGACAGGACCGGACTGTACCGGACTACCTTCCCGGTCTCGAATGGGGCCAGCAACGCTTACGTCGGTGGGGGCCGGCGGGCCGACATGGACTACGAGACGCCCCAGTTTTTCCGGGTGATGCAGTACGCCGCCCGGGCCGAGCGGGACGTCGTCGACATGGTGAGCGGCAGCCCCGACTGGGGGCCGCCAGACGCGCTCAGAGAGGGACTGCGTGAGTACGCCGACCGCGGTGCCGACGCCTTCGCCTACCCGCCCAGCGTCGGTATCACGCCGCTGCGAACGGAGATCGCCGAGCGCCGCGGCGTCGACCGCTCGCGGGTCCTCGTCACGAACGGCGCCGGCGAGGCCAACCACCTCGCCATGACCGAGGGGATCCGCCGGGGCAGCGGTCGCGAGATCCTGCTGACCGACCCCGTCTACCCCTACTACGCCGGCCGTGCGAACATGCTGGAGGCCCCCACGCAGTACCTCCCGGTCGAGGCGGACGGCCAGCTCGACCCCGCAGTCGTCCGCGAGGCCGCGAGCGACGAGACGGCGGTCATCGTCGTCAACTCGCCCAACAACCCGACGGGCGCCGTCTACCCCGAGGAGACGGTCGCCGAACTCGTCGAGGTCGCCGAGACGCACGACGCCGTCCTCGTCAGCGACGAGGTGTACGACCACTTCGACTACACGGGGACCTTCGAGAGCGGCCTCGCCCAGGAGTCGGACCACGTCGTCGCGACCAACGCCTTCTCGAAGTCGATGGCCGTGACCGGGTTGCGGGTCGGCTACGCGGTGTTCCCGCCCGAGGACGGCCCGCTGGGCGACCTGCTGGACGCGGCGCGCACCCGTCACATGCTCTCGGTGGTGACGGGGAGTCGCCCCGCGCAGGTCGCCGTGTTGCGCGCGCTCGAAGAGACGCCGCCCGACTACTACGAGGACAACCGCGCCCTGCTCCGCGAACGCATCGCGACGTTCACCGACGCGCTCGACGCCGTCGGCGCCGACTACACCCGCCCCCAGGGTTCGTTCTACGTCATGGCCCGCTTCGAGGGGTTCCCCGGGTCCATGGGGAACGTCCAGCGCCTCGTCGACGAAGCCGGCGTGGCGGGGATGCCCGGGGAGGCGTTCGGCGAATCGCGCTCGGAGTGGGTCCGGTTCGCCCTCGTGACGCCCCGCGTCGAGGCGGCCGCCGAGCGACTGGTCGCCTTTTTCGAGTGAGTGCGGGCCCGTCGACGGCGGGGACAGTCGGACGCGTCAGACCCGTCCCGTCCCGTCAGGAGAGGCCGAGCCGCTCGTACTGGCTCGCGGGGGCCCCGAGGTGCTCCATGGCCTCGACGA
>JAZKRZ010000051.1:0-18750 GCA_036626395.1 Haloarculaceae archaeon
GTGGATCCGCCTGCCGCGGAACGTGGTGGTGGGTCACGGCGTCCTCGACCGGACGGTCGAGGCCGTCGCGGAACTCCACCTCTCGGGGCGGCCGCTGGTCGTCACCAGCCCGACGCCCGGGAAAGTCGCGGGGGAACGCGTCGTCGACCGCTTCGCGGCGGCGGGTGCCGACCCGGCGAGCCACTACATCGACGCGGCCACTTTCGGTGCCGTCGAGGAGGTCATCGAGGTGGCCGAGGAGACCGACGCGGGCTACCTGGTCGGCGTCGGCGGCGGCAAGGTCATCGACGTCACGAAGATGGTCGCCGAGGACGTCGGCCTGGGCTTCGTCTCCGTGCCGACCGCCGCGAGCCACGACGGCATCGTCTCCGCACGCGCGTCCATCCCCGAGGGTGACACCCGCCACAGCGTCGCCGCGGAACCGCCCCTGGCGGTGGTCGCGGACACCGATGTCCTGGCCGACGCCCCCTGGGAACTGACGACGGCGGGCTGTGCCGACATCATCTCCAACTACACCGCCGTCAGGGACTGGCAGCTCGCCAACCGCCTCAAGAACGTCGAGTACTCCGAGTACGCCGGCGCGCTCAGCCAGATGACCGCCGAGATGCTCGTGGAGAACGCCGACTCCATCCGCCCCGAACTGGAGGAGTCGGCGTGGATCGTCGTCAAGGCGCTGGTCTCCTCGGGCGTGGCGATGAGCATCGACGGCTCCTCCCGTCCCGCGTCGGGCGCCGAACACCTCTTTTCCCACCAGTTAGACCGCATCGCGCCCGACCCCGCGCTGCACGGCCACCAGGTCGGCGTCGGGTCGATAATCACGGAATACCTCCACACCGGCCCCGGGGGTCGCTGGCGCGAGATCCGCGACGCGCTGGCGAGCATCGACGCCCCGACGAACGCCGAGGAACTGGGCATCGACGAGGACGTCGTCGTCGAGGCGCTGACGAGCGCCCACGAGATCCGCGACCGCTACACTATCCTCGGCGACGGCGTCAGCGAACCCGCCGCCCGCGAGGCCGCGTCGGTCACGGGCGTCATCTAAGCGGTCACTCGACGGAGTAGGCGCGGAACTTCCGGGTGGCGTGGCGGTACGAGAGGGCGGCGAGCGCGCCGGCGATGAGGAGGCTGACGCCGACGCCCCCCAGCAGGACCACCGGCTGGAACGTGCCCGCGAGCGCGTACTGGCCGATGCCGGCGAAGCCGGGTAACGCGACCGCCGTCATTCCGACAGTATAGAGAAAGGAGGCGGACTTGTCGGGGACCTTGACGCTCCCGCCCATGAGTTCCTCGTGGTCGGGCGGGTAGTGGATGCCCAGGGCCTGCGAGAACACGGGGGCGAGCGCGACCAGCGCGAGGGCGTACGCGAGCGTCGCGACGAAGACGGCCGGCGGGAGTGCCCCGAACGCGACGCCGACGCCGGCGGTCGCGCCGACGACGAGCGGGCCGCCCGGGAGCGCCGCAGCCAGCGCCTTCGCGCGGACGAACCGTTCGCTGCCCGCCCCGGCGGTCAGGACGGCCGGGAGCGCGTCGCCCTCGGTCCCCAGCGGGTTGAGCGTGAACCCGCTCCCGACCGCCGTCGCGCCGGTGAAGCCGACGATGGCGGGGGACATCGCTATCGAGAACGGGCCGTGCAGGACCAGTTGTTCGGCCATGACGAGCCCGATGAGCGCCGACGGGTAGACGTAAAAGAGCACCTTCGGCGTGCGGCGGGTCCGCCGCCAGGTCAGGGCGACGAGCGCCGCGGTCCGGGGCGAACACACCCGGTGCAGGCCGGACCCGAACGTCTCGACTGTCGGGGGTTCGCCCGAACCGGCGTCCGCACCGCCGTCCGGGTCGCCGAAGACGGGGTCGCTGTACCACGTCAGTTCGGCCAGTTCGACGCAGGCGGCGCCGGCGACGGCGACGATGGCGACGCTCCCGGCCGCAAAGCCCGCCGCGCGGGGGAGCGACGCGCCGACGCCGGGGACAGTGAGCAAGAAGAGGTCGCCCGCCCACGCTACGGGCGTGACACCGAGCGCGGCGGCGACGCCCTCGCGCCCGAACAGCACGAGGTAGAACACGCCCAGGACGACGACGCCCAGCCCGGCGCGGGCGTTACTGGAGAGGTCGTAGCCGACGACGAACCAGTTGGCGACGAGGCCGAACGGCAGCGTCACGACGGCCGTCACGACCAGCAGCCAGAGGCCGCCGACCCCCAGCGAGAGGGCGCTGGTCGGCACCCCGGCGCCGACGGCGAAGGCTGTGGCCGCCGCGAGC
Source organism: Haloarculaceae archaeon (assembly GCA_036626395.1). Classification (GTDB taxonomy): domain Archaea; phylum Halobacteriota; class Halobacteria; order Halobacteriales; family Haloarculaceae; genus QS-5-68-33. The sequence goes on from JAZKRZ010000051.1 coordinate 2,257, forward strand.
ACCGCCGGCCCGAAGAGGACGAGCGCGCCGACCGACCGGCGCACGAGCAGCGCGACGACCACCGCGGCCGTCGACGTCGCGGTCAGAAACCCCACCCGGCGGTGTTTGGCCGTGCCGTCCGAGGCGGCACCCAGGACCTGCATCACCGACACGAGCACGACCCCCGCGAGGACGGCCCGCCGGATCCGGTCGCCGACCGGCCCCGGCGACGCGGCCAGCGAGCGGCCGAGGTCGTACGTGCCGGTGCCCGTGAGACCGACGAGCATCGCCCCGACGAAGGCGTTGAAGCCGACGACGACCCCGACCAGCAGCGGCGAACTCCGCTGTTTGCGGAGCAACTGGACCACGGTCACGCGCGTGACGACCGCGGCCGACCGGGAAAAACTCGCCCCCGACGGGTCGGCGAGTACCGCGCCTCGGAACCTGTCGGGGGCGGCATCGGCTGCCCCCTCGCCGTTCCCGCGGTGGTCGCTCATCGCCCACCAGCGGCGTCGGCGGCCGCGCGGTCGGTCGTGAGTTCGAGGAAGGCGTCCTCCAGCGAGTCGCCGGCGAGCCGTCGCTGGAGCGTCTCGGGGTCGTCCTCGGCCAGCAGCCGCCCGTCGTGGAGCAACCCGACGGTATCGGCGAGTTCCTCGACGACCGGGAGGACGTGCGTTGAAAGGAAGACGGTCGTCCCGCCGTCGCGTAACTCGACGAGCAGTTCCTTCATCGTCCGCGCGGCACTGGGGTCGAGCCCGCCCGTGGGTTCGTCGAGGAACACGACTGCCGGGCGATGGAGGACCGCCTGGATGACGCTCGTCTTCTGTTTCATCCCCTTGGAGTACGTCTCGATACGGTCGTCGGCGGCGTCGAGCTCGAACCGGTCGACGAGCGCGGGGACCCGCTCGCGTTTGACCCGGGCGTCGAGTCCGCGGACGTCCGCGACGGCCGCCAGTTGCTCGCGGGCAGTGAGTTTCTCGTACAGCGGCGGTTCGTCCGGGACGTAGCCGATGTGTCCGCCCAGTTCGTCGCGGTCCCTGACGTCGACGCCGTCGACGGTCGCGGTGCCGGCACTCGGGCGGGTTAGTCCGGTCAACGTTCGCATCGTCGTCGTCTTCCCCGCGCCGTTGGGACCCAGAAACCCGTAGATGGTCCCCCGTTCGACGGACAGGTCGAGTTCCCGCACTGCCGCCGTCTCCCCGTAGCGCTTGGTCAGCGCCGACGTCTCGATAACTGCCACTACCGGTCTCCTACGGGGAACGCTCGTCCTAAGCGTTGCGATTCCTGACGGACGAGTGATACGTGGCGCGCGAGGGCGAGTGTCGCGGGAACGGCGTCTGCGGTCGTCCTAGTAGCACGACAGGGGCGACTCGGGGAGGTCGGAGTGCCACGCCGCGTCCTCGCCGGGCGTGCCGCCGGTCCGTTCGGCGACGAAGACGGCGACGAGCCGATAGACGGTCTCGCGTTCCGGTTCGTCCTCGTGACGGACGCCGAGGATCGTGACGCGTTCGAGGTCGGTGAGCTCACACGCGACGCCGGTGTGGTCGGCGACGGCGTCGCTGACGCCGAGTTCGAGCGACGTCCTCGCGGGCGGCGTGACGCTCGGAACCACCCACTCGCGCTCGCCCTCGACGAGCAACACGTCGTCATCGTCGTTGTACACCTGGACGTAGACGTCCGCGAGCCCGTCGTTCACCCGGTCGCGGGCGCGTCGGTAGACCTCCTGGGACACACTCAGCGTCGTCTGGTTGACCGGAAACGACGCGTAGGCCTCCTCCAGTGCACCCAGGCGCTCCTCGACGACGTCCCGCGACAGCTCGGCGACTACCATCGCCCTACCCAGCGGGTACTCACAGATAAATCCGGCTGTTCGTTCAGCGACGTTTTACCCCTAAACGCACGTTTCAGTGCCCGTTAGTACGAATTCGAGAACGGAAGAACGCCCGGCGGGGCCGGACGTTCGGCGATTTCTCCACCCGGCATGCGCTCGGTCCCGGCCGCGCAACTCGGCTGGTCGCGCTATCACTGATTATCAACGGAGAGTGAACGAACGCCGTCACTCCGACGCCGGGAACGGGCGTTCGGCGACCTCGGGGTAGCCCACCGTCTCGGGCGGCGCGTCGAACCAGTCGACGGCCGCGATCTCGCCCTCGCGCGGACGCGGTGTGGGGTCCCCGTCGCGGGGTCGGCCTGTGAAGATCGCGATGAGGCTGTACAGCGTCGCTCGCTCGGGGTCGGTCTCGTCGACCAGTTCCGTGACGTGGGCCGCGAGCAGGCCCGTGACCTCGCAGTCCAGGCCGGTCTCCTCGCGTGTCTCCCGGCGGGCAGCCTCCTCGAAGCTCTCGCCTGCTCCGCTCGCGGGTCGTTCCTCCCCGCTCGCAGTCGAGGCGCTCGCTCCGCTCGTGCCTCGCGCTTCCCTCTTCCCACCGGGTCGAGCCACCCCTCCGCGCCCTCGTCACGCACGAGCAGGACCTGGCCCTCCTCGTTGGTCACCCAGAGGCCGGCGCCGCCGTTCACGCCGTCCTCGATACGCTGGCGGTTCAGTTCGTAGCCCGACGGCGACAGTTCCATGCAGTCGTCGACGCGCTCGACGTCGTCGTAGCGCTCGCGGAAGTCGGCGAGTCACTCGTCGACGCGCTCGCGGGAGGTCTCGGTGAGTGTCATCGTAGTAGTGCCGGCGGACGCCGAAGAGCGTCTCCGATCAGACGTGCTCGTCGAGGAAGTCCACGACGGCCGTGTAGGCTTCGATCCGGTTTTCGAGTTTCGTGATGCCGTGGCCCTCGTCGTCGAAGACGAGTTTCTCGACTGGGACACCCTGGTCGCGGGCCTCGTCGGCGATCTGTTCGGCCTCGCCGACGGGCACGCGGGGGTCGTTGGCGCCGTGCATGACGAAAAGCGGCGCCTCGATGTTCTCGATGTTGTTGGTCGGCGAGACGGATTCGAGGAACTCCCGGTCCGCTTCGAGTGACCCGTACTCGGCCTCGCGGAGCTCGCGGCGCCACGGCCCCGTGTTCTCCAGGAAGGTGACGAAGTTGGCGATGCCGACGATGTCGACGCCGGCGGCCCACAGGTCGGGGTACTCGGTCAGCGCCGCGAGCACCATGAACCCGCCGTAGGAACCGCCCATCGCCACGACCCGGCCGGGGTCGACGGCCTCGCGGTCGGCCAGCCACTCGACGGCGGCCTCGATATCGGCGACGGAGTCCATCCGGTTGCGGACGTCGTCGAGGTGGGTGTACTCGCGGCCGTACCCGGTCGACCCGCGGACGTTGGGCTCGAAGACGGCGTACCCCTGCGAGAGGAAGTACTGCGTGAGCCCCGCAAAGGAGGGCCGGCGCTGGCTCTCGGGACCCCCGTGGATGTCGACGATGACAGGGGTCTCGCCGGCTTCCCAGTCGTCGGGCAGCGAGAAGAACGCGGGGATCTCGCGGTCGTCGAAGGTCGGGTAGCGCACCAACTCGGGCCCGACGAACGTCTCCCGGGGGATGCCCGCGGTCCCCGCCTCGGTCCAGCGCTCGGCCTCGCCGGTCTCGACGTCGACGACGTAGACGTTCGTGTTGGCGGTCCGGCCCGACGCCGAGAGGGCGAACCGCTCGGCGCCGTCGTCGAAGGCGACGCCGCCCGCGACCCCCTCGGGCAGGTCCGGCGTCGGGAACTCTGCGACGCCGTCGCCGTCGAGTTCCCCGACCGTGAGTTCGGTGTAGCCGTCGACGTTGCGCGAGTAGACGAGACGACCGGTCTCGTCGTCGAGCGCCACGCCGTCGACGTCCCAGTCGCCGCCCGCCTCGACGACCGAAAGCGCCGCCGACACGTCGTCGGCCGCGGCGGCCGTCGCGACGTCGAGGCGGGCGAGATACGAGGTGTCCGCGCCGTGGTCGGTGACGAGATACACCGACTCGCCGTCGGGAGCCCACTGGGCGCTCACGAATCGGACGTCATCGTCGTGAGGGGTGAGGTGGACCAGTTCCCCCTCTGTCTCCGGGCCCTCGCCGTCGTCGTCCGCACCGCTCGCCACGCCGCCGGGCAACTCCAGCACGTACAGGTCCTGGTCGAAACTCCAGTGGGCCTCGGAGACGAGCAGGCGGTCGTCGTCGGGCGACCAGCCGCCCACGGAGAGCCAGCCGTCGCCCTCGTGGACGCGGGTCGCGTCGTCGCCGGTCTCCGCGCGGCCCTGGACGTAGACGTCGAAGACGGACTCGTCGCGGCGGTTCGAGGCGAAGGCGAAGCGCTCGCCGTCGTGGGCCCAGCCGCCCCAGCGGTGTTTGGCCTCGGGCATCGCCGTGAGGGGCGTCACCGTCCCGTCGTCGGGGTCGAGCCGGAAGAGCTGGGCGCGCTCGTTGCCCCCCTCGTCCATCCCGAAGACGAGTTCGCGCTGCTCGGGCGACCACGAGGCGAACGTGACGCGCTCCTCGTAGAAGGTGTGCTGGTCGGGCCAGCGCCCTGGCGCGTCGACAGTCCAGACCTGCGGGACGCCGGTCGTGTCGTGCAGGAAGGCGAGTTCGCCGTCGGGCGCGAACGAGGCGCCGTAGGCGCTCCTGACGTTGAGGTAGCGTTCGAGGTCGTACACACGCACAGAAACGGCGGCCCCGCAATAGCCCTTTGGGCGGCGACCGCCGCGGGTGCGCCCCTCGCCGCCGACCCTCCCGTCCGCTCGCGTTCGGGGGATGACGGGGATTTTTGACCGCCGGTTCCCTCTCCCGCGGTATGCGCGTCGCGTTCGTCTCGATGGAGACGACCCACCACCGGGACACCGACGGCTCGCGGCGGGTCGAACGCGTCGCCCGGCACCTCGCCGACCGCGGCCACGACGTCACTGTCTACTGTTCCCGGTGGTGGGACGGCTACGCCGAGACGATCACTCGCGACGACGTCGACTACCGCGGCGTCACCGCCTCGCCCACGGCGCCGTCGTTCGTGGTCCGGATCCCGCCGCTGCTCGCGCTCGACCGGCCGGACGTGGTCCACGTCCGGCCCGACCCGCCTTCGGGCGTGCTCGCGTCGTCGCTCGGCGGGACGCTCGCGCGCGCGCCGGTCGTCGCCGAGTGGTTCGGCGACGAACCGGTCGCGGACGCCCGTTTCTACGAGCGGGCCGCCACCTCGCCGGACGCCGTCGTCACGCCCTCGGAGATGGTCCGGACCGAGGTCAGGGAACTCGGTGCCACCGACGAGGCGACCCACGTCGTCCCCGAGAGTATCGACATGAGCCTCGTGCGCCGGGTCGAACCCGCCGAGGACGTCGACGTCGTCTACGCCCACCCGCTGAACAGCACCGCCAACGTCGAGAGCCTCCTGCTCGGGTTGGCGGAGTTGCGCGACCGCGAGTGGTCGGCGACGATAATCGGCGAGGGGCCCGAGCGCGAGCGCTACGAGGACCAGGCCCGTGACCTCCGCATCGACGACCGCGTCACGTTCGCCGGCGCCTGCGACCTGGACCGTCGACTCGCCCTCTACAAGCGGGCACATACGTTCGTCCAGACCGCCTACCGGTCGTACTTCGCCACCGAGTTCCTCCGGGCGCTCGCGTGTGGCTGCGTGGGTATCCTCGAGTACCAGGCGGAGTCGAGCGCCCACGAACTCGTCCGGGAACACGAGCGCAGCTACCGCGTCACCGACCCCGAGAGCCTCGCCGACGCCATCGTCGACGCCGCCGAGTTCGACCACCTGACCGTCGACGAGGACTGGCACGAGTTCGACCACGACGCCGTCCTCGAACGCTACCTCGACCTCTATCGGGACCTGCGACGCGAGCGCGGCCTGCTATAGTACCGGAAACCGACCCCACCGACCGCAGGGGATTTGTCCGTCCTCACGCTACCGCCGGGTAGTGAGAGTTCTCGCCACGGAGGGTCGCCAGCGGCTCGTCATCGCCGTCGCGGGAGCGACCCGGTTCATGGCCGGCATCCTCATGGGCACGGGGATGGCCGTCTACGTCGGCGACGCCGGCGGGTCGGCGTTCGCCGTCTCGATGGTCCTCACCGCGTACTACGTCGGGATGACCGTCTTCGCGCCGGTCTGGGGCGCTATCGCGGACGTGACTGGCCGTCGCCGCGCGGTGATGGTCGCCACCGGGACGCTCGCGACGCTTTCGGTCCTGCCGCTGGTCGCCGTCGGCGAGGTCGGCCCCGCGATATCGCTCGGGGGCCTGACCGTCGGCGGCGTCTGGGTCCCCATCGCCTTCCGCGGACTGTACGCCGTCTTCGCCGTCGGGTTCATCCCGGTGATGCTCTCCGTGGTGAGCGCCCGCGGCGGCGCCGACGGCCGCGGGCGGTCGCTGGGCTTTTTCAACAGCGCCCGCGCGGTCGGCTTCTCCGGGGGACAGATCGCCGTCGGTACACTGCTCGGACTGCTCGCACCCGCCTCGCTGTACCTGCTCATCGCCGCGGTGAGTCTGGTCTCGACGGCCACCGCGGTGCTCGTCCTCGACCCGACGGCCTCCCCCGCCGAGCAACCGACGGCGAGCGACGTCGCCGGCGAGGTGCGCACGCGACTCCTGCCGGCCGTCGGCGACCGGGGGCACCTCCGGACGAACGGCCTGCGGTGGCTCTACGTCGCGCTTGCGTTGCGGAACATGACCGTCCTCGGCGTGATGAGTCTCATGCCCGTCTACCTCACCGGCCCGGTCGGCGTCACGACCGCCGTCATGGGCGTCCTGCTCGCGATCAACCCGACCGCGCAGGTCGCCTTCATGTATCTCTTCGGCCGGGTCGCCGACCGCGCGGGACGGACACTGCCTATCGTGGTCGGTATCGCCGGGAGCGGCGTGTTCGCCGTCGTCGTCGCGCTCGTGCCCCTCCCGGGGAGCACGCCCGTCAGACTGCTCGTCGCCGGCGCCGCGTTCGTCACCATCGCGGCGGCTTTTTCGGCGATGACCACCGGAGCGCTCGCGTTCATCGGCGACGTCGCCCCGCCCGAGCGCGAGTCCGAACTCATGGGCCTGCGCTCGACGGCCAAGGGCGTCGGCGGCATCCTCGGGCCGCCCCTGATCGGGACGCTCGCGACCGCCACCAGTATGCAGGTCGCCTTCGCCGCCGGGAGCGTCCTGGCGCTGGGGGCGGCCCTCCTCGCGGCCGTCGGCCTCACCGAACCCGACCGGCGGGCGAGCGACGCGGTCGTCCCCGCCGCCGACGCCGAACCCGCGACCGACTGACTGCGGACCCGGGGGTCCCGTCGCCCTCACTCGTCGGGGAGCGGATGCAGGAACGTCTGGACCTCGACCGTGCGTCCGTCGGGGTCCTCGGCGAAGAACTGGTAGACCTCGTACTGTTCGTTGGTTTCGGGCGGGCCGCGCGCGCAGTCCTCGAGGCCGTCGTAGACGGCGTCGACCGCCGCGCGGTCCGCGACGTAGAACGTCACGATTCCGCAGTCCTCGGTCGCCTCCCACCCGCAGAATCCGAACTTGAACCCGCCCCGCCGGAGGATGGTACAGCCGTCCTGGTTTAGCCACACCTCGGCCCCCAGTCTCTCCTGGTAGAACTCGACCACCTCCGGTTCCCGCTCGGTCCGGAAGAAGACGATGCCGTCCATGGACTCGGTCCGGCGCCGTCCCGCCTAACACTGTCGGACGCGAGTGCGTGAACGGACTCGTCGGTGTTCGACGTGTTGTGATAGTCCGGAACAAATCCAGCATTTATTGAGCGTGAAACGTTCACATCTCTCAGGGACGGTCTTTCATGGAGGGCGTTCTGAACGAACACACGCGGACAGTCCACAAACACGAGTCAGGTTCGTCGGAACTCCACACCGTCTGTGGAGTGTCGTACAATCTCGCCGCGGAGAAGTTGCTGGCGGTCCCGGTATCCCGAGCGACGACTGCCGACGACGCCGAGAAATGCGGCCGCTGTTTCGACGACGCGGGCGGGTACTGATTCACCGGGGGTCGCGTCGTCGTCGCGCGAGCGCCGGGACCTCGTCATACTGTCGGACACAAGTGAGGCCACCGTCGGTGGCTCGTTCGACCGGGAACGGGCGTTTCGCTGGTGTGTTCCCGACGAGCGTGTTCACGTACTTGTGTCCGACAGTATCAGCGAGCCGTCCAGCGATCGGTCGAAAAACGTGTCATCAGGGCCAGTGATGCGGGAACCGTGGCGGTTATCCGTGGGTAGTCGTGAGGGGAAGTGTGACCGGCGCAGACCCCGACCAGTCGCTCACGAGCGAGGCCTACCACATCACCGTCGATGGCGGCCGCGACTCGTTTTACGCGCTCAGCATCGAGCTGGAAGACAGCGAGACCGCCTGGCTGATGTCAGACACCGTCCGCAGCCTCGCCGAGATGCGATAACGTCGCCCCCTGACCCCTCCACGCCACTTCCCGCCGTGGGGCCCGTCCCCTGCTATCGGCGCGTCGAGCCGCCGGACTACCGCGAGCCCCGCGCTTACTCTTCGAACGTCGCGGCGGTGAACCCGTCGTCGATGGTGACGATTTCGCCCGTCGTGTAGGTCGCGGCGTCGCTCGCGAGGTAGACCGCCGCGCCGACGGCCTCCGCCGGTTCCCCGAGTCGTTCACGGGTCGTGCGCTCGCGTATCGTCTCGAAGCGGGGCTCGCCCTCGGTGTAGGTCCCCTCGGTCTGCTCGCTCCGGACGAACCCCGGCCGGACGGCGTTGACCCTGACCCCGGGACCGAGCTCCTCGGCCGCCGTCCGGACCAGCGCGTCGAGGCCCCCCTTCGCCGCCGAGTAGGCCGCCAGGTTCGGGATAGCGACGTCGGCGGAGAGCGACGCGACGTGGAGTATCGCCCCTTCGTCCATCGCCTCGCCGAAGACCTGCGTCGCGCGCCAGGCGCCTTTCAGTTGCACGTCGAAGACGCGGTCCCACTCCGCCTCCGAGAGTGACAGCACCGACTCGCGCGCGATGTAACTCGGCGAGTACACCAGCACGTCCACGCCGCCGAACCGTTCGAGGGTGGCGTCCCGGAGGGCCGCGACGTCCTCGCGTTCTGTCGCGTCACAGGTCACCTCGGTCGTCTCGGCGCCGCGGTCGCGGATCTCGGCGGCGGTGCGTTCGACCCGGTCTCGCGAGCGCGAGGTGGCGACGACGTCCGCGCCTTCCGTGGCGAATCCCAGCGCGATGGCGCGGCCGATGCCGCTCGTCGCGCCGACCACAACCGCCGTCTTCCCGTCGACCGTCACGGGTTCGTGTTCGTACTCCAGTGGCATCGTCCGACCCTGGGGCGGCCCGAAGATATACGTTGGCACCCCGGTCGCCGCTGTCGGGCGTCAGCGCCGGTCCCGCGGGGGTCCAGTCGTCGCCTCATACTGTCGGACACAAGTGAGGCCACCGTCGGTGGCTCGTTCGACCGGGAACGGGCGTTTCGATAGCGTGTTCCTGGCAAGCGTGTTCACGTACTTGTGTCCGACAGTATCACTCGGGGTCCTGCGCGTCGGGGTCGTTCGCCGCTTTCGCGACGCGGACGGCGGCGACGTTCTCGGCGGCGTCGTGAACCCTGACGACGTCGGCGCCGCGGTCGGCCGCGATGGCCGTCGCGGCGACCGTCTCCTCTAAGGCGTCGCCGGCCGTCCCGCCCGCGAGTTCGAACATCGACTTGTGGGAGTGGCCCACGAGCACCGGACAGCCCAGCGCTCGCACCTCGCCCAGTCGACCCAGCAATTCGAAACTCTCGCGGGCGGACTTGCCGAATCCCAGTCCCGGGTCCACGAGTATCTGCGAGCGGTCGAGTCCGGCCTTCTCGGCGAGCAGGACTCGCTCGGTCAGGTAGTCGACAACGTCGTCGACGACGTCGTCGTAGTGGACCTCGGCGGCGGGGTCGACGGGGGTTTCGTTGCTGTGCATCACGACCACGGGCACGTCGTAGTCGGCGGCGACCAGTCGCATCTCCGGGTCCTCCAGCCCCGAGACGTCGTTGAGGAGGTCCGCGCCCGCCTCCAGTGCCGCCCGCGCGACGGGCGCTTTCCGCGTGTCGACGGATACCATCGCGTCCAGGTCCGCGAGCGCCTCGACGACGGGGACGACGCGCTCTCTCTCCGCCTCGGCGGGGACGACGTCAGCGCCCGGTCGCGTGGACTCCCCGCCGACGTCGAGGATGTCGACGCCGGCCGCGACCATCCGCTCGGCGCGCGTTCGCGCGCGCTCGACGGTGTTGTACTCGCCGCCGTCGTGGAAACTGTCCGGCGTGATATTGAGAATACCCATGACGGCGGTCCCGTCCGTCCAGGGGTACTCACGGGTGTCGCCGCCGACGGCCGGCAGCGAGTCCGGCACGCGGTCGGTCTGTATCGACAGCGCTGCCCGGAGTTCGTCCGCGAACGGCGCGAGACCGTAGGGCTGTCCGTCGAGTTTCTCGACGAGACGGCGAAACTGCGCGAGCGTCCCCATCAGGACGACCGTGAGGTTCTCCTGGTCCTGGTCGCTCAGCGCGGATATCGCACACTCCCCGCCCAGCGAGAGGAGTTCCTCTTTCAGGTACTGGGCCTGGCGGGGCCGGACCCGCGTCCGGACGACCCGGTGGACCGCCTTGCCGCGCATCCGCCAGACGCCCGGGGTGCCGACGTCGGCGTCTTCCAGGGTGGCCTCGGCAGTCGCCAGCGAGTCGACCCGCCTGGGGACCGTCTGTCGGGCCCACCGCGTCCGCGCCTCGGCGACTGCGTGGAGCGACCCCGCTACGACGACGGCGTCGTCCTCCTCGGCACCGTCCAGGGCGTCGGCGAGCGCGCCGGCGACGTCGCTGCGCGCCTCGACGGTCGCGCCCGTCTCGCGCTCGAACGCCCGCGCGATAACCGTCTCGTCTTCGGCGCGGTCGTGGTCGGGCCGGCAGGCTATCACCTGCGCCGGGTCGGCCTCGCCGAGCGCGGCGGCGATGCCGCGGTGGTCCTTGTCGGTCATCGCCCCCGCGACGAGGGACAGCTCGTCGTACTCGAAGGTGTCCAGTCCCTCGACGAGCGCCGCACAGCCGCCGGGGTTGTGCGCGCCGTCGAGGACGACCAGCGGGTCCCTGCCCATCACCTCGAACCGGCCGGGCCAGTGGGCGTTGCGCAGGCCCCGCTCCAGCGCCGCGGTCGCGTCCGCGGCGTCTTCGGCGGGGACGTCCGGCCCGAATCCGAACTCCTCTATGACCTGTTCGACCAGCGCGGTCGCGACGCCGGCGTTGCGCGCCTGGTGTGCGCCGAGCAGGGGGAGGCGCGTCCCGACTGTCCGGGCGGCCGTCTCGACCGCGACGACCCCCTCCAGTCCCGCCCGCCCGCCGTACTCGACCCTGACGTCGGGGCCGTCACTCACACCGGCGTCGCCGTCCTGTTTCCCACCGGCTCCGGCGTCACCCTCGCCGACGGTCAGCACGTCGTCGACTTCCTCGCGGATCGCGGCCAGCGCGTCGCCGTCGGTCGCGGTCACGAGCGGGGCGTCGGCGGGCGCGACGCCGGCCTTGTCGCGGGCGATCTCCTCGACGGTGTCGCCCAGCAGGTCGGTGTGCTCGAGCGTGACGGCGGTCACGGCGCTCGCGGCGGGGTCGACGACGCTCGTCGCGTCGAGCGTGCCGCCGATACCCACCTCCAGGACGGCGACGTCGACGTCCTGTCTGTGGAACTCCCACAGGGCGAGTGCGGTGACCGTCTCGAAGAACGTCGGCGAGTCGCTGTCGGCCGCCCGCTCGGTCGCGTACTCGCGTATCTCCTCGACGAACGCCGCGACCCCCGCCTTCGAGACCTTCCGGCCGTCCACGCGGACCCGCTCGCGGACGTCGTCGAGGTGTGGCGAGGTGTAGAGTCCGACCGACAGGCCGGCTTCGCGGAGCGACCGCTCGACCATCCGTGCGGTGCTGCCCTTCCCGTTCGACCCCGCGACCTGCACGCAGCACAGGTCCGCGTGGGGGTCGCCCAACTCGGCCAACAGACCCCGCGTCGGGTCGAGGCCGGGCCGGGGGGCAAAGCGCCGCAGGTCGAAGAGGAAGTTCGCCGCCTCGTGGAACTCCATGCCTGTGCCATTCCGGGCGCCGCGCTTAGACCTGTCGGAGCCCGGAGGACACCGCTGTCGCGGTCAGAGTTCGCGCCGCTCGACGGCCGGGTCGACCGCCGCCGCCTCCAGGTCCAGCCTGATGCGCTCGCGTAGCGGGTCCGGGACCGTCTCCCGGCCCACCGGCACCGCCGTCTCGCCGTCCCCCTCCGGGGGGACCTTCCAGTAGAGGACGCAGTCGCTGGGCGCGTAATACTCGACGCTGTAGCGGTCGGTCTCGCCGCGGTAGTGGACCCGCGCCGCACGCCCCTCGACGTGCCACCCCTCGCGCTCGCCGAGCGCGTCGAGTCGGTCGCTCATACCTGACGTGGGTGGCGGCGGCCAGTTGGGCCTGTCGGTCTCTGTGGCACCAGACCGGGGACGGACCACACGCGGGACTACTGTTCGTCGTCCGCGACGTCCTCGTCCTCGCCCAGGGTGCCGTCGACGAGCGGGTCGTGGGGGCGGGTGCGCTCCTCGTCGTACTTGCGGACGAGCGCCGCGACGAGCGCGAGCACGCCCAGCCCGACCAGCGCGCCCAGGTCGAGGTCCTGACCGGGCGTCTCGACGCCCCCGGCGGGTTCGCGACGGAGCGGCCGGCGCGGCCGCGCGTCGTGACCCTCGTCGGTACCTCCCTCGTCCGCGTCGGTTTCGGGCGCGCTCTCGTCGACTTTCGCCCGCCGCCTGGCCGGTGGGACCCCCTCGTCCTCGTCCTCGTCCTCGTTTTCGTCCTCGCCCGTGGCCGCGCCCGGCCCGTCGCTGTCGAACTCGTCGGCGCCGTCGCCGCCGCGACCGGGCACCAGCCCCGCAAGGCGGTCCTTGTAGCGCCAGACGACGAGCCCGACCGTCGCCAGCGCCGCGAGCCCGACCGCGACTTTGAGCAGGAGCCACTTGTGTTTCGAGAGGAAGCCCCCGCCGTCGCCCTCGTCGCCGCTCGCACCCAGTTCCGTGCCCGCGCCGAACCCGGTCGAACCGCCGTAGCCCGACTCCGACCCGAAACCGGCGCCGTCGTCGGGAGCCGTCGACGGGGGTGGCGACGAGGGGGCCCACGAATCCGCGTCCGACGCCCCGCCCCCGTCCCCGGCGTCGTCGACGCTGGCGTCGTCGGCCCCGGCGTCGGTGTCGGCGTCGACGTCGCCGCTCGATCCGTAGGTGTCGTCCGAGACGGCCCAGTCGTCGTCGCTGTCTGCGTCGTCGCCGCCGTCGGGGGCAGCGGGGCGACTGTCGGGCCCGGCGGGCGCGCCGCCGTCGGCGAGTTTCTCCAGTTCCTCCTCGGTGAGCAACTTCTCGATGAGTCCGCCGAAGGGTGACTCCTCGAGGTCGACTCCGTAGACCGTCCGTCCCATACCCTGGCGTAGGTCCACCGGCGGCATATAACCAGGTGGCCCGCCCGCGGGTGGCGAGGCAAGTAGCCGTTCTCATACTGTCGGACACAAGTACGTGAACACGCTCGTCGGGAACACACTATCGAAACGCCCGTTCCCGGTCGAACGAGCCACCGACGGTGGCCTCACTTGTGTCCGACAGTATCACTGCGGATGCGGTCGGAAACAGCGTGAACGCCCCGGCGTGTCCGAGGGGTGCGCCGGGCGGGCGGTTGCGCGTCTCGCCGGTGTTCGCTGGGCGCGCTCGCGGCGCACTCGCCGGACTCCACGCTCGCACCGCTCACTGCGCCGGCTGGTCGCGGGCCTGAAGCGCCGTTCGGAGCCGACATCCCGGAGTTCGTTCCAGGCGGAACGTCGCCCGTCGCCGCCGGGCCCGACGTGACGGCGACCAGGACGACCGCGAGGAGACACAGCGTCACCGTCACGCCGAAGACGAACCCGGCGCCAAAGAGCAGTTTGGCCTGGTCGGTCAACTCCTCTCACGCTCTCATCCCGCGGCGGTGCGGACCGGACGCGTATACACTCACGCCCGCCAGTATCAACAGTTAGACCGCCCGGACGTTCACCTGTCGGCCGACCAGGAGGAGACTGAACAGGAGCGCGAGCACCGCGACGGGCAACAGGAACTGGAAGGCGCTGAGCAGGACGCCGGAGGCCTGGATCCCGAGGACGACGAGGACGACCGGGCCACAGCAGGCCGACCCCGACAGGAGCGCGGGGATGCTGGCGAACAGCCCCGCCGACTGCGAGCCGATGCCACAGGCCGCGGGGCTCGTGTAGGCGAGGTACGACAGCGCGAGGTTGAGTCCGACGAGCGCAGCGAGCGACCCCCCGATGACGGTGTTGAACGAGAACAGGTACGTCAGCGGGCCGAGCGAGACCCGCGCGACGGGCCGGAAGGCCAGCGGCCCGCGGGCCTGCTGGAAGAACTGGGCGAGCGCGCCGTCGACGACGGCCACTTCGAAGCCGCCGAGACCGGTTCCGAGGTGCCCGATGGCCCAGAGGTAGACGAGCAGGTAGGCGACGGTCGTCCCGACGAAGACGGCCGCCGCGTCGCGCCGGCGCATCGTCAGCAGCGTCGCGTCGCGGGTCCGCGAGAGCGCGCGGCCGACGCCGTCGAACCGACTGGTGGTCCCGCTCATGGTCACGCGTAGACGTTCGAGTCGGGATAGTAGCCGCTCCAGGCGAACCACATGGCGTCGAAGGTGTAGACGCGCGCGAGCGGGAGGCTGTCCGGCGCGTACTGCTCGCCGTCGCCGACGACGTACCCGCAGTCGGCGTCGAACGAGAACGACCGCCCGTCGGGGTTCTCGTAGACGTAGCCGGTGTCGTAGCGCGGGTCGTGGACGGCCAGTACCGGCGTCCCGCCGAGTTCGCCCGCCACGAGCCCGTTTTCGCGGAGCCCCCGCTTGAGGAACGCCGCCGCCCCGTCAGAGGTGCGAGCGCCCATGACGACCGCCTTCGGGTCAAAGCGGTCGTCGTCGCTCAGCGAGGGGAACATGGGACGGCCGCCCTCGTAGTAGCCCGACAGCGGGGTGTAGGAGCCGTAGGGGTCGTCGCTGTAGTTGCGGGCGTAGCCGGTCTCGGTCGAGAGCACCCGCGTGTCCGGGTGGTGGTCGCGCCAGTCGGCCCAGCGCGCCCAGACGACCCGGAACTCCTGTAGCGAGCGGATCTCGGGGTCCTCGTTCCAGGTACCCGGGATGCTGGTGGCGAGGATCTGGGGCCACCACGCCTCGGTCTCGCGGTCGTACATGACGAGGTTGTTGTTGATCAGGCGTCCGGAGACCCCGAGCGTGGTGGAGCCACGGAAAAAGCCCATCGCGGTGCCGGTCAGCGGGCAGTACGTGACCGCGACCGCGTCGCCGGCGAGCGTGTCGTTGACGATCTCGTGCTGTGCGAGGATCCGCTGGGGATAGGCCCTGACGACGCCGTCGTGGACGACTCCGAAGACGACGTCCCGGTCCGAGAGGAACGCCGCCTCGTCTGCACCCACGAACTGCGGTTCGTCGATGGAGGGGATGCCGTCCTTGGGTGGACCGCCCGACCGCGATTCCCCCTGGAGCGCCGACGGTGACATCGGGAGGGGCAACTGCGTCTCGGTCGTCGGGACCGGCCCCGACTCGTCGACGTCGGTCGGGAGGGGCGTCGGTGACCCGTCTTCGATTGCCGACTCGCAGGTCGGCGTCGAACGGGCGCCGCCCCCGCTGGCGTCGCCCCCGCTGGCGTCGCCCCCGCCGGTGTCGTCCCCGCGGGTGTCGTTTCCGGGCCCGGTGACGAGGCCGGTACAGCCGGCCAGCGTCGCCGCGCCCGTCGTCGCGAGGAAGTGTCGTCTCGTCAGTCGACTCATATCCCGACTATCGGGTGTCACGGAATTAACCCTTGAGCGACTGTGCGACGAGCGTGCCAGTCCCCACACCGCGTCGACGTTCGCACGGGCGCCGGCGCGGTACCCGCCAGCGTCATGTCCCCGCGGTGCTAACGGCCGTCGTGGAACTGATATCCGTGGCTGCGGTCGCCGAGAACGGCGTCATCGGCGACGACGGCGAACTCCCGTGGCCATCCGTCCCGGCCGACAGGCGGCAGTATCGCGCCCGCGTGGCCGACGCCCCGGTCGCGCTGGGGCGTCGCACCTTCGAGTCGATGCGCGAGGCCCTCCCCGGCACCGTTCAAATCGTCCTCAGTCGCACCGAGCGCGAGTTCGACGTCGACACCGCCCACCACGCCAGCGGCGTCGCGGACGCCGTCGCAGTCGCCGAGTCGCTCGGGCTCGACCGCCTCTACGTGCTCGGCGGCGGCGCGATCTACGAACTCTTTCAACCGCACCTCGACCGGATGTACCTCTCGCGCGTGCCCGGCGAGTACGAGGGCACCGTCACCTATCCGGACTTCGACGAAACCGAGTGGGACCTCGTCAGCGAATCCGACGAGGACGGGTTCACGCTCGAAGAGTGGGTGCGGCGGGCCTGAGCGGTCCGCCGGACACGCGCGTTCCGACTGCTCGAGCGCCGCGACCCCGGGGGGACTGGGAGTTCGACGTCGCGGACCCGAGGGCCGGCGACGGCAGTCCCGCCGCCGCTCGCGCGGCAGACGACCGGCAGATCCCGGTCCGACGCCACCACGCCCGTGGCCCCGGCCTGCTCGGGGGACGTGGTCCCGGGAGACTCGCCGGTTGGGGACCGGCGCCGCCGAG
>JAZKRZ010000052.1:0-18496 GCA_036626395.1 Haloarculaceae archaeon
GGCATGGTCGTATCTCACGCGCCAGGGCGAAAAAGGTTTTGAACCCTTCTTCTGTAAGCCCTCCACCGGCTCTTTCTGCCGAACGCCGTACCTCCGGTGGGTGACCAGCAGGATCCGGACCGGCGAAGAGAGCGTGTTCGACCGTGGGATAGACGGTCTGGCGCGATAGGGAACTACCCGTCGGACCGGGGGACCGAGGACCGGAAGCGTTAGGACGGGTCGCGCCCGACGGTTCTGCCGATGGACGAGCAGGGACGCCACAGGGCCGTCACGGCGATAAGCGCGGTGGCGACGCTCGCGTGGCTCGTCGGCCTGGGGGGTGTCGCGGCGTCTCTGTACGCGCTCGTCAGCGGCGTCGACCTCGTGACTCCGGTCGCGGTGGCACTCGTCGGTATCTCGCTGGGGGCGACGCTCTCGATGGTCGAGAACCGCCTGCTCGGACGGGGCTGGTACGCCGAGAGCTGAGAGTGCGGGCGCTACACCGATGGGTCGCGGGGGAACTGCGGCAACCGGTAGCGTCAAAGGGGTCCGGTCGGTGTGTTCGCCTATGCGATCAGCCGAGGAGGTCCGCGAACGGATCGAGAAACTGGAGGCGGCCTACGACAGACACGACCCGCCGACCTCCGAACTCGAAGACGAGGCCGAGGTGGCGATCCTCCGGGCAATCGAGGAACTGGAGTGGGTGCTCGAAGAACACGACGAGGAGAGCGGTTTCACGACCTGACCCCGCTACTCGTATCGGCTCTTCGCTTCTCCCGACGCGGTACTGTTTTCGCCACGCCGTCCCTATCGCGGGTGTGACCGACCGCCGTCGCGACGCCAGCCTGGCTGCCTGCTGTGGGGTCGTCCTGGTGGGTATCCTGGTCGTCGGCGACTGGACGTGGACGCTCGTCGACCCGCTCGCGGCGGGCGTCGGCGTCGCCGGTGCGCTCGCCGTCGAGGCGCCCTTTCTCGCGGCCACGCCCGCCGCCGAACTCTGGGAGTCCCTGTACGTCCGGACCGCGTGCGTCTTCGCGCTGCTTTCCGGCTCGGTCGCCGCGGCGTATCTCGCTGGCCCCGTTCTCGTCGGGGCGGCCGTCTGGGGGGTGGCGACGTACTTCGTGCTCCTCGCGTTCGTGCTCGCCGGTGTCTGGCCCTGACTCGTGACGGTGTCGGCCACTGCCCCGGGCTGGCGCTGACCGGTGCCCGAGCACCGTCGAGCGGGCCGGCGCGCTCAGTGGGTCAACAGGAGGACCCGCGCGTCGGTGCGGACGACACAGAAAGGCCCCCCGGGGTCGCCGAAGGTGTTCTCGCGGCGCTCGGAGACGAACAGGCGCTCGAACTCCCGCTCACAGGCGGGACACAGGAACCCCTCTCTGTTTTCGAGGTGGGTGGTCTCGCGGTCGTCTCTCAGGAGCTTCAGCCCGTGGCGGTAGTCGTGGACGTCGAACCCGTCCGTGACGTCGAGCGTCTCCATACCCTGGAGACGGCCGATGCGGGCTTGAAATCCACGCCGAACCGCGAGCGGTGGCCACCGGCCGACGGTTCCGATAGCTACAGGGGGCCGGCGGGCGAACCCCTGCCGATGCGACGACACCGGAGCGCCAGCCTGGTCGCGGGCGTTTTGATACTGGTACTCGCGCTGGGGACGCTGCCCGGGCGGGCGCTGGCCCACGGGGGGTCGCTCGGCGGCGGCCACCTCTCGGTGTCGCGCTCGCTGGCCGCGGGGACGGGCGGACTCGTCGTCGGCGCGTCGCTGGCCGTCGCGGCGCTCCGGGCCGAGCGAGGCGGCCTCGACGTCCTCTTCGGGGTTCGCCGGCAGTTGCCCCTGCCGGGTGGTCGGCCGCTCCGACTGGCCGCACAGGCACTGGGCGTTCTCGTGCTGGCCGGCGTGCTGGTCGTGGGGTTTCTCGGCCCGTCGGACCCGGTCTCGAACGCGGCCGTCGTGCTCGTCTGGGGCGGGTGGTGGGCCGGTTACGCGATGAGTACGTATCTCGCGGGGAACACCTGGCCCGGGGTCGACCCCTGGCGAACCGTCGCGGCGCCGCTCGCCCGGCGAACGCGGACCTCCCGGTGGCGCTGGGGCGCGTGGCCCTCGGTCGCCGCGCTGCTCGCGCTCTTCTGGCTACAGGTCGTCAGCCCCCTGGCCACGCGGCCGCGCGCGCTGGCGACGGTCGTGGCGGCGTACTCGGTCGTGACAGTCGCCGGCGCTATCGTCTACGGCCCCGGCGTCTGGTTCGCCGAGGTCGACCCGGTCGCCCGCGCGTTCCGGTTCTACGGGCTGGTCGCGCCGCTGGGCCGCGACGGCGACGGGGTCGTGTTCCGGGCGCCGGGTAGCGCCCTCTCGGAGGACGTCCTCGTCGGGGCGGACGACGCGGCGTTCGCCGTCGCGTTGCTGTGGGCACCGTTGTTCGAGGGGTTCGTAACGACGCCGCTGTGGAATCGCCTCGCCCGGGTGGCTGTCGGATGGGGCATCCCACCGACGGCGCTCTACCCGCTCGCGCTCTGTACCGGCTTCGTGCTGTGTTGGGGGGCGTTCCTCCTGGCGTCGAGAGTCGCCGCTCGCACCGTCTCGGGGGCGGGTGTTCCGGCGCTGGCTCGCCGGTTCGCGCCGAGCGCCCTCGCCGTCGCCGCCGGGTATCACTTCGCGCACTTTCTCGACTACTTCCTCTCGCTGGTCCCGGCGCTTGCCCTCGCGGTGACGGCGCCGTTCGCGACGGTCGACCCCGGGTTGCTCGTCCTCCCCGACTGGCTCGGCGTCCTCACCGTCGGCGGAGTGCTGGCGGGACACGTCCTCGGGACGCTGGCCGTCCGGACGGTCGCGCTCGATGTGGGTTCCGAGGGGGACGCGACCCGGAGCCAGTACCCGTTCGGTGCGGTGCTGGTCGGGTACAGCTTCCTGGCGCTGTGGGTCGTCACGCGCCCGGAACTCACGCCGCCGTTCGTCGGTGCCTGATACTGCCGGAGGCGAGCGATACCACGGTTCGGGCCCCCGTTCGACCGCGACGAGTCTGTCGGCCGCGTCTCCGACGAGCACGTTCACGTCCGTGTGTCCGACAGTCTGGGGGCGGGGTGCCCTCGGCGGGACCCCTCGAACGCCGCAGGGAGTGGGGGCGGTCCGGACCCGTAAGTTTCATGCGCGCGAGGCGATTTCCTCGGGTATGGAACTCCGGGTCATCGAGAAGACGGAGACGGAGGTTTCGATCGAGATCGCGGGCGAGGACCACACGTTCATGAACGTGCTGAAGGGGGCGCTGCTGGAGACCGACGGTGTGGCCGCGGCGACCTACGACATGAACCCCGAGCAGTCCGGCGGCCAGACCGAACCGGTCCTGACGATAAAGACCGACGAGGACACCGACGCGCTCGACGCGCTCGCGGCCGGCGCCGAGCGGGTCATCGAGAAATCCGAGAACTTCCAGTCGGCCTTCGAAGCGGCGGCCTGACGCGAGCGTCGCACTCTTTCTGACGCCTCTCCTGCAGCCCCTTCTACTCGCTCGAGCATCGTCGCCTGCGAGCGCGAGCGTCCCGACGCTGCCCGCGGGCGGTCGCGAGTCCGCGAGGATCCCTCCGAGCGGCGACAGTCGCACGCGGACAACGGAAGTTTAAAGGCCGCGACAGGGCCAATTTCGGGTCAAGAATGCTCCTTCCACTGCAGGTCATCGACGGGTTCCTGCTGAACGTGAACCTCGGTGACGCGCTGCTCGTCGGGTTCGTGCTCGGGCTGGGGGCCGTCGCCGTCAAGAAGTCCCAGCGCCTGCTGACGCTCCATCTCGCGCTGTTCGGCGCGTTACTGCTGATGGCGCCCGGGAACATGTACGAACCGGCCGAGTTGAGTCTCCTCGGGAGCATCCTCCAGTACAAGCTCGTCGGGCTCGTGTTGCTCGTCGTCTCGCCCGTGCTCTACGCGACCGCCGACAGCTGATACGGACCGTTGTACCCATTTTCGGCGATGCCGTCGACGGATGGATGGGTGAGTCACGGCCCGATGCGTTCACCGTGGTTCGCGACGGCGGTAACGAATTACAACGGTCCGTATGACGCCGCGTTCTCATACTGTCGGACACACGTTCGTGAACGGGCGATCCGCCGTTCGGGGATGAACCGTCACAAAAACCCCGAGACAGTCATCGAACGGTGGCATTGCGTGTGTCCGACAGTATCACTCGAGTTTGCCGAGCGCCGTGAAAAAGTCCAGCGGCGGCCCCGCGATGCGGACCGGGTCGCTCGCCCGTTCGAGCGTGACCGTCGCCGGCGGTTCGACGGACTGGCGGACCCGGCCGTCGCTGACGACGTATCCGCCGTCGGCGGTCTCGACGCTGACCCTGATCGTCGCGTCCGTCCCGACGGCTAGCGGGGGCATCGACTCCGCCCCGCTCATCTCGTTGACCAGGAACCCGTGGACGTCCGGGTGGAGCAACGGGCCGCCCTCGCTGAGGTTGTAGGCGGTGCTCCCCGTCGGCGTCGCCACGAGGACGCCGTCGGCACGCCCGCTCGTGTAGACCGACCCGTCGACAGACACCTCGACCGAGGCGCCCCCGCCGTGGCCCCGGCGGGGGCCCTGGACGACGACTTCGTTCAGCGCCGGCGCGAGCGTCCAGTCGTCACCGCTGGCGCGGATCCGGGGCATGTCTCGCGTCGACACCGCTCCGTGGTCGCGATACTCGCGGACCTCGGCCTCGACCGCCGTCACCGCGTCCTCGGGCCGGACCGCGTTGAGAAAGCCCACCTCGCCGAGGTTGATCCCCATGATAGGCGTGGCGCCGGCCCCCCGGGCGGCGAACAGGAAGGTGCCGTCCCCGCCCACGCTGACGACGAGGTCCGTCTCGGACATGGCCTCGACCGGCGTCGAGACCGAAGACAGCGCCGGCGCGTCCGCCGGCCAGCGGTCGCCGATCCCCTCGGCGGTCACCTCGTCGACCGCCAGGTCGACGCCCACGTCGTCGAGGCGGTCGGCCACTCTCGCGACGGTCACCGCCGCGCGGTCGTTGCCTTTCTGACCGACGATGCCGACTCGCATCGCCTCGGGGTTGGCCCCCCACCTAAATAAGCGACCGCTTCGACGGTCGCCGCGCCTCGCGAGACCCGGGCTGCCGTCGACCGAAACGGGTCGCCAGCACGGCCAGTATCAACGCTGGATCCCTGACGGACAAGCTTAATTTGGTCGCATCCGGGTTTCCGACAGACCTCCGGTGAACCGATGAGCGAAGACGAGTCCCCGGACGACGACTGGTTCGAGAGCGCGTTCGCGGACGACGCGAGCGGGTCGCCGTTCGGCGACGCCGGCGTCGACGACTCGGACCCGTTCGGGGGCGATTCGGTCCCCTTCGACGACGGCGGTGACGGCGACGAGGCTCTCTTCGAGGAGAGTTTCGGCGACGCGATGGACGGTGGCGGGGACGGCTCGAGCGAGTTCGACGACGACGCCATCGACTCGGACATCCCTCGTCTCGACGTCGGTATCGAGGGACTGGACAGGATGATCCAGGGCGGAGTCCCCGAGCGCCACCTCATGGTGGTCATCGGCGGCGCCGGGACGGGCAAGACGACGTTCGGTCTCCAGTTTCTCCGGCACGGTCTGGACCAGGAGGACACCGAGAAGGGCGTGTTCATCACGCTCGAACAGACGCACGACGATATCGTGGCCACCGCCGAGGAGCGCGGCTGGGAGTTCCGCCGCCACGAGCGGGAAGGTAACCTCGCAGTCGTCGACCTCGACCCCGTCGAGATGGCCAACAGCCTCGACAACATCCGCGGCGAACTCCCGGACCTCATCGAGGAGTTCGGCGCCGACCGGTTCGTCCTCGACTCGGTCTCGCTGCTGGAGATGATGTACGACCAGCAGGCCCGGCGGCGCACCGAGGTATTCGATTTCACCCAGAGTCTCAAGGACGCCGGCGTCACCACCGTCTTCACTAGCGAGGCCAGTGACGACAATCCCTACGCCTCCCGTCACGGCATCATCGAGTATCTCACCGACGCCGTCTTCCTGTTGCGCTACGTCCGCTCGGAGACCCGAGAGACCCGTCTCGCTGTCGAGATACGGAAGATCCGCAACGCCAACCACTCCCGCGAGACCAAACCCTACGAGATCACTCTCGAGGGCATCTCCGTCTACGAGCAGGCCAACATTTTCTAACCATCTTTTTCGCCGGGGGGTGTCCTCGTTCGGCCTTCGGCCTCACTGCGGGCACCCCCCGGCGAAAAACATGGGTGAAAAAGCGGGACCTCATACTGTCGGACACAAGCAATGCCATCGTTCGATGACTGCTTCGGAGTTTTTCTAACGGTTCATCCCCGAACAGCGGATCGCCCGTTCACGAACTTGTGTCTGACAGTATCACTACGTTCGGTCCCGTGAAACGCCTCGCTACGCTCGGCGTACGATACCGCCCTCTTGCTGCCACGGAATCGACGGTTCAAACTCGCACCGAGGGCCGGTCACGCCCCTTTTGCCGACGCGACCCGAACTCCCGATATGAACCTCGTCAGCGCCCTCGTGGCCCGCGAGCGCCGGAGCGACGCGCTCGCCCTGCGCACGGCCAGTCGCGCCGGTTCGTACAGCTACGAGAAGCTCTGTACGAACGCCTGGAAGGCAGGCAATCTCCTCGCGCACTACGGCGTCAGGGGCGACGCCACTGTCGCGGTGGACGCCGACCTGTCGCTGTCGCCGCCGCCGATAACGGCGTCTCTCGGTGCGGGTCTGCTCGGTGCGAGCGTCCGCTTTGACCCACCCCGGACACTCGAGGCGCGCGCGCTCGTCGTGCCCGCCGCGCGGGTCGGCGACTACGACGTCGGCCCCGGAACGACCGTCCTCGCGTACGGGGACGAACCCGACGAGACCGGCGTCACGCACTTCGAGCGCGAGGTCTGGAGCGAGAACCCGACGATGCCGCCCGACAGCCCCGACCCGGAGGCCGACTTCCTCCTCGCCGCGGACCGACGAGTGACACAGCGAGAAGCTCTCGAGGCCGTCGAACGCGTCGTCGCCGAGTACGGACTGGGCGAGGAGGACCTCGTCGCGCCGCGAGCGCCGCTGGCCGACCCGGGCGTCGTGGTCGCCGGCGTCCTCGCGCCGCTCGCGGCGGGCGGTGCCGTCCTGCTGGACGAGTCGGCGACCGGGACCATGGGCGTCGGAAGCGAGGACGCAGTCCCCGAAGGCCGGCGCGTCGACCCCGCGACGGTGTGGTGATCAGTCGTCGCCGCCGTCGTCTTTCGGGCGGATGAAGTCGGCGAGCGTGACCATGACTCCCAGCAGCCAGCCCAGCGGGACGGACATGGCGACCCACATGATGACGTAAGCGCCGCCGTTCCGGTCGAAATTCCGGACGAAGTAGTCCCTGAGCCCGACTTCGGCCAGCACCTCGTCCTGGAGGAAGACGGCGATCTCCTCGCTGTAGACGATGGTGAACTGGGCGATCTGGTCCGAGAGCAGGGCGGCGACCAGCGGCGGCAGGAAGATCGCGGTCATCCCCAGCGGGTACGAGAGGAGGACGGTGACCGGCCGCCCGTCGAGGGCCCGGAAGACCAGCGCGAGCCCGGTCGCGAGGATAGCGACGACGCTCGCGGCGACGATAGCGTTGGCCTCGTCGGCGGGGAAGTTCAACCGGAACTCGACGAGTGCGGCGAGTCCGCCCCAGACGAGCACCGCCAGCAGGAAGACGCCGACGGCGCCGACCTTCTCGATGGAGAACTCGATCTTGCGGGCGTGAAAGCGGACGACGACCCCGACCAGCGCCATCGGGTACAGCACCGCGATGACGGCCATGCCGATGACCGACCAGCCGTTGTAGGTGAGTTTCTCGCGGGGAGTCTCCGGCGTCCACTTCCCGAGCACCGAGTGCTGGCTCCCCCGCTGGCGCGGGAAGACCAGTTCCATCCACGTCTCGTGGAACTTCCGGAGGTCAACGCGGATCGCGTCGACGACGCTCTGGTTCCCGGCGGCCATGTCTGTGGCCTTTGCCACCACCGTGAATAAGTTTTCTCTCCCGCCCTCCGGGTGTCAGCGGCGAAAGCTTTTCGCCCGTCGCGCGAGCGGAGGGTGATATGGGCATCGAGACAGCCGTCCTGACCGACACGGGGCAGGTGCGCGACCACAACGAGGACAGCGTCAGCGTCGCGCCCACGTCGGGTGGGCGGCTCCTTGCCGTCGCCGACGGCATGGGTGGGCACAACGCCGGGGAGGTCGCGAGCGCGGTCGCACTGGAGACGTTCGTCGCCGAGGTCGGCGAGCGTCTCGCCGACGCCGACCCCGAGACGGGGCTCTCTGCCGCGGCCCTCGCCGCCGACGAGGCGGTCCGCGAGGCCGCCGCCGACGAGTCGGACCGCGACGGCATGGGGACGACGCTCGTCGCCGGCCTCGTGGGCCCCGAGGAGACGACCGTCGTCAACGTCGGCGACAGCCGCGCCTACCGCGTCGACGACGCGGCGATCGAACAGGTGTCGGTCGACCACTCGCTCGTCCAGGAACTCGTCGACGCCGGCGAGATCGCGCCCGAGGAAGCCGAGTCTCACCGCCAGCGAAACGTCATCTCACAGGCGCTGGGCGTCGGTGACGCCATCGAACCCGACACGTTCAGCGTCGACCTGGCGGCGGGCGAAGTGCTGCTGTGTTGTTCCGACGGGCTCACAGAAGAGGTCGCCGAGTCGACGATCCACGACGTCCTGACGCGTGAAGACTCGCTGCAGTCCGCCGCGGAGGCGCTCGTCTCGACCGCCAACCGGAACGGCGGCAGCGACAACGTCAGCGTCGTCCTCGGGCGTCACGGCCCCGATTAGGGCTCCTCCTCGGCGCCGTCGTCCCCATCCACGCCGCTCTCGGTATCGTCGTCCGCGTCGGCACTGTCGTCCGTGTCGTCCGCCGGACTGTCGTCCGCGTCGGTCCCGGTCTCGTCTGCACCGTTTGCTGCATCGTCCGCGTCCGCGCCGTCGGGAGTGTCGTCGCCGCCGGGGGTGTCGTCCGCGCCGCTCTCGCTGTCCGCATCGGCCGCTTCGTCGGTCAGCGGCGCGGACCCGCCGGTCGCGGGACCGGGTCCGCCGACCGTGCCCTCGGGGGCCCCGCCGCCGTCGTCGTCGTCGCTGCCGGCGACAAAGCGGTAGTAGAGGAACCCGCCGGCGCCGAGCGCGGCGACGACGAAACCGACGCCGAGCGCTGCGAGCGGCGGGCCCGACCCCTCGTCGGTGTCGGTCGTCGTCGCGGGCGTGTCGGTCGGCGTGGCGGTTGGCGTCGGTGTCGGCGCGTCGGTCGGCGTGGGCGAGGGCGTCGGCGAACCGATCGGCCGCGGACTCGGCGTGACCGTCGGCGTGGGCGAGGGCGTCTGTGTGGGCGTCGGCGTGGGCGAGGGCGTCGGCGTGGGCGTCGCGACCGGGTCGCCGCCGAGCTTGGCGCTCCAGGAGTCGGCGTCTGCCGCCGCCGTCGAGGCGGTGGTCCCGGCACAGACCAGCCCCTCGTCGTCGGCGAGCGTGGCCCCGGTGAAATCCGTCACCGCGTCCGCGGTGTAGGTCGACGACCACCGCTCCTCGCCGGCGATGTCGTACTGCGCGGCGTAGGCGACCGACTCGACGCCCTCGTCGTTGGCCGCCGTCTCGCCGACGACGAAGTGTTTCAGTCTCGTCGAGGTGACGCCGTAGAGTTCGGTGAACCGCTTGGACTCGACCACGTCTGCCCACTGTCGGCCTCCCGAATAGTTGGTGTGGACGACCCATCCTTTCCGTTCGCCGTTGCCACGCTCGACGGCGGTGCCGCCGACCGCCAGGTATCCCTGGTTGACCTCGACCACGTCGTAAAACGCGTTGTAGTCGGTGTACTGGTTCGTCGCGATACCGGTCCCGCGCCGGAAGAAGTTCGGCGACGGCCACACCTGTTCGCCGTCGTCGTCGACCAGCGTCATCCACGCCCGGAGGTCCTCTTCGGTTTTCGTCCCCGCCCCCACACAGAGGTAGTGCCCGTCGGGGTGGTTCTCGATGGCGTAGAACGCCCCCTCGTCGCCCCCGTCGTACGTGAACCCCCGCTCGAGCTCGCCGTCGGGTTCGAGGCGCCGTATCCAGCCGTCGTTGAACCGGGAGGTCGAACCGGCACAGACGAACCCGCCGTCCTCGCGCTGGACGATGCCCCTGGTCTTGTCCTGGGTTCCGGGTTCGAACCAGAACGACTGTTCCCAGCGCGTCCCCCCCTCGGGGTCGACGCGGACGGCGAACCCGTCGGAGCCACCGTCCGGGCCGCCTTCGGTTGTCCCCGCGAGCACGTAGCCGTCCTCGACCGCGACGAGGTCGTTCGCGACGGTCGTCGACTGGCGGGTGAAGGTCCGCTCCCACTGGAGTTTCCCGCTCGTGTCGGTCTTGTAGAGCCAGGCGACGCGGTCGTTCTCCTCGCCGTCTTTCGCGCCCGCGAAGACGAACCCGCCGTCGTCGACGGCCCCGACGACGGCGTTGGTCACCGCGTTCCCCGCCCCCTCGTAGGTCTCCGTCCAGCGCGTCGGCGGCGGGTCGAGTCGGCTGTCGCCCCCCGCTGCCACGGTGCGACCGGCGAGGAGCGCCCCGGCGCCCGCACAGCCACAGCCTGCGACGAACTCTCGCCTGCTGTAGTCGCGTGTCATACCCGGGGTGGCGTCCGGGGACACCAAAACCCTGTCGGGGGGACCGCCGCCGTCCAGCATTTCGACTGCCGGCGGACCGCCCGCCCCGAACGGACCCGGGACCGCTATCCGCCGAACTGTTCGCGAGCGACCCTGGCCAGCAACGACAGGTCCGAGAGGTGCAACAGTTTGCGGGCGGCCAGTTTGTTGCCGTTGTTGACGGCCGTGAGCGTGTCGCCCTCGGCCGAACGCAGGTCGGCCATCAGCCGGTCGTAGCGGTCGTTGTCGGCCATGTAGAGGAGTTCGGTCATCAGCAGTCGCGTCCTGGCATTGGGCGCGACTTCGGAGCGCCACAGGCGGTCGTACACCGCCATCGCCTCGGCCGAGGTGTCCGGTTCGTCCGGCGTGAGACAGGCGTCGGCCGTGACGGCGGCCGCCCGCGCCGACTTCATCCCCTTGTGGATCCCCTCGCCCCACAGCGGGTCGATTGTCGGCACGGTGTCGCCGATGGCCATGAAGCCCGGCGCGCTCAACTCGCCGGGCGGCTGGATGTGTGCCGACCCCCGGTGGGCCGACTTGCTCTCGATGCGCTCGGCGTCCGCGAACCGCGGGTCCGACTCCAGCCAGTACTCCAGGTAGTCGTCGATGACCATCCCGTCGGTCGCGTGCTTGCGGTGGGACTCGTTTTGGATGTAACAGAGGCCGACCTTCGCGGTGTCCTCGCCGGTGTGGAAGAGCCACGAGTACCCGCCCGGTGCGAGGTCGTGGTCCAGGCGGAGCATCATCGCGTCCGTCAGGTCCGGGTAGTCCGGGTGGTCGACTGTGATGCCCTCGAACTCCCACTCGACGCCGATGGCCTGGCGTTCGCGCTCCAGGTCGCTGACGCCCAGGTCCTTGGCCAGCGGCGCCGCGGGGCCGGTCGCGTCGACGATTATCTCGGCGGTCACCTCCTCGTCGCCGTCGTAGCGGACGCCCACCGCTTTGCCGTCCTCGACGACCGGTTTCGAGACGCGGGCGTCGAAGCGGTACTCGGCGCCGCGGTCGCGACCGTCCCTGACGAGGAAGCGCTTGAAGTCGGCGAACTCCAGGACTGCGCCCGTCTGCTCGCGCGTGAACGAGTTCGACGGCGACTCGAGGACGACGCTGTCGGTGTAGTTCATCACGACGTCGTCCGGGACTGAGAACGACGCCATCATCGAGGGGAAGGTGCCGGCGGTCGACTTGTTGGACTGGCGGGGGAACGCCGCCTCCTCCTCGGTCTCGAGGACGAGCACGTCGTAGTCCCGCGCCGCCAGGTCCCGCGCACACTGGGCACCGGCGGGTCCTGCCCCCGCGATCACCACGTCGTAGTGGTCGCCCATACACCGGTCTCCGGCGTCAGCGTAATCAGTGTTGCTGAAACGGTCCGGCTCGTTCCGATTTTGCTTCCCGCGGGAAGGCCGGGTAATTCGTGTCTGGTCCTCCGGGCACCGCATTCCGGGCTTCCGGGGTCGAGCCGGACCGACTGAAACGGAGCGGTCGGGTACATGGAGGCGACGATCAGCCGGAACTGGCTACCCCCAGGCGGCCAGGAGGTCGGGCACGACGGTCGGAATCGAGAACAGTATCGGGACCACGTTTCCGGTGATCAGTCCGCCCAGTTTCTGCGTGTTCACCGGCCACTCCGGTGCGTCGTACAGTGCCATCCAGTCGTCCTTGTCACTGTACTCCCCGAGCGGGTGTCGCTGTGTGCCCTCGCTTCTCCCTTCGCCCGCCGATTCGATCCGTTCGGACTGTTTCTCCAGTATCAGGTCTTTCTTCTGTTTGGACATCTGCTTGTGGATCTCCCAGAAGGTGTAGTAGAACCACACGGTGACGACGAGCGCGTACAGACAGACGGGGCCGAGGAAGTTGACACTCCAGAAGACGAGCTCGAGGACTGGCGTCGCTTCGATCCCGACGAACCCGGAGTACAGGGGGGCGAACGAGAGGCCCTCCGAGCCCGGGAACGTCCGGATCCCGGAAACGTAGGCCCGATAGACGTAGTACCCCCCGATGAGGATGAAGATGACGTTGATCCGCATCGCGAGTCTCCCGATATCGGCGAATCCGCCCTGTCTGTCCGGGTGAAACGGGAGATACTGTGGCTGGAGACGGTCCCCGTCTTCGGTGGCGTACTCCCCGTTGAGTAGTCCCCGGAGGAAGATGATACCCACGATGAAGTTGAACACCCCGACCAACACGACGAGATTGACAGTCAGGTTCAACAGCAGGCTCGACCACAGTCCGGTTCCCAGCGGCCCCTTGAACGACCAGATCAGCAGGTACTGTGACAGGACCAGCAGGGCGAAGAGGTGTCCGTATCGAGCCGGGCCGACGCCACCCTCGAGTTTCGAGACGAGTTCCCGCTGTTTTATCCGTTCGTACAGGTCGATCCCGGACCCGCTTTCGTCTCCGGCAGTTTCGCCGACCCGGGAGCCGATGATGATGTTCTTTCTCCCCAGGTGTGTATAGAGGTGTTCGCCCCGCAACAGGAGGTCGTAGGCGAGCAGCCCGATGACGAGCGTAAAAAGCAGCGTCGGGAACGTGTAGACGACGTACGGAGTGGTTTCGACGCCGCCCCGCGTTTCCAGCGTGAGATACGTCCCGTAGGCGCTGCCGGCCAGCAAAACGCCAGCGAGCCCGTACACGAACGCCGCCTTCACGAGCGTCTCTCCGTCCACGACGTCCGAACGGACGAGGACGTACAACAGCGCAGTAGCGCCGACGACCAGATACACGAGCGGAACGAGCGGTACCTGCGGAAGAAGCGTCGAGACGCCCCTGGTCCCCGGGCTCAGTTCCGCCTCTACGAGGACCGCCACGAAAAATATCAGTACCAGTGTCGGCACGTGGCGCAAGAGGAGGCGTACCCCGGGTGGGAGAAAGGAGACCGGATCCCGCTCGACCGCGGCGTCGCGCCCGTCCTCGTCGCCTCCGTCAGATATCCGCGACGACCTGTCTTCGAGCAGCGAGTCGCCGGCGAACGGGACCGCACAGAACTCGAAGAGGCGTCGCTCCGAGAGGGCCGCCGCTTCGGTCTTTTCGTCCGACCCGTCGCCGTCCCAGCGTCGCCAGAGAAAGTTCGGATACGGAGACTCCCTGCTACCCATGGGTGAGTCTGTTCACGTCTGAGAGTATAACTCCGGGGGTTCGAACACCTGAAACCAGACAGTTCGCATACCCGAACAGTTTATATCGCCGTCAAAATCTCTTTGAGACCGGAGGGAATACCGCGTACCGAGTATGGACGGACGGGACTCGTTGTGGTTCGGTCTGGGTTTTCTCGCCCTCGCGTTCGGGAACGCGCTCGGAGCGGTTCACATGTTCCGCGGAAACGTGGTCGTCGTCATGGCCGGTGTCGGACTCATGTTCGGGGGCTATCAGGTGATGCACTACGGAACGCACGACGAAGGGATGGTGTCACTGCTCTCGGACCGGCGCTTGAGGGCGGGGCAGGTCGGTTCGGTTCGGTCCTGGCTCCCGACACTGGCGCTTCTCGTCGTCGCCGTCTACTGTATCGCACAGGGGTTCGTCATCGGCGCTCAGGCGGCGCTCGGTTCGGTCACGCTCCCCGAGATGGCGATGACCGGCGGGTTCATCGTCGGCGGATACATGACCGGACACACGGCCGTTCACGGGATTCCGCTATGAGGGGTGCGTCCCGATACGGGGTGGTCAGGTCGGTCGCCTTCGCCGTTCTCACGGCTGTGATTATCGTTTCCGTGACGCTGCTCATCTGGCTGGCAGCGAACGCCCGTTCGGTGCTCGTCGTGGCCCCGTTCAGTGTCGGGGCCTGGGGCAGTTATATGTGTGCACACTACGTCGTGGAGGGGGAGTTCATCGACCGGGGCGGGGCCGAAACGGACACGCCGGACGGTGAACCCGGCGATACCCCGGGGGGCGACGCGACGGGGAACGGCATCCAGCTACCGTCGTCTTCGGCTCGGTGGAGTCTCGCCTTCGTGGGCCTCGCGAGCATGCTCCTGACGTTTCCGACCGGGATCGTCGCCGTCGGAACGAACGAATTCGTGTTGATGCTGGCCAGTTCGACGCTGTTCGTCGGCGGATACGTCGTCGGTCACGTCGGGTTCACCGGCAAGCCGCTCTGACAGTTCTCTCTTGTCGGCCGTGGTCTTCGCCGGGAGTTCCGCGCCGCTTATACATCACCCGCCGGAACGTATCGCCGGATGGGAGTCACTGCACGTGGGTTACTCGATTTGACCAGACCGGTCAACGCCATCGCCGCGGGCAGTTTGACCGCTATCGGCGCGGTGGTCGCGGGCGCCGGGACCCAGTACGTCCCCGTGGCGACTGCCACTGTGACGACCGTCCTCGCGGTGGCCGCCGGGAACGCGATCAACGACTATTTCGACCGCGAGATAGACTCGATCAACCGTCCCGACCGGCCTCTCCCGCGGGGAGAGGTCTCCCCCCGCGGAGCACTGGCGTTCGCCGTGATACTGTTTGGCCTCGCGACCGCGCTGGCCCTCACGCTGCCGCTCGTAGCCATCGTCATCGCCGGCATCAACCTCGCTGCGCTGGTCGCCTACACCGAGTTGTTCAAGGGGCTCCCCGGAGTCGGAAACGCCATCGTCGCCTACCTCGTCGGGTCGACGTTCCTCTTCGGCGGCGCCGCGGTCGGCAAACTGGAGGGCGTAGTCGTCCTCGCCTTTCTGGCGGCCGCATCGACCTTCACGCGGGAAGTCATCAAAGACGTCGAGGACATCGTCGGCGACCGTGAAGAGGGGCTCCGGACACTCCCCATCGTCCTCGGCGAACGGCGGTCACTGTGGGTCGCCACGGCGGTGCTCGGCGTCGCCGTCGCCGCCAGTCCCCTCCCCTATTTGCTCGACGTCTTCGGCGTCGTCTATTTGATACTCGTCGTCCCGGCCGACGCGGTCATGCTGTCCGCCTGTTACGAGAGTTTCTCCGACCCGACGGATGGCCAGACCCACATCAAATACGGGATGTTTCTCGCCGCTGGCGCGTTCGTCGTCGGTCGAGCGGTCGCGGTCGGCTAGCGCCGCGGGGCCGCCGCGAGGACGACCGCGGCGAACAGCAGTGCCACGACGCCAAGCGTCGATCCCGTGGGGACGGCGCGACAGAGCGCGTACCCGCGGCCGCCGGCCAGCAGCGCTACGGTGTGGCTGCCGACAGCGTGGAGCGCCTCGACGCGGGTCGCGCACCGGGCAGTCGTCTCGGTCTTCCAGGTGTTTTTCCGTCGGCTCGCCGCTCAGCGCTTGCCGAGTGCGGCCTCGAAGACGCGCTGGGCGCGCTCGTAGGCGTCGTCCCTGTCGACGACCGGGTCCGGGTACTCCGGTGCGAGTTCCCGGCGCTCGTCCCGGGTGAGGGTCGGCCACTCGACGATTTTTTCGGCGGGCACCCCGCGCAACTCCGGGACGTACTCGCGGACGTAGTCGGCCCGTGGGTCGTACTTGTCCATCTGGGCGACGGGGTCGAAGATGCGGACGTCGACGGTGTCGGTGCCCGTGGAGGCGACCCACTGCCAGTTGCCGTAGTTGACCGCGTGGTCGTGGTCGAGCAGTTGCTCCTCGAAGTGGCGGGCGCCCCGCCGCCAGTCGACCAGCAGGTGTTTCGTCAGGAAGGAGGCGACGACCTGCCGGGGTCGGTTGTGGACGTAGCCCTCGCGGTCGAGCTGGCGCATCCCGGCGTCGACGAGGGGGTAGCCGGTTTCGCCGCGCTTCCAGCGCTCGAACTCGCTGTCGACGTCGCGCCAGGCGATGGGATTCGGGAACTCCCGGTGGTTCTTCGAGAGCAGGTCCGGGTCGTTGGCGAGCAAGTGGTAGTTGGCTTCCCGCCAGGAGAGTTCGTACCGGAACTTCTCGACGTTGCGCCGGGCATCGCCGGCGGCGGACTCGTGGCGGTCGGTCGCGTCTGCCCACACCTCGCGGACCCCGATCATCCCCGCCGCGAGGTACGGCGAGAGCCGCGAGACCGCACCGACGGGCCGCTCGACGGCGGCCGAGAGGTCGTCGCGCGTGTCCGCGTAGGTCTCGATGCCGTCGGCGAGAAACCGGTCGTATCGCGCCCGCGCGGCCTCGTATCCCGCCGGCGGCAGGTCGATGTCGGCCGTCGCGGTGGGCAGTGTCGACTCCCGGCCGGGGTCGACCAGGCGGTCGGGGTCGGGCGCGGGCGCCGGGTCGGGTTTCGGGCGCGCGCTCCAGTCGTCGTAGAACCGGCTGTGTGACGGATAGGACGGGGCGAGGTCGTCGGGGTCGACGAGCACGAGGTCCGTCGCGGTGACGGTGGGAAATCGCCTGTCGACGCGGCGCTCGCGGTTGTGCCGCGCGGGCAGGTAGTGGCGGTTGTAGTAGACGGTGTCGACGTCGTAGGTCCCGCGGACCGACGCGAGTTCGAGCGCCGGGTCGCCCCGTTTCACCAGGAGGTCTCCACCCCGTTCCCGGTACGCCTCCCGGAGGGCCTCGAGGCCGGCGAACAGGAACGCGCGCTTGCGGTCACCCATCCCCCGGAGCAGTTCGTCCTCGACGACGAACACGGGGAGGACGTCGCCGTCGGCAGCGGCCCGCGCGAGCCCTCGATTGTCGCGGATCCGGAGGTCCCTGCGGTGCCAGAAGACGTTCATGCAATAGGGTTAGGAGTACCCCCTCATTTGCACTCACCCCAACAGGTTTTGTTTGGGGCAGTCGCTGGCGGGCTACGGGGAGCGTCGGCAGGAAAATTGCGGAAAGCATCCGCGCGCCCCAGGCGCGCGGTTCACCGGTCGCGAACGGAGTGAGCGACCGGTTTTTCGCCCACGTTTTTGTCGGAGGGGTGTCCTCGGTCGCTTCGCTCCCTGCGGGCACCCCTCCGGCAAAAAGGTGGTTTCTAGTAGAACTCGCGGACGAGGTCCATCGCGTCATCGGGGGCGCCGTCGGGGATGTCGGCCATGTTCCGGTCGAGGCCCTGGCGCTCGTTCCACGGGACCGACTCCTCGTCCTGATAGAGGATCCCCATGTACTCCTTGTCGCCTTCCAGGATCTTGGACTTGGCGTCGGCGGGGTCGGTGGGGTCGTGGTCGGTCTCGGCCAGGTCCACGAGCGAGTCCCGGAAGTAGTCGTAGGTGTCGACGTCGTTGAACGTCACACAGGGCGAGTAGACGTTGACGAAGCCGAAGCCGTCGTGCTCGATGGCCTCCTTGACGAGTTCGGTGTGGCGCTGTGAGTCCGAGGAAAAGGACTGGGCGATGAACGTCGCGCCCGAGGCGTAGGCCAGCGCGAGGGGGTTGACCGGGGGCATGCCCGTCCCGTCGGGCGAGGTGGCGGTCTCGAAGTCCTCGCGGGAGGTCGGGGAGAACTGGCCCTTCGTGAGGCCGTAGATGCGGTTGTCCATGACGACGTAGGACATGTCGACGTTGCGGCGGACGGCGTGGACGAAGTGACCGGCGCCGATGGAGAAGCCGTCGCCGTCCCCGCCGGCGACCATCACTTCCAGGTCGGGGTTGGCGAGTTTCACGCCGATGCCGACCGGCAGGGCACGACCGTGTACGCCGTGGAGCGCGTAGCTGTGCATGTAGGTGCCGATCTTCCCCGAGCAGCCGATGCCGGCGACAACGAACGTGTTGTCGGGGTCGTTGCCGGTCTCGGCGAGGGCTTTCATCATGCCGTTCATCGTCCCGAAGTCGCCACAGCCGGGACACCACGTCGGTTGCTTGTCGGATTTGAAATCGACGAATCTGACGTCTGAGCTCATTCTGCCTCGACCTCCTGTGTGTCGGCGCCGGCGTCGCCCGCGATCGCCGCCTCGACCTCCGCCGCGAGTTCCTCCGCCTTGTACCGCACGCCGGTGTACTTGTTGACCCGCTTTACCCGCTCCAGGACGTCGTGTTCGAGCACGTCCGCGAACTGCCCGGTCGCGTTACACTCGACGACGACGACGTCCTCGGAGGCCGCGACCCCCTCGGT
>JAZKRZ010000053.1:0-18388 GCA_036626395.1 Haloarculaceae archaeon
TGCGTTCACCGTGGTTCGCGACGGCGGTAACGAATTACAACGGTCCGTATGAGTCGCCCGTCCCCGGACCGGCCGGGCAGGTTCTCAGTCCCTCCGGAAGGCGGCTTCGACCCGGACTCCCGGGTTCGAGCGGCCCGCGCTCGTTCACATGTTAACCCCTGTCAATATGCGCGTCAGGGACGTATCGATAGTCGGTATGCGCGGACCGATAACACGACGTCGACTGTTGAAGGGACTCGGGGCGACGGGTGTGGCCGGCCTCGCCGGCTGTACTGGCGGCGACTCGACCCCGACCGAGGGTGACGGTGGCGGAAACGACGGTGGCGATGGCGGCAGCGACGGCAACATGACTCCGACCGAAACAGCTACGCCGACGGGGACGCCCAGCGGAAACGTGTCGGGAACAGTGCGACTCGGCGTCCTCCAGCCGATGTCCGGCGACTTGCAGTACTACGGACAGCAGAGCATCTGGGGGTTCCTCTCGGGGCTGGCCCACAAGGCCGACGCCGACCCGCCGGCAGAAGTCGGGACCGGGACGACCACCTTCTCTGTCGGGGACGTCGACTACGAACTGCTGGTACGTGACACGCAGTTCGCCTCCGAAGCGGCCGAATCCGCCGCGGAGACCCTCGTCCGCGACGACGACGTGGACATGCTCTTTGGCTGTTCGTCCTCCGGGGCGGCCCGCCGGGTCATCACCAACATCGTCAACCAGGCGAACGTTCCCTACATCGCGGGGCCGGCGGCCTCGGCGTCGATCACGTCCGACGGCGAGACGTGTAGCGACCTCGTCTATCGCGCCAACGAGAACACGGCGATGGACGCCCGCTCGGGCGGCAAGTACGTCGCCAACGAGACGGACGTCACGAAGGTGTACCTGTTCGGTGCCGACTACAGCTTCGGCCGCGCAGTCGTCAACAACTACCGCACCGTCCTGGAGAACGAGGGCGTCGAGATCGTCGGCGAACGGTTCGTCGAGCGTGGTTACTCCGAGTGGGACGGCCTGCTCGACAACGCCGCGGAGGCGGGTGCCGAGGGCATCGTCGGCGGGTTCACGGTCGTCACTCTGCCCGCCCTGTTCAGTTCGTTCCTCTCTGGCGATTACGACTTCCGGGCGTTCGGCGGGTTCGCGACGCAGATCACAAACACCGTCGTCGGGAACACGATGAAACAGGTGCTGGGCGAGCCGCTGACCGCCGAGAAGATACAGGACTCGAAACTGGGGCCGTTCACGACCCGCTACCACTGGAACCAGTACGACAACTCGATCAACGACAGCTTCGTCGACAGGTACTCCTCGGTGTACGGGCTGCCACCGGACCTGTTCACGGCGGGAACGTTCACGGCCGCGTCGGCGGTCCACCAGGCCGTCCAGGAGACGGGGTCGACGAACGCCATGGACATCGCCGACGGCCTCAAGGGGATGACGGTCGCCGACACGCCGAAAGGCGAGAACGCCTACACGTTCCAGGAGTACAACAACCAGGCGCGCTCGGAGATGACCGTCGCGGACCCGATCCCGACGACCGAGGACTGGAGCGACAGCTGGGGGGCCGCGATCATGCCCAGCGAGCCCGTCGCCCGTATCAGTCGCGACGAGGTGACGATCCCGGCAGACAGCGACGATATGAACTGCTCGCTGTGACATGCTGCGCACCCGCGGTCTCACCAGGGAGTTCGGTGGCCTGACGGCCGTCGACAGCGTCGACTTCGAGCTGGACGACGAGCTGTGCTCGCTCATCGGCCCCAACGGCGCCGGGAAGACGACGTTCTTCGACCTGCTGACGGGCGTCCTGGAACCGACCACCGGCACGGTCGAACTGCGCCGCGACGGGAGTAAACCGAACCGCGCCGGGTCGAGCGCCAGCGATGCCGCCGGTGAGTGGGTCGACGTCACCGGCGTCTCGCCCGCCGAGACGGCGACGATGGGCATCCACCGCTCGTACCAGATCACGAACGTCTTCCCGACCGCTTCGGTGCTGGAGAACGTGCGCGTCGCGGCACAGGCCCACGGCGAACACCGCGCGACCTTCTGGCGGAACGTCGACGCCTACGACGAGTACGTCGAGGCGGCTCACGCCATCCTCGACCGCGTCGACCTCACCGACCGCGCGAGTGACCCGGCGGGCGACCTGAGCCACGGTGCCGGCCGACAGCTGGAGGTCGCCATCGCGCTCGCGGGGGACCCCGACGTCCTCCTGCTGGACGAACCGAACGCGGGGGTTTCCTCCGAGAGCGTCGACGACATCATCGCGCTCATCGAGGACGTCGCCGAGGACCACGCCGTCCTGCTCGTCGAACACAACATGGACATCGTGATGGAGGTCTCGGACCGGGTGGTCGTCCTCAACAGAGGCGAGGTCATCGCCGACGACGACCCCGAGGCCGTGCGCGAGAACCCGGCCGTTCAGGAGGCGTACCTCGGCGGCTACGAACCCGGCGAACTCGACGCGAGCGGTGGGGGTGAGTCGACGGCGGACGATGGGCCGGGCGACGCCGACCCGGGAGGCGTCGCGTGACGCTCCTCGAAGTTGCCGACGTCCAGACCTACTACGGCGAGAGCCACATCCTCGAAGGCGCCTCGCTGGAGGTCGACGAGGGCGAAGTCGTCGCGCTCGTCGGCCGTAACGGCGTCGGCAAGACGACGACGCTGCGGACGATCATGCAGTTGACGCCGCCTCGCGAGGGGAGCGTCCGCTATCGCGGCGAGGAGCTCGTCGGGTTGCGCACCCACGAGGTCGCCGACCGCGGCGTCGGGTGGATCCCCGAGGACCGCCGGATCTTCTCGCAGCTGACCGTCGAGGAGAACGTCCGCGTGGCCGTCCCCGACGGCGAGGACGTCGACGCGGCCGTCGCCTTCGCGTTCGAGACGTTCCCCGAACTCGATTCCCATCGCGGCCGCGACGCGGGGACCCTCTCGGGCGGTCAACAGCAGATGCTCGCCATCGCCCGCGGACTCGTCGGCGAGAACGACCTGCTGCTCGTCGACGAACCTAGCGAGGGGCTCGCGCCCCAGATCGTCGCCGACGTCGCGAGCGCGCTGGCCGACGCCGCGGCCGAGACGACCCTGTTGCTCGTCGAACAGAACCTCCCGCTGGCGCTTGACCTCGCGGACCGGTTTTACGTACTCGACAACGGCCGCGTCGTCGACGACGGCGACGCCGACGCCGTCACTGCCGACGACGAACGGCTCAGGAGGTACCTCTCGGCGTGACGCCCGCCGACCCCTTTCTCGCAGTCGAGTCCGCCCTGCGGACGGCGACGCTCCTGGCGGATGTCCCCCTGCTCCAGAGCGGGACGAGTTTCCTCGACGGCCTCGGCCAGTTCCTCCGCCCGGAGACGCTCGTCTCGGTCCTGGTCGAAGGGCTGGCCAAGTCGGCGATCTACGTGATGATCGCCGGCGGCCTGACGCTCATCTTCGGACTGATGGGCGTGTTGAACTTCGCCCACGGAACGCTGACGATGCTCGGTGCGTACCTCGCGGGCGTCGTCATGGTCCTGCTCGTCGGCGGCGCGACCGGCCAGGTGGGACGGATGCTGGCGTTTTTCGCCGCCCTCGTGGTGGTCTTTCTCCTCGTCGGCGGCTTCGGGAGCGTCGTCGAGGTCGGCCTCGTCCGCAAGCTCTACGACAGGCCGCCGATCGCCCAGATCCTGTTGACCTTCGGTGTCGCGCTCGTCCTGGAGGAGGCGACGCGGATCGTCGTCCTCTTCTACGGGCTCCAG
The DNA here is from genome assembly GCA_036626395.1 of Haloarculaceae archaeon. Classification (GTDB taxonomy): domain Archaea; phylum Halobacteriota; class Halobacteria; order Halobacteriales; family Haloarculaceae; genus QS-5-68-33. The sequence goes on from JAZKRZ010000053.1 coordinate 3,724, forward strand.
CCCACCAGCGAGTGGCAGGAGGCGTTCGGGACCAAACCCGCCGTCCTCGCGACGCGTCACACTATCGGCCCGCTGTCGGTCCGCGGACTGGCGCTGTTCGAGATCGTCATGGGCGCGCTGACCGTCGCGGGGATCTGGCTGTTCCTCACGCGGACGCGCTACGGACTCTTCATCCGCGCCGGCAGCGAGGACGCCGAGATGGCCGAGGCGCTCGGCATCGACGTCAGGCGTGTCTTTACCGTCGTGTTCGCGCTCGGTGCCGGCATCGCCGGTATCGCCGGCGCAGTCCTCATGTGGGACCAGATCTGGGGTGCGAACGTCCCGCTGGCCGCGGAGACGCTGCTCCCGGCCTTCGTCGTCGTTATCATCGGCGGACTCGGGACCTTCCGGGGCACCGTCGCCGGTGCGCTCATCGTCGGCATGGTCGACGCGGTGACGACCTGGTGGTTCGTCAACGTCGTCACCTGGACGTGGCTGCCCGACGTGGCCGTCTTCCTCATCCTCGTCGGAATGTTGATACTGAAACCGCAGGGGCTGTACGGCGTCGAGGAGGTGGGCGGCCATTAGCTCCGCCACCCGCTGGGTCGGGCGAGCCCGCACCGCCTGGCCCGTCGAGCACCTGCGTTCCCAGCCGGCGCACCTGTTCGTCATCGCCGCGCTGGTCGCCTATCCCGGCGTCTATCACCTCCTGACGACCTCGCCGCTGGGGACCGAGGCCGTCTCGCTTCTGCCCCGGATGCCGACGATGATCGCCCTGCTTTACTTCGGGCTGTTCGCGATGTCGTTCGACTTCATCAGCGGCTACACCGGGTATCTCTCCTTCGGGCACGCCGCCTTCTACGGGACGGGCGCGTACTTCGTCATCCTCGTCGCCAACGGGAAGGTGCCACTGCTCGCATCGGGGACCCCGTTCATGGTCTCGCTCGTGCTCGGTGGCGTCCTCGCGGCGGTCCTCGCGCTCCTGATCGGGCTGGTCTCGTTTCGGCTGTCGGGCGTCTACTTCGCGATGATCACCCTCGGGTTCGCGCAGGTGCTGTACGTCTTCATCCGCGGGTGGGACTACGTGGCGAGCAACCCCCGCGACGGCCCCACCGTAGGGCGGGTCCACTCCGAGGGGTTCCAGGTCGGCGTGCCCTACGTCGAGGAGTTGAACCTCGCGATCGGGTCGTTCAGCGGCGACGAGGTCGAACTGCTGGGCCACACGCTCGGCACCTACACCACCTCCTTCTACATGGTCGGGCTCGTCGTGCTGGTCTCGTACTTCGCGATGCAGCGGGTGGTCCACTCTCCGTTCGGCCGAGTGATGGTCGCGATCCGGGACAACGAGGAACGCGCCGAGGCCGTGGGGTACGACACGTTCCGGTACAAACTCGGCGCGTTCGTCGTCAGCGGGTTCTTCGGGGGCGTCGCGGGCGGGCTGTTCGCCGGCTACGCACGCTCCGTGACGCCCGAGAGCACCTTCTACTTCCTGACGACCGGCGACGCGCTGCTGGCGAGCATTATCGGCGGCTTCGGCACGCTCGCCGGCCCGCTGTACGGACACCTCTTCGACGAGACGGTCCGGGAGTTCCTCTCGAACGCGGGACAGGGCGGCGGGCTTCTGCCCTACCTCCAGCAGCGCCTCGGCGAGGGGCTGTTGGACGCCGAGCTGGTCGGCGGTCTCACCGTCGAGGGCCTCATCACGGCCGCGCTCAACGGTCACGCGGCCCTCTACGTGGGCATCGTGTTCGTCCTGTTCGTCCTGTATCTGCCCAACGGCATCCTCGGGACGTTGCGGGCGCGCCTGGGCGGTCCGGTCTCGAAACGCCTGTCGGACCGGCTGTGGGGTGGCCGGTGACCGTCCACCTCACCGGAGTCGGGACCTACCTTCCCGACGACCGACTGACGGGCGCCGACATCGCCGGGCAAAGCGGCGTGCCCGAGGACGTCGTCGTCGAGAAGATGGGCGTCGCCGAGAAGCGGGTCTGTCGCGGCGAGGGCGACCATCCCAGCGACATGTGCGTGGCGGCGGCCCGCGACGCGCTCGCCGACGCCGGTGTCGACGCCGCGACGCTCGACGCCGTGCGCTATCACGGCAGCGAGTTCAAAGACTTCGTCGTCTGGAACCTCGCGGCGGACGTCGCCGACCGGATCGACGCCACCGACGCCTACGCCTCCGAGTCGTACGCGCTCTGTGCCGGCGCACCCGTCGCGTTGCGGGAGGTCGCCGCGCAACTGGAAGCCGACGCGCTCGACCGCGTCCTGCTCGTCGGGGCCAGCCGCGAGGAGGACCTCGTCGACTACGGCGACCCCGACACCTCCTTCACGTTCAACTTCGCCAGCGGCGCCTCTGCGTTCGTCGTCGAGAGCGGCGCGGCCGCCGACACCCCCGGCGATAGCCGGACGACCCGGGGCGACGCCGACCGCACGCTCGCCACGGTCCAGGGGAGCGCCGCTGTCACGGACGGGAGTTTCTCGCGGGACGTCGTGATGCCCGGGGGTGGCACGCGAAACCCGCCGTCCCGCGGGACCGTCGAGGACGGGATGCACGCGCTCCGGGTCCACGACTACGGGTCGATGAAAGAGCGACTCGGGGCGGTCAGCCGCGCGAACTTCCTGGCGGTGGCCGACACCGCGCTCGAACGGTCTGGACTCACTCGCGAGGACCTCGATTTCGCCGCGGTGACACACATGAAACGGTCGTTTCACGAGTCCCTCTGTGACGAACTGGGCCTCGGGGAGCGAGGGCAGTACTACCTCGACGAGTACGGCCACGTTCAGGCCGTCGACCAGGCACTGGCGACGAGCGAAGCCCGGCGACGCGGGTGGCTCTCACCCGGCGACACGGTGCTCTTTCTCGCGGCCGGGACCGGCTATACCTGGGCTGCGACCGCCCTGGAGTGGCGCACGTAGGCCGGCGCCGATACTGACAAAGATTCACTCGCTTCCGGATTCAAATCACTTATGCCCGCCGGGAGAGCCAGTTTACCCATGGATCTCAGGACGTACTTCGACGATTTCACGGAGAAAGACTGGCCGCGGGCCGAAGAGGGGACGCTCAGGTTCGCGATGGTCGGCCTGGGCTGGTGGACGCTCGACTACGCCATCCCGGCGACGAACGAACTCGAACACCTCGAGACGACGACCGTCGTCAGTTCCACGACGGAGAAAGCCCAGGGGGTGGCCGACGAGCACGAGACGATCGAGCACGCGCTGACCTACGACGAATTCCAGGACGGTGTCGCCGTCGACGCGTACGACGCCATCTACATCGCGACGCCCAACGCCTTGCACCTGCCCTACGTCGAGACGGCCGCCGAGTACGACAAGGCCGTCCTCTGTGAGAAGCCCATCGAGGCCAACGCCGAGCGTGCGGAAAAACTGGCCGATGCGGCCAGCGACATCACGCTCGCAGTCGAGTACCGGATGCACGTCCAGCCGGCGGTCCGGATGATGCGCGCCCTCGTCGCCGAGGGGTTCATCGGCGAGGTCACGCACGTCCACGGCAACATGTCGCAGTTGCTCGTGGACATCAACCCCGACCCCGACCAGTGGCGGCTCAACCCCGACCTGGCGGGGGCGGGCGGCTCCGTGACCGACCTGGGCGTCTACTCGATCAACACGACCCGGTACGTCATCGGGAAAGACCCGGTCGCCGTCTCGGGCGCGACCTGGAGCGGGAACGAACCGTTCACGTCCGTCCCCGACGAGCGCGGCGCCTTCACCCTCGAGTTCCCCGACGGCGTCCTGGCGTCGTGTTCGGCCAGCCAGAACGCCCACCGGACGAGCAATCTCCGGGTCATCGGCACCGAGGGCGAACTCCTCCTGGAGGACGCCTTCCTCGGCGGCGAGCGCGTCCTGACCGTCGAGCGTGGGGACACCACCGTCACCACCGAGTTCGACCAGGTCCGCGAGACGAGGCGCTCGCTGGAGTGCTTCGCCGACCACGTCCTCACGGACACGCCGATCGAGCGCGACGCCGAGCACGGACTGGTCGACCAGCACACCATCGACGCCGTCTACGAGGCCGCCGAACGCGGCGAGCGGGTCGAACTCGACTACTAGTCGCCAGACCTGTTACGCTCCGGCCCCTCGTCGCGGCATGAACAGCCGTCGGACGCTCCTCGCGGCGCTCGCGCTCCTGACGGTGCTCGCGGGGTGTGTGGGCGCCGGACTCGACGGTCCACCCCGCGAGGCCCCCGCGAGCGAGTCCGGGACGGCGACCGGCGCCTCGACGTACGAGGTGGCCGTCGTCTCGGTCGTCGACGGCGACACGATAGACGTCGCGTATCCCAACGGGACGACCGAGCGGGTGCGACTGCTCGGCGTCGACACGCCCGAGGTCAGCGCCGAGAACGACCCGGCGGAGTTCGAGGGCGTCCCCGAGACTGAGGCGGGCCGGGACTGCCTGCGGGCCGCCGGCGAGGGCGCCAGCGCGGCCGTCCGCCAGCGGGTCGCCGACAGAGAGGTGACGCTCGTGGTCGACCCGGCCGCAGACCGCCGGGGTGACTTCGGCCGCTTGCTCGCGTACGTCCGGGTGAACGGCACGGACCTGAACCGGTGGCTGCTCGCGGAGGGTCACGCCCGCGTCTACGATTCGACGTTCTCGCGCTCGGCGGACTACTACGCGACCGAGCGCGAAGCCAGGGAGGCGGGACGGGGACTCTGGACGTGCCGCTCGCCGTCGAGCGGCGCCGACCGAACGACCGAGAGCCGACTCGCCGTCGCGCGTGTCCACCCCGACGCGGAGGGCAACGACAACGGGAACCTGAACGACGAGTTCGTCGTCTTCGAGAACGCCGCGGAGTCGACGCTCGTCCTCGACGGGTGGACGGCCAGCGACGAGGTCGGTCACGTCTACGAGTTCCCCGACGGGTTCGCGCTCGGGCCGGGCGAACTCGTCACGCTCCACACGGGCACTGGGACCGACACCCCGACTGACCTGTACTGGGGGCGGTCGGGCGCCGTCTGGAACAACGACGGTGACACGGTGTTCGTCCGCGACGCGAACGGGACAGTCGTCGACCGTCGCGAGTACTGACACCGGGGAACAGAGCGAGGGCCCCCGCGACCGGCAGGTCCAACATACCGGCCCCTCTGGACGGAGGTATGGACCTGCCACCGGTCGGTCTCGGCACGATGGGTATCGACGACCCGGACGTGGTCGAGACGGCCATCGACGTGGGGTATCGCCACCTCGACACGGCACAGATCTACGACAACGAGCGCGTCGTCGGCGAGGGCGTGGCCGCCGTCGACGTCCCGGCGCGGAACTCATCGTCGCGACCAAACTCTGAACCGACTCGCTCGCGGCCGAGGACGTCCGCGACGCCGGACTTGCCGAGCACATCGGCCTCTCGAACTTCGAGCCCGACCAGCTCGAGCGGGCGCGTTCGGCGCTCGGCGCGCCCATCGGGGCACATCAGGTCGAGTTCCACCCGTACTTCGGCGACCGGCGACTCCTCGCCGACGCGCGCGAACACGACTATCCGCCCGTCGCCCTCGGTCAGGTCATCGGCGTCGCGTCGAACGACCATGTCACGAACGTTCCCCGCGACCAGTCTCTGCGCTGTCTCACGGTTCGGTCGCCGATCCGCCCGCGTCGTCCGGTTCGGGGTCGGACTCGCCCCGCTCGATGGAGAAGTCCTCGACGGTCCGACTCGTCCGGACGACCTGGTCACAGACCATGAGCTTCTCCGTGCGTTCGAGGGTCGCCCAGTCGAGGTTCTCCGGCGGGTCCTCCTCGAAGGCCTCGAACTGGTTTAGGACGTCGTCGTTGACGAAGCGCTGGAATTCCTCGCAGACGGGACAGGTGATCGAGAGGTGAGAGACGTCGAACGGTCGCACCAGCGTGTGTTCGAGACAGTTGAGACAACGGTACGTCCGGTCGGGCATACAGCATCTACGATCCGGGCGGTGTTGAGGGCTATGATCGGCGGCAGAGTGGCCGCGCCGGTCGCTGGCCCGCCCATCGGCCTCCTCGTGTGAAGTCCGGCGGCGGTTGAACGGCGTAAACGACCCCCTCGTATTAAATCCCGCCGTGGTGTATTAGTGAGTGCCGCCATCGTACCTGAACACCCCGTGTGGGTGGAGCGGGTGCGTTTGTTCCTCTGAATGGGGAGGACGAACGGCGGCACCCCGGTGCCGGACCTCTCTCCGGTTTTTCCAGCGACGAGCTGCCGGTTTCTCGACGCAAACAGTTCACGGCTGGCCGTCACGTTCGGGGCCGGAGAAAAACTCCGCTCGTCAGACGACCCCGAATCGAGATCCCCGTCACCCCTGCGATACGGGGCTGGCACTCCGCCTCCCGCGTCGACGGACAGTGCGTGGTCGATCTCCGCGACCACAGGATTGGTATATCTTTACAATACAATACGAGTGGGGTTACAGACCCCGCTGTCGACTCTTGACAGCTACCGGGGGCATGCTGCTGGCTACAACCGTCACACGCCACACGGCTCATTGTACACTCCCGGTTTACGGGACGGGAGAATTGCTCGATATTTGCATTTCTAACGGCATCTCGGACGGCACGACCGGTTCGGTGGCGTCCGAACAGCTAACGCTCTCGTCACTCACAGACACCGTCCCCGAGCGCCTCGGCGGGGTCGTCGAGCTCTGTCGCGCCGGGGTCGACAGGCCGGGAGTCGGTCTGGGACCAGGAATAGTCGAGGTGAACGTGTGAGTGTCCCTGTCCGGCGGGTCGGTCGGTCGAGACAGAGTCAGGGCTTCTCGGTGCGGTTCAACCGGGGAAAGCGAGGTTATGGGGTCGGAGGGATTTGAACCCCCGATCGACTGATATCTCCGGAAAGCGCCTCGGAACTCCAGAGGGTCATCACGCGGCCGGTGATCAGCCGGCCGGTCAGTATATCAGTCTGGATCTCGTCCCGGGCGCCGAGCCTCTGGAGTCAGTCGCCATGCCTGGCTTGGCCACGACCCCTCGCAGTTCCCGGTAGGATCAATTTCCGTAAAGGGGTTTCGGTCCGCGTCGGCGTTGCCTGCGGGTCGCTCGCGGGCGAACCGTCGTCTCGCTCACCCGACGCGGAGCGTCGCACTGCTCGCGAGGCGTTCCTCCCCGCTCGTCCTACCGGGAGGTTCCCCGCAGCCGCGCCTCGCTATCCTTCGCGATCGCTCCAGTCGCACTCCTGGCACTTGTACCCGGTCACGAACGCCGTCACGCTGGGCATGTACCCCACCGAGATGACGTCGCCGCCACAGTCCGGACAGTCACGGTCGGCGTCCTCGATCCCCTCCGTCTCCATCACCGAATCGCCCTCGACCATCTCCGCGAGTTTCGTCGGCGTCACCATCCGTCCCTGCACCACGCGGTTGTCGGCCATGCCTGTCCCTGATGGACCCTCGGTCATAGCCCTTGCTCTCGAGACGCGCCGCTCGAGACGCGCCGGGACAAACGTTAAGTGTGTCAAGCGTTAACATACCATCGGAGCCGTTCGGGGCTCCCGACGTGAACCAGCGTCGCGAACTCCCGAGCAATTGGCACCGTTCCGGAACCAGATTCGCCCCCGGGGCGGGGAGACGGCGACCCCGCCCTGTTCCGATTTTTCCGACCAAGTGGCCAGTAGTTCTATTGCACCCGACCGTCAAATCGGGCTGTGAACTCCCAGGGGCGGGCACAGGCGAGACGCCTCGCGGTGATGGCCGTCGCGGCGGTCATGCTGGCGACGGTCGTGGCGGCGTCGCTCGGCGGCGGTCCGGCCCGCGAGGACCCCCGGGCGAGTTTCACGTTCGACGTGGAGAACGACACGGTCCTCGTCAGGCACTACGGCGGTGACGTGGTCGACGGGTCGGATCTCGCCGTGAAGACGAGCGAACGCGGTCGCCTGGGCACCTTCGACGGCAGTGACGGGATGGCCTGCGAGTCGAACGTCTCCCGCGTGGGACCCGGGAGCGTCTGTCGCGTCTCCGGTGTGGCCCACGAGCGACTGCTCGTCGTCTGGGAGGGGCCGGACGACCGGTCACTCATTCTCGCACGGCGTGGACCGGACCCGACGGCTACAACCGCGCCGACGACCCGTCCGCTGACTGCGACGCCGTCACCCGCCCGAACGCCCACCTCGGTGCCCGCGGGGACGACCGCGATTGCGACGGCAACCCCGACTCCAGAGGAGAGAACGGGGACGCCGACCGCGACTACCGTCCTGACACCGACGGGCACGCCCACGGCGACGCTGTCGCCGACGCCGACGAACGCGACGACGGACGCGACAGCGAGCGGCGAGAGGATGGCGACAGGAGTGACCGGCGAGTGAGCGGTCGTCACGAGACGCTCGGTACAGCCGGGGGCGTGCCCGACCAGGTGGTCTGTCACGTCGACATGGACTGCTTTTACGCCGCCTGTGAGCGGCTGCGAGAGCCAGCACTGCGGGGCGAACCGCTCGTCGTCGGGATGGGCTACGAGTCCGGCGAGACCCACGGCGCGGTCGCGACAGCGAGTTACGAGGCCCGCGAGTTCGGCGTCGAGAGCGCGATGGCCGTCAGCGAGGCCCTGGAGTTGCTCCCCCGGAAGGTCGACGCCGCACGCGACCCCGACCTCGACGTCGGCGAAGCCGGCTTCTATCGGTCGGTCGACCTCGATTACTACGAGGACGTCGCAGCGGACGTCAAGGCGATCATGCGCGAGCGCGCGGCAGTCGTCCGCGAGGTCAGCATCGACGAGGCGTACCTCGACGTCACCGACAGAGTCCGCTGGAGCGGGCAGTCGACCGTCGACGACGACCGCCCGACGGTCGAGGCGTTCGCACGGGACCTCAAGGAGACTATCAGGGACGAGGTGGGCGTCGTAGCGAGCGTCGGCGTCGCGCCGACGATGAGCGCCGCGAAAGTCGCCAGCGACCACGACAAACCGGACGGACTGGTGGTCGTCGAACCCGGCGAGGTCAGGGAGTTCCTCGCGGCGCTTCCCGTCGAGGAGATACACAATGTCGGCCCGGTGACCGCGCGCGAGTTGCGGGAAATGGGTATCGAGACTGCCGGTGAACTGGCGGCGGGCGACCCCGACGCGCTGGCCGACCGCTTCGGCGAGCGAGGCCTCGAAGTCCGCCGGTTCGCCCGCGGAGAGGACACCCGCGCGGTCGAACCAGTCGGGGAGCCAAAGAGCCTCTCGCGGGAGTCGGCGTTCACGGAGGCGACCGAGGACGCCGGACGGAAACGCGAACGCGTCAGGTCGCTCGCGGCCGACGTTGCCGAGCGCGCAGAACGGGAGGGAGCGCTGTACCGGACGATCGGGGTCAAGGTGGTCCGGCCGCCGTTCGACGTGAACACCCGCGCCGAGACCCTGCCGGGACCGGTCCAGAACGCGGACCTCGTCGAGGAGACCGCCCTGAACCTGCTGGTGGAGTTCGAGGACGACCCGGTTCGCAAACTCGGCGTCCGCGTCTCCAATCTCTCCTTCGCCGAGGGCGACCAGACCAGTCTCGGTGGCTTCGAGGACGCGGACGACGGGACCGCTTCAGGGAGCGGTGACGAGACGGGGGGAACTGAAGGCTCCGAGGAGGGAGAGAGTGACGGGAGCAGCCGACGGCCGGGACCGAGCGGCTGGGTCCAGACGACGCTGGCCGACTTCTAGTCGACCCCGTTTTCGAGGTTTTCGAGCAGTTTGCCGACGAAAAGCCCCATACGCGGCGAGAGGTCGTCCTCGGGGGGCGTCTCGGCGGGGTGGGCGGCCATCGTCTCGACGAAGCGCTCGCCGAAGGTCATCGTGTGCATCATGTCGACGACGTCGACGGTCAGGCCCTCGTCGGCCGTGTCGAGGTCGGGGTGCTGGCGCTTTGTCTCCTCGCTGTAGGAGATCGTCCACGACGGGCCACCGACTGCCTCGACGGCCGTCTCGACGTCGCCCACAGCCAGGCGGCCCTCCGGCGTGCCGACGTAGATGCGTCCGCCCTCGACGACTGTCTCGTAACGCGTCATGGTCACCCGGTAGGCGGTGATTTCGGCGGCTGACGGGTTAAATTGGTGGGGCAGAACGCGAGAGCCGTCACCGCAAAGCGGATCAGTTCGGCGTTTCGGTCGCGGTGGCGTCGGACTGGGTCGCGGTCGGCGTCCCGGAGGTACACTGTGAGGGGATCTCTCTGGTCTCGACTGCCTCCCACCAGGTAGGCGCGTGCATGACGACGAACGCGTTGTCGAGGCGCGTCCCGTCCAGTTTCGGCGTGACGCGTTCCGTCCCGTTGTCGGTCTCTCTGACGAACGTCTGCCCCGATTTGACCTGCGTCCCCGTAGCGGTGTTGTTGGCAGTGTCCACCGTCGTCTCCATCTCCAGATAGAATTCGACGGTCCGGTTGAAGACGAACACCGAGAGTTCCGATTCGGTCGCGTTCGGCGGGAGCAGGTCGGGGTTGTACTCCATCGTCGCGGTCACGTCAGCGACCGACTGGTTCGTCGAGACGGCGACGAACGGAGTCGTGCGCGCACACTCCAGAACCGCCCCTTGCGTGATCGGTATCCCGGTGACGTCCACCTGCAAGAACGAACGCAACACACCCCTGTTCCCGACGAGGTCGAATCTCGTTCGCAGCGACTCGTTCGTGACCGTGCGGGTGGCGTACGAGTCGGGGACCGGCGTCGGTGTCGCCGTCGCCGTCGGTGTGGGCGGGGTGGTGGGCGAAACCGTCGGCGTCGGTGTCGACATCACCACTCCCGGTTGCGTCGTCGACTGGGGCGTGGCCGTGTTGCCTGCGCCGAGAAATCCACCGCACCCGGCCAGGACGACGAGGAGGGCGACTGCGGCGCCGTGGGGGAGCTTCATACCCTGATGCTCGCGTCGCCGACCAAAAGGCCTGCGGAAGGGTCCCCCGGGCCCGCCCTCGGGGAAACCGCTGTCGTCAGACGAGGGTCTGACGGGGCCTTATACCGGTTCGTCCGGCACGTTCGGGCATGGCAGAGACCGAGTCGATCTCCGTCGCCGAGGTCAGCGACGGGCCCTGCGGGGAGGGCCGGCCCGGCAGCCCGGTCGAACTCCCCGTGGTCGAGTTGCTGACCGGTCGCGGGTTCGTCACCGGCAAGAGCGGCGCCGGGAAGTCCAATTCCGCGAGCGTCGTCGTCGAGAAACTGCTCGACAGCGGGTTCGGGATGCTCATCGTCGACATCGACGGCGAGTACTACGGCCTCAAAGAGGAGTACGAGATCCTCCACGCCGGCGACGACGAGGAGTGTGACATCCGCGTCACCGTCGACCACGCCGAGAAGATCGCCGCACTGGCGCTCGAAAAGAACGTCCCGATCATCCTCGACGTCTCCTCGTTTCTCGACGAGGCCGACGCTCGCGAGTTGCTCACCGAGGTCGCGCGCCATCTCTTCGCGAAGGCGAAAAAACGGAAACAGCCCTTCCTCCTGCTCGTGGAGGAGGTCCACGAGTTCATCCCGCAGAAAGGCGGCGTCGGCGAGTGCGGGAAGATGCTCATCAAGATCTCGAAACGGGGCCGCAAACACGGGCTGGGCGTGATGGGCGTCAGCCAGCGGCCCGCCGACGTCAAGAAGGACTTCATCACGCAGTGTGACTGGATGGTCTGGCACCGCCTGACCTGGGACAACGACACCAAGGTCGTCAGCCGGGTGCTCGACAGCGACTACGCCGCGGCCGTCGAGGACCTCGACGACGGCGAGGCGTTCCTGATGACCGACTGGGCGGACTCCATCCGGCGCGTGCAGTTCTACCGCAAGCAGACCTTCGACGCGGGCGCGACACCGGGCCTCGACGACTTCGAGCGGCCCGACCTCAAGTCAGTCAGCGAGGACCTCGTCTCGGAACTCCAGGAGATAAGCGACGAACAGGCCGAACGCGAGAGCAAAATAGCGGAACTCCGCGAGGAACTCGACCGGAAGAACTCGCGGGTCGCGGAACTGGAGGCGGAACTCGAGGACGCGCGGGACATGCAGCGGATGGCCGACCAGTTCACGCAGGCGCTGGTCGAACACGTCGAGGGCGCCAACCCCGGTCGCACTGCACAGGAGCGTATGCGCGAGCGCCGGCAGGCGACGACCGGCGAGTGGTCGGCAGAGGCCTTCGCCGACGGGACCGGGGACCGCCGCGAAGAAGACGACGAGTTCGAGGCGATGACCTGGCCGGGCGACGAGGACGGCACCGGTGACGAGGACGACGAACGCGCCGACACCTCACCGGCGACGCCGAACGGTGCGGAGGGGAGCGTCGCGGATGGCGGGGCCTCGGCGGTGACGCGGGGTTTCGCGACAGTCGAGGACAACCCCCTCGGCGACCGCGCGACGGACGCCTTCGAGCGCGGCGAGTCGACCGCCCTAACCGATGATTTCGAGAGTGCAGCGGCGCTCGCGCGCACCCTCGCCGACGACCTGCGCGACGTGGACGCCCGGACGCGGGGGATGCTTCGCTACTACCGCGACCACGGCCCCGGCACGCCCATGGACGCGCTGTTCGCGTCGGGCGGGTCCGACGACCGGACCGCGGCCTACGCCCGCAACCGCCGGCTCAGGGTGCGTGGCCTCGTCGAACACGTCGGCCGCGGCCGATATGACTACCGGCTCCCCGAGTTCGTGGCCGAGCACACGGAGACCGAGTCGGTTCGACCGTTCGTCGAACAGATCGAGACGGCACTGGAACCCGACGAGACCGGGTCGGACGGCGACGCCGGTGGCCAGCCCGACCCTGACCTGGAGGAACCGGCCGATGGAGGCGTCCCGGGGAACGACGGGGTCACCGACGGCACGACCGAGGACACGTCCGACGCGGAGCTCCTGTAGCGACCAGTCACTTTTCGGTGGAGGAGAGCGCGCCACCCGGCTATATCACGGTGTTTCACGGGCCACGGGCACGCTGACGGTCAGGAAAGCGGCGCGACGAGCTCTTCCAGGGCCGCCCGGGGGTCCTCGGCCTTTGCGACGCCGCTTGCCAGGAGGACGCCTGTCGCACCGAGGTCAGCCGCGGCGGTGAGGTCGTCGCCGGTGGAGATGCCGGCGCCACAGTAGACATCGACGGCGCTGTCGACGGCCGCGGCAGCGTCGACGGCGTCGGTAACGACGTCGGGGTCGGCCTTGCTGACGGGGGTGCCAGTGCCGATCAGCGCCGGCGGTTCGACCGCGACGGCGTCCGGACCCAGCGCGGCCGCCGCGCCGACCTGTGCGGGGTTGTTGGCACAGACGCAGGTGTCCAGGTCCGCACGCTCGGCGGCGGCGAGGCTGGCGTCGATGTCGGCGAGTTTCAGGCGGTTCTCGGAGTGGTTTATAAGGGTGCCGACGGCGCCGGCGTCGGCGACAGCCTCGGCGAGCGTGCTACCGGTGTGACTGCCGTGCTCGACGGGGCTGACGTGCTGGGCCCACGTTTCGGCGCCCGTGTCGGCGACGGCCTCGACGTGAGCGGCCTGGGGCGCGACAGCCACGCGGACGCCGGACTCGTCGCTGACGTCCGCGGCCGCGCGGGCGACTTCCAGGGGGTCACACGGGTACGCTTTCAGATTGACAAGGACAAACATACCTGTATTCCCTGCCGGGGGACGCAAATAGGTTGTGAGTCCCACCGGGCCGGCGGCCGTCACACCCGGGTACGGGCCAGTGGGTGAAGGTTAAGACCGCCCCTCCCGAACAGGCTGTTACTCTGACGCAGACGAGTGACGACCCCGGGACGGTGCTCGTCGTCGAAGACGAGGACCACCTGGCCGAGCTGTACACGGACTACCTGAACGACGAATACGACGTCAGGACCGCCTACGGCGGCGTCGAAGCACTCGAGATGCTCTCCCCGGACCTCGACGTCGTCCTGTTGGACCGGCGGATGCCGGTCGTCTCGGGCAACGAGGTCCTCGCCGAACTCGAAGAGCGCAACCTCCAGTGTCGCGTGGCGATGGTGACGGCCGTCGACCCGGACTTCGACATCATCGATATGGGCTGTGACGATTACATCGTCAAACCCGTCACGAGAGACACGGTCCGGGAAGTCGTCGACCGACTGATCCGCGTCGCCGAGTACGACGAGCGGATGCGAGCGCTGACGGCCAAACGCCTCAAGCGCAACGTCCTCCAGGTGGAAAAATCGACGACCGAACTCCAGAACAGCGAGGAGTTCCAGCGCCTGCAGGACGAGGTCGCCGAACTCGAATCGGCGGTCGCCGACATCGCGGACGAGGCCGGAACCGACGACGTCACCCACAAACTCTGAAACCCGTGACCGATGCCGTCCGCACCGTCCGAGATTCGCGCTCTCGTCCTCGGTCCCGACCCCGGACTCGCGGCCTTCGACGAGACGACGTCGGCCGGAACCGCCACGCGGTTCGACGTCAGGCGGACCGCGACCGCGAGCGAAGCCGCTCGCGCGCTCGACCGACGGGCGTTCGACTGCCTCGTGGTCGACGACGCGTCGAGCGTCGACGCGCTCGGATTCGTCGCGACCGTCCGCGGGGACGACCACGACCTCCCGGTCGTGTTCGCCGTCGACTCCGACGACGATGCCGTGATCGAGGACGCACTCTCGGCGGGCGCGGACGATTTCTTCCGGAAGACCGCCGGAAGCGGCGGGGTCAGCGGTCTGGTCAACCGGGTCCACGCGCTCGTCGGGCGTCACCGGGCGAGGCGTCGCGTGGCCGAATGTCGGGAGAAAGCCAGCCAACTCGACACGATATTCGAAGACCTCCCGGTGTCGCTGTACTTCAAAGACAGGGAGGCTCGCCACGTCCGGGTCAGCGAGGGTCACGCCACC
>JAZKRZ010000054.1:0-17989 GCA_036626395.1 Haloarculaceae archaeon
CAGTCGGGCGGTCCGCCGGCGCGTCGCGCTACCGGTCGGGCGACTGGCCGTCCGTGACGAACGGAGTCAGTCGGACGCCGAACTCGTACGACTCCTCGGGGGGGAGCCGGTAGGAATCCAGCGTCGGCGGGCCGCAACTGCCGGTGCCGAGTCCGCAGTGGGCGTGGTCGACCGAGACGAACACGGGGTCGCGCCGGGGCAGTTCGGCGTCGTGGGCCGTCGCTTCCAGGTCGCCGGTCGCGTAGTGGTGCGCCGAGAAGTCGAAGTGGTCGTCGGCCGTGACTTCGAGCCCGACCCCCCCGTCGGTAAAGCGCACCCACCGCGTGTCGGTGCGGTTGCCGTTTTCCTGTGGCCTGACGTAGGGCGTGTGCAGGTCCGCGACGGTCCCCTCGTAGCGACCCAGGAGCGCGGACTCCTTGCTGTCGACGTAGGACTCGCCGGGCCCGCGCCCGTACCAGGTCACCGCGTCGGCGCCGCCGGCGAGTTCCAGGTCCAGCCCCACGCGGGGCAGCGATGGCAGCGTCGCGAGGTCTCCCTCCGGTTCGAGCGTGACGTCGACGTCGACGGCGCCGGTCGGGTGGACCGTAACGGTCTGCTCGACGCCGAACCCGTGGTCGTAGACCGGTGGGGCGAGGCGCCCCTCGACTGTGACCGCGACGGATTCCTCCTCGCCTGCCCGTTCGGTGACGGCCACGTCGTCACATCTGAAGGCGAGGCTGTCGAGGCCGTGCTCGCGCCAGAGGTCCGCGAAACCGATAGTCCACGTCGCCGCCTCGTCGACCGACTCGCCGGATTCGGCGTACTCGACCATCGTCGAGAGGAGCGTCCGCGGGAGCGGCAGACCGTTGTCGTTGTCCGTCGGTGCCCGCCACAGGCCCACCTCCGGCCCGTCGGTCACGAGTTCCCGTCCCCGGTAGGAGAGCGAGTCGAGCGTGCCGCGGACCGCGTCGAAGACGACTCGCGTGTCCGCGGTCGAGACGACCAGTTCGGCCCCGTCGCGCTCGACCGTCAGCGCCGACGCCGCGGCGGGCGTCACGGTGTGGGGGTCGCCGCCCGCCGGCAGGGCGAACTGCCCCGTCGCGACCGGGTGACCCGCGTCGGCCCACGCGCGGTCGCCCGCGAGCGACGCCTCGACCGTGAGGACGTACTCGCCGTCGGCCGCCGCGGCGGTCCCGTCGGCGAGCGGGTCGGCGTCGACCGGTAGTTCGACGGTCCCGCGCTCGCCGGCGGGGACCCCCGGCAGGTCGAACCCGCCGCTGTCGACGACGCGACCGTCGGCCTCGACGCGCCAGGTGCCCGCGAGTCCGGAGAGCGTCCGGAAGTCGAAGCGGTTCTCGACGGCGACCTCGCCCGCCCCGGCGTCGACGGCCTCGAACCGGACCGGCTCGACCACCTTCTTGTACTCGCGGAGGCCGGGCGAGGGCTCGCGGTCCGGGAAGACGAGGCCGTTTGTATTGAAGTTCCCGTCGTTGGGTTCGTCGCCGAAGTCCCCGCCGTAGCCGAAGACCTCGGTGCCGTCAGCCGCGGTCGTGGACAGGCCCTGGTCGACCCAGTCCCAGACGAACCCGCCCTGCATGCGCTCGTGGGACTCGAAGGCGTCCCAGTACTCGCGGACGTTTCCGGGTCCGTTGCCCATCGAGTGGACGTACTCACAGAGGATCAGGGGAGCGTCGGGGTGGTCGGCCGCCATGTCTTCGAGGTCGCTGACGGGCGGGTACATCGGGCCGATAATGTCGCTGACTTCGAGGTCCGTGTCGGGTTCGTAGTGGATGGGCCGCGTCGGGTCGCGCTCGCGAGTCTGGGCGGCCATCGACTCGTGATTGGCGCCGACGTCGGACTCGTTGCCGAGCGACCAGACGACGACGCTGGGGTGGTTCTTGTCCCGCTCTATCATCCGGACCATGCGGTCGACGTAGGTCGCCTCCCAGTCTGGGTCGTCGCTGACGTGCGTGACGCGGTCGCTGTCACGGTGTTCCATGCCGTGACACTCGACGTCCGTCTCGTCGATGACGTACAGGCCATACTCGTCACAGAGGTCGTAAAAGCGCGTGTCGTTGGGGTAGTGGGCGGTGCGAACGGCGTTGACGTTGTGGCGTTTCATCAACTCGACGTCCTCGCGCATCGTCGCGAGCGACACCGCCCGTCCCTCCTCGGGGTGGATGTCGTGGCGGTTGACCCCGCGGACGGTGATGGGTTCGCCGTTGACGCGCAACTGCCCCCCTTCGATTTCGACCTCGCGGAAACCGACCGTCGCAGCGACGACTGCGCGTTCGAGGTCCGGTCTGTCGCCGGCGTCGGCATCCCCGTTCCCGACGGAGACCAGCGCCGTGTAGCAGTTCGGCGTCTCGGCGGTCCACAGGTCGGGGTTCTCGACGGTCGTCCCGACCGTCACCGTCGCCGTCTCGCCGGGGGCGACGGTCACCTCGCGACCGAGCGGCGCGTCGAGGACGGATTCGCCGCCGCCGTCGACGAGGTCGACCGACACCTCGGCAGTCGTCGCGTCGCCGGCCCCGACGCTGGTGACGTCGACCGTCGCTTCGAACGCGGCGTCCGCGTACTCGTCGCCGAGGGCGGTCCGACAGTCGACGTCGGCGACGTGGGTCTCGGGCGGCGCGTAGGCGTAGACGTCGCGGAAGACGCCGCTCAGCCACCACATGTCCTGGTCCTCGACGTAACTGCCGTTGGCCCACTTGTAGACCCGCAGGGCGAGCGTGTTCTCCCCGGGAGTGACGTGGTCGGTGACGTCGAACTCCGCGGGGAGACGGGCACCCTCGCTGTAGCCGACGCGCTCGCCGTTGACCCAGAGGTGAAACGCCGAGTCGACGCCCTCGAAGTGCAGGCGAACCTGCCGGCCGTCCCAGGACTCGGGCACCTCGAAGGAACGCCGGTAACAGCCAGTGGGGTTGTCGGTGGGGACCTTCGGCGGGTCCAGCGGGAACGGGTAGACGACGTTCGTGTAGTGGGGCGCGCCGTGGCCCTCGGTCTGCCAGTTCGACGGGACGGGGACGGTGTCCCAGTCGCGGTCCCGGCCGGCGGGGTCGAAATCGGGGTCGGGGAAGTCGTCGGGCGCCTCGGCGGGCGCGTCGGCGAGGTGAAAGGCCCACTCGCCGGTCAGCGAGCGGATCCACGGCGAGGCCGAACGAGCGCCGTCGCGAGCCCGCTCGGCGTCGGGATAGGGCAGTACGTCCGCGTGTGGTGGCAACCGGTTGCGGCCGGTCACCGTGGGGTCGACCCAGTCCATATCCCAGACAGCGGGAGGGGATGCTTGGCTCTTGTGTCACGCCACGCCCTCGCCGGTTTCGCTCGACCCCGTGGTGACCGCCGGTCACTCGCCGGTGTCGTTGAACTCGCGGTCGACCCAGGCGGGGCGTTCGACGGTGGTCGCGCCGACGTCCGTGTAGGTGAACGACCGGGTGACGTTCGCCGGACCGGTCCCCCCGGTCCTGACGTAGGTGGCGTTCAGCGACCGGACCAGCCCGGTGGGCTCGACGACCGCACGGAGGGTCACGTTCCGGAGTCGCTCCATCTCGGGGTGGACGGCGTAGTTCACCCGGACGACGACGGCGGGTCGGCCGTCGACCGTCGTCTCGAAGACGACGGCGTCGTCGACCTGGAGGAACAGACGGCTCAGGCGGACGGTCCGTGACTCCGGCGGCCGGGCGTTGTCCAGTCGGTCGTACCGCGTGATGCCGGCGTACGCCGTCCGCACGTAGACAGAGGGCCCGCTCGCGAACTGGGTGACGTTCCCCCCGTTCCCGCCGAGCACGTCGTGGCTGTAGTAGCGGGTGGGCGTCTCGACGCGGATGAGCCGCGTGTAGCGGTCCCCGTCCACGCGGAGCCGCACCCGGAGCGTGTACGACTGGCTCCGGAGCGTCGACCGGTGGGCGTCCAGCAGCGCGTCGGCGTCCCCGACGCCGCTGTCGGTCACGCCGGGTGGCAGCGGGAACGGGGTGGCGGTCACCTCGGGGACGGGGGCCGGCGTCAGCGTCTCGGTCGAACCGCCCGCCCCGCTCGCCGGGTCGTCCCCCCCGGCGACGATCGACCCACACCCCGCGAGGACGACCAGCAAGACGAGACCGACCGGACGCCAGTTCATACCCGCTGTTAGGACTACCCGGCAATATCGTTGTGGGCCGTGTGCGCGCCCGGACCCGGGAGTGGTCCGACAGGAGTCCGGACGAAGGCCGGGGCGTCCGTCACCGTCAACCCCGTGGTGACCGCCGGTCACTCGCCGGTGTCGTTGAACTCGCGGTCGACCCAGGCGGGGCGTTCGACGGTGGTCGCGCCGACGTCCGTGTAGGTGAACGACCGGGTGACGTTCGTCCGGGTCGCACCCTCGACCCTGACGTAGGTGGCGTGCAGCGACCGGACCAGCCCGTCGGGTTCGACGACGACCCGGAGGCTGAAGTTCCGGACGCCTGGCAGCGTCGGATGAGTCGGATACGTCCCGCGGACCACGAAGACGGTGTGGCCGTCGCGGGTCGTCCTGGTCACGGCGGCCGAATCGAGTTCCAGGAGGGCGCGGCTCTCGCGGACGGTCGTGGAACGCGGCGGTATCACTGCCTCGAACCGGTCGTAGCGGGTGACACTGTCGTAGGTCGAGCGCGTGTAGACCGACGTGTCGCTGGCGAACCTCGTGACGTTGGACCCCGTACCGTAGCGGACGTCCCGCTGGTAGTACCGCGTCGGCGACTCGACGCGCGTGAATCGCTCTGAGACGACCCCGCGGACGCTGATACGGGCCCTGAGTGTGTACGACCGGTTCCGGAGAGCGGACCGGTGGGCGTCCAGCAGCGCGTCGGGGTCGGCGATGCCGTCGCCGGTCACGCCCGGGGGGAGCGTGACCAGTTCGTCGGTCGGCGTTGCCGACGTGGGGACCGGTGCCGGCGTCAGCGTCCGGGTCGGCGTGTCCTCTTCCGGGGTGGTCCCCCCGTCGACGACCGACCCACAGCCCGCGAGGACGACTACCAGCGCGAGGACGACCGAAAGCCGGCCCATACGGGCAGTTGGTCGCGCTCGTCCAAACCGTTGGGGGCGGTCACTCGCCCGTGTCGTTGAACTCGCGGTCGACCCACGGCGGGCGTTCGACGGTGGTGGTATCGATGTCGCTGTAGGCGAACGACCGGGAGACGTTCGTCGGGCTGTTGCCGCCCGTCGCGACGTAGGAGACGTTCAGCGAGCGGATGAACCCCTGGGGGCTCAACACCGCCCGGACCGTGACGTCGTGCAGCGACTCGACTGTCGGGTGGACCGGGTAGGACCCGCTGAGCTCGTAGTGGAGGCGGCCGTCGACGAGCGTCTCGGCGACGTCCACCTCCGCCAGCTGGAGGAAGGCCTTGCTCAGGCGGACCGTGTGGGCGGTCGGCGGGTCGACGTCGTCCGAGCTGGCGAACAGTTCGTTGCCGCCGATCGCGGTCCGGACGTAGACGCGGTCGCCGTCGGCAAAGCGCGTGAAGTTCCGTCCCGGGAGCAGGTCGTGGCGGTAGTACCGGGTGGGCGTCTCCACGCCGAAGAGCCGCTCGGACCGCTGTGAGCCCGCCTCGACCCGGACCCGGAGCGTGTAGGACCGTCCCCGGAGGTAGTCCCTGTGGGCCGCATACAGCGCTGCCGTGTCGGTCACGCTGGCGCCCGTCACGCCCGGCGGGAGCGTCACCGGCGTCGCGGTCACCTCGGGCACTGGCGCCGGCGTCAGCGTCGGCGACGGCGTCTCCGGACTCCGGACCGCCGGTTCCGGTTCGTCCCCTCCGCCGACGACCGAGCCACAGCCAGCCGCGACGACCACGAGCGCGACGGCGACGCCTCGCCAGTCCATGACCGCGATCAGGGCCGCACACGGAAATCGGCAGCGACGACCCGAACGGCGCGACGGAACGTTTTTGCCGCGAACGCCGATACCCCCGGTAGCGAGACCAGTGAGACACAGCGCGAGGGGACCGGAGGCGGGGCGATGACGCTCGCGGACATCGACCGCTACGACGGCGACCGGGTCGCTCGCGCCGGCGAACACGCCGTCGTCGTCGGGGGGAGCGTCGCGGGACTGCTGGCCGGGCGCGTCCTCGCCGACGGGTTCGACCGGGTGACGGTCCTCGACCGCGACCCGGTCCCGGACGGCCCCGTCGCGCGCCGGAGCGTCCCCCAGGCCCCGCACGTCCACACGATGCTCGAGCCCGGGCGAGCGGTGCTGTCCGACTGTTTCCCGGGGTACGCCGACGACCTGGTCGGGGCCGGCGGGCTCGTCATCGACGCCGCGACCGACCTCGACTACTACCACCGGGGGGACTTCGTCGCCGAGGGACCTGACCGCCTCCCGATGTACTGCGCGAGCCGGCCGCTGTTCGAACACCTCGTTCGCCGGCGCCTGGCCGACCGCGGGGACGTGACGCTGCGGGGCGGCCACGAGGCCACCGGGTACCTGACCGACGACGGGAGTCGCGTCACGGGTGTCCGCGTGACTGTCGGTGGAAACGGCGGTCGCGACGACAGCGACGGCGACGAAGACGGCGCACGCGCGAGCGAGACTGAACTCGCGGCCGACCTCGTGGTCGACGCGACGGGGCGGACCTCGCGCACGCCGGCCTGGCTCGACGCCAACGGCTACCGCCCGCCTCCCGAATCGGAAGTGACGGTCGACCTCGCCTACAGCACGGTCACCGTCGAGCGACCGTCCGAGGCGCGTCGCGGGGTGCTGGTGGTGCCGTCGCCGTCGCTGGCGCGCGGCGGAACGGCCGTCCCCGTCGAGGACGACCGCTGGACGGTGACGCTCTTCGGCCTCCACGGCGACCACCCGCCGACCGACCCCGAGGGGCTCCGGGCGTTCGCGCGGCGCCTCCCGGCGCCGGACATCGCCGACCTGCTCGCCGACCACGGCTGGGTCTCCGGGGTCAGCCACTACCCGTTCCGGTCGAGCCTGCGGCGCCGCTACGAGGCCCTCGACCGGTTCCCGTCGGGACTCGTCGTGACGGGCGACGCGCTGGCGAGTTTCAACCCCATCTACGGCCAGGGGATGTCCGTCGCGGCGCTCGACGCCGTCCACCTCCACCACGCGCTGGCCGACGGGCTGACGGGGGTCGGCCCGCGCTTCTTCCGGCGGGCGAGCGGGACGCTCGACACCGTCTGGCGGCTGACCGTCGGCGCGGACTTCGAGTTCCCCGGGACGACGGGCCCGAAACCGCGCGGGACCGACCTCGTCAACCGCTACGTCGCCCGGGTGGTCGAGACCGCACACGACGACCCGCTGGTGGCCGACCGCTTCGCGCGCGTCCTGCGACTGGAGCGGGCGCCCGAGTCGCTGTTCGCCCCCGGCGTCCTCTGGCGCGTGCTCGCCCCCGAGGCGGTGAGACGCCGTGGCTGAGGACCGGACGACCGGTGACAACTCCGAACGGATCGACGACGTCGTCGACCACGAGCGGTTCGACGTCGGCGAGGTCACGCTGCACGCGGTCACGGCCGGTCCCGCCGGCGGGCCGCCGGTCGTGTGCCTCCACGGGTTCCCGGAGTTCTGGTACGGCTGGCGCCACCAGGTGCCCGCGCTGGCCGACGCCGGCTTCCGGGTCGTCGCCCCCGACCAGCGCGGCTACAACCGCAGCGACAGGCCCGACGGCCTCGACGCGTACACGCTCGACCCGCTGAGCGGCGACGTCGTCGGCCTGCTGGACGCGCTCGGCTACGGGGACGCCCACCTCGTCGGGCACGACTGGGGTGCCGCCGTCGCCTGGCACACCGCCCTCCACCACCCGGACCGCGTCCGGCGACTCGTCCCGATGAACGTCCCCCACCCCGCGGCCTACGAGGCGGCCCTCCCCTGGAACCCCCGACAGCTCCTGCGGAGCTGGTACGTCCTCTCCTTCCAGTTCCCGGGAGCGTCCGAGCGGGCGTGGTCGGCGGCCGACTGGCGCCTCCTCCGGTGGTTCGTCGACACCTCGACGCGCGAGGGGACCTGGGCCGAACCCGTGCTGGACCGCTACCGCGAGGCGTGGTCCCGACCGGGGGCGTTCTCGGCCATGCTCGACTGGTACCGCGCGCTGGTCCGCCGGGAACCCGCGAAACCGCCCTCCTGGACCGTCGAGGTCCCGACGCTGGTCCTGTGGGGCGTCGCGGACCCGTACATCGTCCCCGAACTGGCCGACGCGAGCGTCGAGTACTGCGCGGACGGCCGGCTCGAACGGGTCGAGAGCGCGACCCACTGGCTCCACCACGAGGTGCCCCGGCGCGTGAACGACTGCCTGGTCGAGTTCCTGCCCGGCTGAGCGGGCCGGCGACCGGTCGCCGTCCTACTCGGTGACCGCGTCGCCGAACGCGTCGCGGGTCGACCGCCAGGCGTCGATGATCCCGTCGTCGTCAGCGGAGGCGGCGGGGTCTATCTCGCCGCGCTCGTCGAGCCACGCGACCGTCCGGCGAAAGCCCTCGGTCCAGTCGACCTCGGGGTCGAACCCGAGCGCCGCGCGCGCTTTCGTCGCGTCGTAGGTGAGGCTGTACTGCAGGTCGCGAGTCAGCAGCTCCGAGCGGTCGGGCAGTGCGGTCGCGATGCACTCGGTCGGGACGTGGACGATGTCGGGGGCGGGCGCGCCGATGGCGGCGGCGGCGGTCCGGAGGTACTCGTCCCAGGCGTACTCCTCCTCGGTGGCGACCTGATAGGCCTCGCCGGACTCGCCACGGTCGAGGGCGGCGACGAACGCCGCGGAGACGTCATCGCGGTGACAGGATGCCCACAGCGACGTCCCGGAATCGTGGACGACGACCGGCAGACCCTGGCGGAGTCGGTCGACGAAGGCGGTCTGTTCCCAGCCGAGGCTGTAACAGAGGCCGCCGCGGGTCCCGCCCTCGCCGTAGGTGTGGCCCGGCCGGAGTGTCACGACGGGAAAGCCCGACTCGGCGTGGGCGCGCTCGAAGCGGCGCTCGCACTCGGCTTTGGCCTCGCCGTAGTTCTCCCCCGCCGGCTTGCGGGGGGCGTCCTCGGTGATCGGGTAGTCCTCGACGGGGTGGTCGCAGGCCGCGACCGAACTGCAGAAGACGTACCGCTCGACGTCCGCGCAGGCCCGTATCGCGCTCTCGGCCTCCGCGGGCGTGAAACAGCGCATGTCGATGACGGCAGTCGGGTCGACCGCCGCGACGTCGGTCTCGAACCGGTCGAGGTCCTCGCGGTCGCCCCGTACGTGGTCGACCGCGTCCGGGACCGCGACGTCGGTCTGCCCGCGGTTGTACAGCGTCACGTCGTGGCCGGCGGCGACCAGTTGCTCGGTGATTCCGGTGCTGATGATGCCGGTGCCGCCGACGAGGAGCACGTCCATACCGTCGAGAACGCGGCGAGAACCAAAGGCCTGCGCCCCGCGGCAGGGGGATGGGGGATCAGTTCGAGTCGACGCCGACCTCGTGTGCCGGTCCCTCGACGACGGCGAGGTCCCGGCCGGGAACCGTCGCGTCGCCGAGAACGAGGTCTCCGTCCGCGTCGACCTCGACCGGTCCGCGCCCGAAGTTGGTCACCCAGGTGTAGCCGTCGCGCTCTGTCAGGCGGACGCCCTCGGGGAGCGGGTCGGCCGCCGGGACGGCGGCCCGTTCCAGGAGGTCCGCGACGAGCGCGTCCGCGAGGTCGGTCTCGGGCCAGACGCCGACGTAGGCGACGCCGCCCTCGCCGTGGTCGTTGCGCACGATGGCGGGGTCGCCCTTTGCGGGGCCAGAGGCGTGCGTACCCAGCACCGCGGCGGCGTCGACGTCGAGCCACTCGCCCCACGTCCGGAACGCGTAGGTGTCCCGGTCGCCGTTTCTCCCGTCGCTCCCGCTGGCACCCTCGTAGGTAACGCGCGTCTCGACGCCCGGCGAGAGGCTCTCGTGCTGGACCACGCGGGCGCCCAGCGCCTCGCTCAGGGGGCCGGGCGCGAGTTCGTCCCGGAGTTTGTGGTGTTCGTCTTTCGTCGCGGTGCGGGCGGTCAACACGAGTTCGCCCCCGCCGGCGGCGTAGTCAGCGAGCCGCCCGGCGAGGCCCTCGTCGACCAGGTGCAACGAGGGCGCGACGACGGCGGCGTAGTCGTCGAGGTCGCGGTCGGCGGGCACGACGTCGACGGTCACGCCGTGGCGACGGAGCGCCCGGTAGTAGGCCCGACAGTGGGACCAGTAGTTGTACTCGGGGGTGTGGCGTTCGGAGTGGAGCGCCCACATGCTGTCGTAGTCGAGGAGCAGCGCCACGTCGCCCTCGGGGGCGGCGAGTTCGGGCAGAGCGGCGAAGTCCTCGGCGGCCGCGGTCGCCTCGCGGACGCCGCGGTCGGGCGACCCGTCGTAGTTGTTCAGCGCGCCCCAGTACTGTTCCTGGCCGAACCGGCATCGTCGCCACCGGAAATAGGAGACGACGTCGGCGCCGTGGGCGGCGGCCTGGTGGGCCCACAGGCGCATCATGCCGTCGGCCGGTTCCGCCGAGTAGGGGAACGCGCGGATGTCACCGGCCTGGTTTTCCATCACCCAGAACGGTCCCTCGCTGGCGCCGCGGTAGAGGTCGTGGTTCATCGCGGTGAGGTCGGGGTCGCCGACCCGCTGGAGGTCGGCCGCCGCGTCGCTCGCGGGGTCGGGCGTGTCCGGCGCCTGCTGGGCGTGCAGCGTCGGATAGGAGTCCCACGCGGCGAAATCCAGGTCCGCGCTCACGTCGAACGCGTCCAGCGGCTCGAAATCGCCCATGAAGTTGTGGGTGATAAACCAGTCGTCGCCGTCGGCCTCGGCCGCCCGGAGTTCCCCGACGTGGAGGCGGTTGTACGCGACGACGCTCTCGCTGGAAAACCGGTGGAAATCCAGCAGGCGCGTCGGGTGGTGCTGGCCCTCGGCGGGCGTCGGCCCGGGGACGTCCACTTCGGCGAAGTCGCGGTACTCCTGGCTCCAGAAGGCGTTGCCCCAGGCCTCATTGAGCGCCTCTACGTCGTCGTACTTCGCGCGGAGCCACTCGCGGAACGCGCTCTGGCAGTCGTCACAGTAACAGCGGACGGTGTCGTGACAGCCGAACTCGTTGTCTGTCTGCCAGCCGGCGACGCCGTCGTGGCCCGCGAAGTGTTCGGCCAGCTTCGAGATGATCCGGCGACTCTCCCGGCGGTAGTCGGGGGAGTTGTAACAGTACTGGCGGCGGCTGCCGAACTCCAGCGGGGTGCCGTCGGGCTCTTCCTGGTGAACGCCGGGATACTCGTCGGTGAGCCACTTGGGCGGGGTGGCCGTGGGAGTACACAGCACCGCCTGCATACCGTGGTCGGCGACGAGGTCGACCGCGTCCTCGAGCCACTCGAAATCGTACGTACCGGGTTCGGGCTCGAAGCGGTTCCAGGCGAACTCGCCCATGCGGACGTACTCGATGCCGGCCTCGGCCATCCGCTCTACGTCGGTCGCCCACCGCTCGCGTGGCCAGTGTTCGGGGAAATAACAGACACCCGTGTCCATGTCCCGCCGGTCGTCGCGCGCCGTCAAATAGGTGCGTTCCGCGGTGAGCCACGTGGGGTATCGTCGCTCTCAGACCGCTCGCGTCCTCGGTCTCCACGGGCCCGAGCGGCCGTCCGTGGCGGTCGTCTCGTCACCGAGAGCGAACGTCAGACCGCCGGCGAGAGACCGCGGACCACCGGTTATTTATATTTCCCGGGGCGAATCTGTCGGCATGTCCGTCGACTTCAGCAAGCGGCGCAACGTCGGGATCGCTCTGGGGCTCGTCGTGGCGACGATCGTTCTCGTCTATTTCGGCACGGGGTACCTGCGCACCACTCACGGCTGGAACCTCGTCGGCGAGATGGCCTACGCCTTCCTGATACTCGTTTTGGCGTTGCTGGTCTACGACAACCTGCTGGTGCGGTAACGTGACGGACGCGGACGCGGTGACACATCCATGACAACCAACGACGAGTACACCGGCTGGTCGCAGGTCCCGCCGCGGGACACGCGGGCCGCGATCCGCCAGACTTCGGGGGGAATGGCCGAACTCGTGCGTTCCACGCTGGGACCGCTCGGGCTGGACAAGATGATCGTCAGACGCATGCCCGACGACGAGCTCAGAGGGTTCGCCAGCAACGACGGGGTGGCCATCATCGAGGAGTTCGAGGGCGAGACGGACAACCCGGTCGCCCAGGAGCTCATCACGCTCGCCGAGGACCACGAGGACGACGTCGGTGACGGCGTCACGACGATGTTCCTGCTCGCCTGCGACCTGCTCTCGGAGGCGATGGACCTGGTCGACCGGGGGGTCCACCCCAACGACGTCGTCGAGGGGTATTCCATCGCCGCCCAGCGCACGCTCGAACGGTGGTCGGAGCTGGCCGTCCCCGTCGCCAGCGACGGCGAACTCGACCGCGACCTGCTGGAGACCGTCGCGATGACGGGCATGACCAACGGCCGCACGGAGTCCTGGCCGCTCGACCGGGTGGCCGACACCGTCGTCGACGCCGTCCTCCGCGTGTCCGACCCCGCCAGCGGGACGACCCGCCTGGACCACGCCGACACCGTCGCCGTCCCCGGCGGGACCGTCGCCGACACGGAACTCGTCGAGGGGCCGGTCCTCCCCCGCGAGGTCACGGACGCCCCCTACCTGTTGCCCGCCGAGGGGCCGATCCTCCTGGTCCGCGGCGACCTGCAGACGCGCGAGCTCTCGGCGGACGTGAGCGTCTCGGTCGACAGCGAGGACCCCGGCAAGACGGCACAGAGCTTCAACGAGGCCGAGGGCATCGCGACGGCCATCGGCGAGGCCGGCCCGGTCGCCGTCGTCATCACCGGCGACGCCGACATGAAAGTCGCCTGGGAACTGGCCGGAGAGGGCGCTGTCCTCGTGCGCAACACGAAAGACACCGACTTCGAGTACATCAGACGGGCGACCGGCGCCACGCCCGTCGGGCCGGTCAGCCCGGGAGCGACGGTCGACCCCGACGACCTCGGACACGTCCGGCTCAGCGCCCGCGACATGGGCCGCGAGGACGACTGGCTCGCCTTCGAGGCGCCGCCCGAGACGGGCCAGCCCGCCGTCACGCTCGTCGTCCGCGGGGGCATCGAGTCGGCCGCCGAGGAGGCCGAACGGCGGGTTCGCAAGGGCAAAAACGCCCTCCGAGCCCTGGTCCAGGACCCGCGCGCGCTGCCGGCCGGAGGCGCACCCGATATCGCCGCCGCCCGCGACCTGCGCTCGTTCGCGCCCCGTTTCGGCGGCCGCGAGCAACTCGCTATCGAGGGGTTCGCTGACGTCCTCGAAGGTATCCCGAAGACGCTGGGGCGCAACGCCGGGGTCGACCCCAGCGTGACGGTGACTGACCTGCGGACCCGCCACGAGGCGGGTCACGACACTGCCGGGGTCAACGTCGACGGCGAACTCGTCGACGACGTCCTCGCCGACGACGGCCTCGACGCCTTCCGGGTGCGCGTGACCGGTCTCGTCCGCGCCGTCGAGTTCGTCAACGACTTCACCCGGATCGACAGCTTCCTCGTCGACCAGCGCGAGCCCTCGCTGGAGCGTATCCTCGACGACCCCTACTACGAGGACCTCGACCCCGAAGACGTCGTGCCCGACCCGGACGCGGAACCGCCGGAATAGCGACTCGGGCCATCAGGTGGGTTGCCAGGCCTGCTGAAAAACGCTCGGGACAGAGAAACGAGGTAACACCCCAGTGGGATATATATTGTTCTGATCGCCGACCTGGAGTGCTGACTAAGCGCTGTGTATGCCGCACGAATCCACGGATCTATCGTGTGCTCGATGTGATTCTCATCGATAACTCCGCACTCTCACGGTAACGACCGGTTCAGCGGAACGGAGACTGAAACGAACCTTTCGCGACGGGTCTACGCCACTCCCGTCCGCTCTACGCCAGCACGGTCCCGAGGACCGCGAGCAGCGTCGGCGGCAACACCGAGACGACGCTGGCTTTCCGGGAGACGTCGTAGAGTTCGGCGACGAAGGGGATGAGCAGGAAACCGACCACGACCCAGCCGGCGGCGAGCAGGAAACCCGCGACGCGCATCTGGACAGTGGCGTCAAGCGACCGCTGAACCTCGATGGCGGCCCGGGGACTCCCGCCGCCGCCCGCCGCGACGGCGGCCGGGATAGTGGCCGCGAGGAGGCCGCTTATCGCCAGCAGCGGGACGAAGACCAGGAGAAGGTAGCCACCGGTCTTGAACACGCCCGTGTCGATGGCCGTCCCCTCGGCGAAAAAACCCGCGAACGCGCCGATGACGCCGAAGTAGAGGAACCACGAGAACCCGGCGAAAAAGAGGCCGAAGAGGACGTTGATCCCCAGCGCGGCGGGCCAGGCCTCGAAGACGTAACTGTTGGCGATGGAGAAGGGACTCGAGAGGTACTCGAAGAGGCCCCGCGACACGCCGTAGACGACGAGCGAGACGGCGACCGGCGGCCAGCCGTAGGCCCTGATCGTCGCGACGAGTTCGGAGAGAGTCTCGGCCTCCCGGAACCGATGGGGGAGGTCACGGTAGCGCAGTTCCGTCCCCTCGTTCCCGACGTCGGGACCGTGGGGGTCCGCGCTCGCGTCGTATCCCGGGTCGTAGCCGGGCGAACCGTCGTCAGCACTCATGGTATCGTCTCGAGGAACGCGACAGCGTCGGCGCGGGAGTGGGACGGTGCCGTCCCCGAACCGTGGGTGTCAGTCGTCCGCACCGGCGGTCTCGGCCTGCGCGTCGACCGACGTGGTGGTCTCGACGTCGACGTTCTCCCCGGTCTGGGGGTCGAACACGTGCATGTGGTCGGTGTCGAACGTCAGGTAGACGGTCCCGCCGCCCTCGTAGGAGTTCGGCACCGAACCGGGCTCGATGAACACCTTGTACTCCTCTTCGTCCTCTTCCTCGTCCTCGCCGATCTCGACGTCGTCGGAAATGACCTCCTGGACGCCGGTGCCGTCCTCGAGTTCGAAGTACAGCAGGTCGTTGCTCCCGAGCGGTTCGATGATGTCGACGGTCGCCGGCACGGACTCGTCGACCTCTTCGAGGTGGACCGTGACGTGTTCCGGCCGGATGCCGAGCAGGAGCTGGTCGGTGGTGGCGTTCTGTTCGATGGCCCTGGCGCGGTCGCCGTCGATCGAGACGTCGATGTCGCCGGTAAAGCGCCCGGCGTCGGCGTCGAGCCGCGAGACGAACATGTTCATCGACGGGCTGCCGATGAACTGCGCGACAAAGACGTTGTCGGGTTCGTTGTACACCTCGCGGGGGGCGCCCACCTGCTGGAGCTCCCCGTAGTTGAGGATGGCGATGCGGTCGGACATCGTCATCGCCTCCTCCTGGTCGTGGGTGACGTAGATGGTCGTCGTCCCCAGTTCCTGCTGGATGCGCTGGAGCTCCGTGCGCATGTGCTTGCGCAGTTTGGCGTCGAGGTTGGACAGCGGCTCGTCGAACAGGAACACGCCGGGGTCGCGGACGATGGCGCGGCCGGTGGCGACGCGCTGGCGCTGCCCGCCGGAGAGGTGTTTGGGCTTCTGGTCGAGGTGGGGTTCGATGCCCATCATCTCGGCGGCTTCCTCGACGCGGTCGTTGATCTCGTAGTCGGGCAGGTCAGTCGAGCGCTTGAGCCCGAAGGACATGTTCTGTCGCACCGTCAGGTGCGGGTAGAGCGCGTAGCTCTGGAACACCATGGCGATGTCCCGACTGCGAGGGGGGAGGTTGTTGACCACGGTGTCGCCGATGTGGACCTCGCCTTCCGTGATGTCTTCGAGACCGGCAACCATCCGCAACAGCGTCGACTTCCCCGACCCCGAAGGGCCGACGAGTGTCAGGAACTC
Source organism: Haloarculaceae archaeon (assembly GCA_036626395.1). Classification (GTDB taxonomy): domain Archaea; phylum Halobacteriota; class Halobacteria; order Halobacteriales; family Haloarculaceae; genus QS-5-68-33. Next base: position 15,720 of record JAZKRZ010000054.1, read on the forward strand.
GCCGTCCTCGATCTCGAGGTTGAAACCGTCGACGGCCAGCGTGTCGTCGCCGTAGACCTTCGTAACATCGTCGAACAGTATACGGGCCATGCTCTATCGCTCGCCTCCCGGCGGGTTTACGCTTACGGTCGAATCGGGTGTGTCTCCTGTCATTGTCAGGTCTTGACTGCGCCCTCTGCGAGGCCGTTGATGATGTACTTCTGCAGGAAAAACAGGATGATGAACAGGGGCAGCGTCGCGCCCAGTGCCCCGGCCATCAGCAGGTCCCACTGCAGGGAGTACCGGCCGATCCACGTCGAGAGGCCCGGCGGGAGCGTCGTCTTGCTGCTGTCGCTGATGAGGATCAGCGCCATGACGAACTCGTTCCAGGCGAAGATCCACGCGAAGATGGCCGTCGTCGCGATAGCGGGCGCCGACAGCGGGACGATGACGCGGATGACCGCGCCGATGCGGGTCGACCCGTCGACCATCGCCGCCTCCTCCAGGGACTCGGGGAGGTTCTCGTAGAACCCCCGCAGCATCCACACCGAGAACGGGAGGACGAACGCCACGTAGGCGATCGTCAGCCCGTACAGCGTGTTGACCAGCCCCAGGTCACGGAAGATCAGGAACAGGGGCACGGCCACGAGGATGAGCGGGAACATCTGGGTCAGCAACAGGAACGTCGCCATCGCCTTCCGGCCGCGGAACTCCAGTCGACCGATGCTGTAGGCGCCGAACGTACAGACGACGATCGACAGTGCGGTCGCCGACAGCGTCACGATGGTCGAGTTCTTGAACCAGACCAGGAAGTCGGTGTCGTTGACGGCCGTCATGTAGCCGCTCAGGTCGACCCCGGCCACCCAGGCGGCGGGGTCTGTGATGAAGTTGTTGAACGCGATGGGATTGAGCGACACGATGACCATCCAGAAGACCGGCGTCAACACCAGGAGGATCGACGACCACACGACCGTGTGGAAGCCGGCGGCTTTCAGCCGGTCGTAGGTCTTCTTGGACATCTCGATGCCGAACAGTTCGGCGTCGTCGCGTGTCTTGGTCGCCATCTTACTTCCCCCCGACCTCTTCCTGGTAGAGCTGGAGGTAGACCAGCCCGTAGGCCATCATGATGACGAGCATGATGACGGCGATCGCCGCGGCCATGCCGAAGTCGCTCTGGCGGAACGCCTGCCGGTAGATGTACACCGGCAGCACCATCGACGCGTTGCCGGGACCGCCGCTGGTCATCACGTAGATGAGCGTGAAGTGGTTCAGCGTCCACAGGCTCATCAACAGCGTCGTCACGACCCCGATCGGTCCGAGGAACGGGAGCGTGATGTGCCGGAACAGGTCCAGCCGTGTCGACCCGTCGACGCGGGCCGCCTCGTAGAGGTCCTGTGGGATCCCCTTCATCGCCGCGAGGAAGGTGATCATGAAGAAGGGGAAGTTCCGCCAGACGTACGCCAGCGTGATCGAGAACAGGGCGTAGCGTCCCCGACTGAGCCAGTCGAGGCGCTCCATGCCCACCAGCGCGAGGATGCCGTTGAACATCCCGAGGTTGAAATCGAAAAGCAGGTTCCAGTTCAGCGCGACCGCGATGAAGGGGATCGTCCACGGGAGCAACAGGAGCGTCGTCGCGATACCCTTGCCCTTGAAATCGCGGTTGAGGATCAGGGCAAAGGCGAGCCCCAGCGTCGCCATCATCACGACGGACGCGAACGACCAGACGAACGTGTTTTTCAGCACCATCCAGAACTCGGGCAGGCCGAACACCTCGACGTAGTTGCCGAGCCCGACCCAGACGTTTGGTCTGAGCGCGTGGAACTCGTAAAAGCTCAGCAAGATCCCCCGGAAGATGGGGATCACGCTCACCACTGCGAGCGCGATGATCGTGGGCAGCAGGAACAGCCACCCCCACACGCTCTCCTTGGAGAGCAGGTACCGGTACTCCTCGCGTATCGAGCCCCGGCCGACGGACGTTGCGCTTGACATACTATACCAGACAAAGTATGCCCACGTACTTTATTGAATCGGATCCAGCGGTCCCCAATATTTAATCTCGTAACGCTAACCGGACCGCTATCGAGGGTTCGGCGATACCGCACGGAGTGACCTCCCGGTGGCAGGCGGTGGGTCTCGGAAAAATCGCGTCGGTTCGAGGTCGGTGCCGCGTCGCGTCCTTACTCGTAGGGATTGTAGATCTGTGGGACGCCGTCGCCCTCGATCCACGGCTGGACGATGTCTGGCGCACCGTCCAGGCTGGGACCGGAGGTCTTCTCCTCCAGCGTGTAGTC
>JAZKRZ010000055.1:0-17903 GCA_036626395.1 Haloarculaceae archaeon
CCGGCGAGCGATTCCTGGCTCGCGGCGCAGTTGTTCGGACCGAGTTCGAGCGTGAACGCCGCCTCGTCGTCGACCTCGGTCTGGCCGAGGTTCGTGGCGATGATGTCCTCGTAGTTGGCAGGCCGGGGCGGCATGTCCGCGAGGACGGTCTCGACGAACGACTCCTCGTCCATCGAGAGGGCGTCCATCCGCTCGACCAGTTCGCCCAGGGTGGCGGTGTAGGTGCCGTCCGCGGCGGCCTCGTCGTCGGCGGCGTCGCTGGCGTGTGCGCCGCCGACGATAGTCTCCTCGGGGAACGCGAGCACGCGCTCCTGGAGGGACTCGTAGAGCATGCGCGCCGCGTCGGGAGCGCCCTCGTCGCCTTCCTCCAGGTCGGGGCGGGCGACGCTCTCGATGAACAGGCCGTCGCCCGTCGCGAGGAAGCTCTCGTCGACGAGGTAGGAGGTCATCCCGGTCGTGTGTCCGGGCGTGTAGACGGTCTCGACCGTCGCGTCGCCGACCTCGAACTCGTCGCCGTCGGCGGCGAGGGTCACGTCGTCGGCGTAGGTGACGCCGCGGTCGACCGCGGCCTCGGGGATGACGCCCTCGACGCCGCGCTCGTCGAGGTCGCGGACACCGCTGATGTGGTCCGCGTGGACGTGCGTGTCGAGCGCGTACTTCAGGTCGGCGCCGAGTTCGTCGGCGTCCTCGAGGTAGCGGTCGACGAAGGCACGCAGCGGGTCGATGACGGCCGCTTCGCCGCCGTCGACGACGAGATAGCCCAGACAGCCCGAGGAGGGGCGCTGGTACTGGAAGAGCCGGCCGGCGCCGTCGTAGCCGGTGACCTCGACGACGTCGTAGATCCGGGCCCACCCGTTCATGCCGTCCTCGAGGTGGTCGACGTCGTACCCCAGCTCGGTCAGCACGCCGGCGACGTACTCGCTGGCCCCGCCCTTCGCACACAGGACGGTCACCGGCCGGTCGTCCGGGATCCGGTCCAGCACGTCGTCGTCGACCTCCTCGTCGAGGAACTTGTAGTAGGGGACGTTGATCGACTCGACGTTCTCGCCGTCGATCCGCCATTCCTCGTAATCAGAACTCATGCGCGTGTCGAGGAGCGTCACGTCCTCGCCGGCGTCGATGCGGTCTCGTAGCGTCTCCGGTTCGACGTTCTCAACCTCCGCGTCGGGAGTGGGGAAGTCTTCTGGATTCATTTCGCGCAGTTTCCTGTACCGGGTAGACCCATAAAAGCGTTTGGATAGTATTTCAAATTTGGCGCAATACTATTGTCTCGCAGTGCCGAAGTCCGACCCCATCCTCTAATAAAACACCAGGGTTTCGGGGGTTCAATGTCATCCGGAGGGTTTATGCCCTTCGGGTAGGTATTGTGGGTTAGCTCCAATACAGCACACGGAGTAAACCAGAAACATGAGCGAAGAACTCGACATCACGGAGACGCTGGACGTGAAAGGCGCCTCGTGCCCGATGCCGGTCGTCAAGACGAAGTCGGCCATCGACGAACTGGGCGAGGGTGCGATCCTCGAAGTGCTCGCAACCGACCCCGGGAGCATGAGCGACATCGACGGCTGGGCCACCGGGACCCAGGGGGTCGAACTGGTCGACCAGCGCGAGGACGGCGACGTCTACCGTCACTACGTGCGCAAGACGAACTGACACAGAACATGAGCACCGAGACACCATCCGGCGGGGACGAGGGGGTCGGCGACGACCTGCCCGAGGACCGCGAACAGCTGGCGGCCAGGGTCGCCGAACTGGAGGAGACCGTCGCCGAGCTGGAGGCGGAGACGGCCGACGACGGCAAGAAGATGACGATCATCGCGACGAAGGGCACCTTCGACATGGCCTACCCGCCGCTCATCCTCGCGAGCACGGCAGCGGCCTTCGGCTGGGACGTCGTGGTCTTTCACACCTTCTGGGGGCTGGATATCCTCCACGAGGAGAAGTCCCGCGAGCTGAAGCTTTCGGCCGTCGGGAACCCCAACATGCCCGTGCCCAACGCGCTCGCTGCGCTACCCGGCATGGACCGGGTGACGACCCGGATGATGGAACGGCGCGTCGACGAGAACAACACCGCGACGGTCGAGGAGCTCATCGAGACGGCCATCGACCAGGACGTCGAGTTCCAGGCCTGCCAGATGACCATCGACCTCATGGACTACGACGAGGACGACTTCTACGACGGCGTCACCGTCGGCGTGGGCGCGGCCACCGCGCTCCAGGACATGGCCGAATCGGACGTCCAGCTCCTCGTCTGATACGGACCGTTGTACTTCGTTACCGCCGTCGCGAACCACAGTGAACGCATCGGGCCGTGACTCGTCCATCCGTCGACGGCATCGCCGAAAATGGGTACAACGGTCCGTATGAACCGACGAACGTACCGGAGGACTTCCTTCAACGCGCCGTCGCCGGTGACGAGAACGTAGTCACACGGCGGCGCTCTCTGTTTACCACTCCTCGCCGAGCGCGTCGACCAGCCGGTCGACCTCCCCGGTCGTGTTGACCGCGTGGATCGAGGCGCGGACGGCATCCGGAGAGGGCAGGGCCCGGACGAGGATACCTTCCGCCGCGAGTCGCTCGACCGTCGCCTCCGGGTCGGGGACCTCGACCGTCACGAGCCCGGATTCGGGAGAGGCGGGACTCAGGAGCCGGTCGTCGGGCACCCCTTCGGCGAGTCGGTCGGTGAGCCGGTCGATGCGGGCTGCGACCTCGTCGAGGCCGACCTCGGAGATGGCGTCGATGGCCTCGGCCAGTGCGACGTGTGGGGCGGGACTGGCCGACCCGACCTCGAACCGGCGGGCGCCGGGTGCGAACGTGAACGGGTCCGCGGTGGGCGTCTCGACGCTCCGGTAGCCGACGGTGCGGGGCGAGAGCTCCGCGGCGGCGTCGGCGTCCACGTAGAGAAACCCCCCACCCCAGAGGCCCAGCAACCACTTGTGGCCGGCCGCGGCCACGGCGTCGGCCCCCCACGCCGAGACGTCCATCGGTGCCTGCCCCGGGACCTGCACGGCGTCGACGAGCGTGAACGCGCCGGCCTCGTTCGCCACGTCGACGAGGTCGCCCACGGGGAGCACCGTGCCGTGGGTCCACGTAATCGCGCTGAAACAGACGAGGTCCGCGCCCGTCACGGCCGCCGCGAACTCGGTCTCGTCGACCCGGCCGTCCTCCGTTTCGACGACCCGGACCGTGACACCCTCGCGCTCGAGTCGCTGCCACGGGAGCGTCCCGGCGGGGTGTTCGAGGTCCGTCCGAACTACCACGTCGCCGGGCGACCAGTCGATGGCGCCGGCGACCGCGTTGATCCCCGCCGTCGTGCTCTCGGTCAGCGCCACCTCGCCGGGGTCGGCGTTCACGAAGTCGGCCACCGTCTCGCGCGTCTCGTCGAAGGCTTCGAAAGCCGCGTGGTACGGGTCCCCGGACGCCGGAACGTCGAACTCGTGGCGCTCCGTGAACTCGCTGGCCGCGTCGACGACGTATCGCGGACTGGGCCCGTGCGCGCCGTAGTTCATGTATACCGACTCCCGGAGGGCGGGCACGTCCGCCCGGAGTTCTCGCGGTGTCATCGACGAGCGCACCGTCCCGGCCTGCCCGCTGGCGTCTGTCATGCGCCATACTACGGTCCCGCCGGTAAATAGTATTGGGGGGATTTTACAATACATAGAACTCACTCGTCGGTCGAGCGCGCCCGCGACCGGTGGTTCTGTGGATTTTCGACCCCGGCAGGTCCGGACTGGTAGTTACGGAACGTCATAGAGCGGTACAGCTTTCCCCAGATAGATCGGTGACTTACCCTGTCTGTCACGGGTCATACGGACCGTTGTACTTCGTTACCGCCGTCGCGAACCACGGTGAACGCATCGGGCCGTGACTCGCCCATCCGTCGGCGGCATCGCCGAAAATGGGTACAACGGTCCGTATCAAACCATCGGGGCCGGGTGATAGCCGACTGCAACAGACGGGTTAGTATTTTGCAATACATACAAAACTCTTATGTCACAGCGACCGCTACACAGAGGTGATGAGCGAACGAGAGGAGATCCGCGAACGCAAAGAGAAACAGATCAGGGAACGCGTCGAGGATTCGGACGGGGAGACGGCCGCTGACGCGACGGCGGAGACGCCCGACAAACCGGTCCACATCAGCGGTCCCGAGCACATGGACGAGTTCGTCGGCGAGCACGGCGTCGTACTCGCGGACTTCTACGCCGACTGGTGTGGGCCCTGCAAGATGATCGAGCCGGTCGTCGAGGAGATCGCCGCCGAGACCGACGCCGCGGTCGCGAAGGTCGACGTCGACGCACAGCAACGTCTGGCGCGCCAGTACCAGGTCCAGGGCGTCCCGACGCTGTACCTCTTTTCCGACGGCGAGCCGGTCGAACAGATCGTCGGGCTCAAACAGAAGCCCGAACTCGTCTCGCTGGTCGAACAGTACGCCTGATACGGGTCGCCGTCTCTGTTCGCCGGGCGACTGCACGGTCGCACGGTACGTCCGGTCGCATCCGGGTGCACACTTCAGCGCGGTCGTCGAGGCGCTGGACCGGGCGACCGGACAGGTCCAGCACCACCTCTCCAGACTGGTCCGCGCAGACAGGCTGGAGCGGGAGTCGGTCCACGGCCGGACCCACTACTATCCGACGGGACTGGACGACACGCCGTCGCGTACGTCGACGCCGTCGAGTACCTCACGACCGACGACATCGTCGGACTGGACGACTTCGACCGCGAACTCGCAGAACAGTACCGGGCGCGGTTCCTCGAAGACGGGTAAGGCGAGCCGCCGCTGTCACTGGCCGGTCGGGGGCGCGGCGTCGACCTCCGTCCCGTATCGCGCGCGGAACTCCTGGATGAGCTGTCCCATCTTGGCGTACCAGTCGTTGAGGACCCGCTGCATGTCGTCGGCGACCTCGTCCGGGTCGGCGGGCTGGTAGACGTGGTAGTAGCCGCCCTGGTCGTAGTTGACCTGTTCTTTCCTGACGAGTCCGGCGTCGAGCAACCGACTGATCGACCGATAGGCCGTCGAGCGCTCGCGGTCGAGACGGGTCGCCACCTCGTCGACCGTCAGGGGCTCGTCGCTACGTGCGAGGACCCTGAAGGACTCCTCGTCGAGGGGATTGAGCCCGTGGAGACACGACAGCACCCCCTCACACTGCATGTCCTGGTTGAGCATGTCCGCCACGGAGAGTGACATGGTGCGACCTACTCGACGTACACGCATAAGAATTTTGCATAATGTGCAATACTATCAGTATCAAACCGACAGCAGGTCGACCGTCTGCGCGCAGCAGGGCTGTGCGGTGTTGGGGAATCGACTCGAAACGGGATCCGACCACCCGATCAGCGGGCCGTAGCTACGCGTAACTTATCCATCGGTATCGGTTCGTTATGCCGATATAGTATTGTACATCAGACCCAAAACCGTTATCTACCTCTGTCGGGTACTGACGTCCGTGCAGAAATTCGCACGACAGGCAAGACCACTGGCACAGGTGATCAGATATGTTGGGAATTGAGGCGCTCGGCACGAACGCGCAGGCGGCCGCGCTGGTCGGGGTCGTTCTCGCCGAGGCGGTTCTGCTGTACGTGGTCTATGGCTTTCTGGAGCGGGCCCTCGGGGGGCCGGTAACGCGGGTCCTCCAGGGTCGCTGCGCGGTCATGGACCTCGTCTTCGGACGCTGTTCGGCCGCCGAAAACGGAGGTGCGGGGCAATGATGGAACTGTTCGGCGTGAGCGCGACGCTGATCGCGACGTTCGTCGGGTTCGGGTTGCTCATCGGGATCCTGTTCGGATTCTTCGGCATGGGCGGCTCGTTCCTCGTGACGCCCGCGTTGCTGGTGATGGGCTACGAATCCACGACCGCCGTGGCGTCCGGACTGGCGTTCGTCTTCGGGACGAGCGTCATCGCGACGCTGAAACACCGCGACCTGGGCCAGGTCGACTACAAACTCGGCGTGTTGATGATCGCCGGGACGACGGCCGGGATCGAGGTCGGCAAGATGGGCCTGGAGGCGCTCCAGCACATGGGACTGGCCGATACCGTCGTCAGCGTCGCCTACGTCTTCCTGCTTGGCGGTATCGGCCTCTTCGTCACCCGCGAGGCGCTCAAAGGCGCCGGTGGCGGCCTCGAACACGACGTCGACGAGAACGCGGACGTCGAGGAGGCCGAGATCCCCGAGGTCGCACAGAAGATACAGTCCTACCGGATCCCGCCGATGATGAAGCTCCGCGGGGGGTTCCGGGTCTCGCTGTGGATGATCCTCCTGGTCGCGTTCGCGACGGGGCTCCTGTCCGGGTTCCTCGGCGTCGGTGGCGGCTTCATCCGCATGCCCGCGCTGTTTTACCTGATCGGCGTGCCCGTCCCGGTGGCGGTCGGGACGGACCTGTTCGAGATCGTCTTCTCCGGCGGGATCGGGAGTTTCCTCTACGCCCAGTCGGGCGCCGTGGACCTGAGCATCGTCGTCCCGCTCCTGTCGGGGAGCGCGCTCGGCGCGCGTCTCGGCGCCGCGGCGACGAGCCTGGTCGACGAGGACGACATCAAGGTCTACTTCGGCGTCATGCTGTTGCTGGGCGCGATCGCGGTCGCCGTCCGCAAGCTCGGCGGCGTCTTCGAGGTCCCGGTCCTCGACACCGTGAGTCTCGTCATCATCCTGGGGGCGGCCCTCCTGGTCAGCGGGGCCGTCACCTACAGCGCCATCCGCGAACTCCGCGCCGAAGCCGACGGACACACCGTCGCGGCCGACGTCTGACCGCGGGTTCGAACCTGTCTTTCGACACACGTCGTTCGGCCAGCCGGCGGCACGAGCGTCTCCCGCCTCTTCGGGTCGCCGGGACTCGAAGCGTCCGAGTTACGGCGACCGCTCGGGGGTCATACTGTCGGACACAAGTGAGGCCACCGTCGGTGGCTCGTTCGACCGGGAACGGGCGTTTCGCTGGCGTGTTCCCGACGAGCGTGTTCACGTACTTGTGTCCGACAGTATCAGCCGTCGACCCAGCGTGACTCCCAGCCGACCGCACCGACGGACCGACCGGTGCCCGACTCTGACTGACGGGTAGTCGAGTCGCGGTCGCGGCCTGAAAAAAGCGTGGCCCGAGGAACCGGGCGCCGCCGAGAAACCTTATCCCGTCCGGGTCGGTGGCACGAGCAGGACGTTCGATTCCGCGCGGGCCGTCACGTCCTCGGAGACGCTCCCGAGGAGGAGTCGCCGCATCCGGCTCCGGCCGCGCGACCCCATCAGGATGGAGGTCGGATCGACCTCCGCTTCGGCGGCGAGGATCTCCTCGACGGCTTCTCCCTCGCGGACCGTCGTCCGCGCGTCGATGCCCATCCCCTCGAGTTCGTCGGCCAGCTCGTCCAGTCGCACCTCGGCGTCCCCGACGCTGTCGTCGCCGCTCCCGGCCCGCCGCTCGGGTGGCGCGACGTGTACCAGCGTCGCTTCCTGAGTCGGTGTCCGGAGGTGCTGGAACTGCTGAAACGCCCGTTCGGCGTTCTCGGAGAAGTCCGTCGCGTAGAGGACCCGCTGGAAGAGGTGTTCGTTCGCCACCTCGTGGTCGTCTTCGCTCTCGAGGATCCGCTGGACCAGCAGCGGTCGCACCGCGGTCCGCGCGACGTTCCGGGCGGTCCCGCCGATCAGCCGTCGCTCCAGGGGACTCTGGCCCCGCGACCCGACGATGATGAGGTCCGCGTCGACACGGTCGGCCAGTCCGTTGATCCGCCGGTGTGGCGTCCCGCGCATCACGTGGGTCTCGACCGCGAACCCCTCGTTCTCGAGGAGGTCGCGCTGCCGGGCGAGCGCCCGCCGCGTCCGCTCGCCAACGTCGCTGCCCGGCATCCCGGCCGTCACGTTCGGACTCGTGACTGTTATCAGGTCGATCGCGTCGATACCGTACCGCTCGAGACACTCGAGACACGTCCGCGACCCGATCGCCGTCTCGATGGCCTCTGACAGGTCCGTCGCGTACACTGCGCGCATGCGCGAGCCTACGTCGAGGAGCGGCTTTAGTATTGTGGATATTGTGCAAGATATAACCTCAAAATCGGGCCCAGAGAGAAATGGGAAGAAAACGAATTCCTCTACACGATCACCCTGCTATCGAAGGCATGTCCCCGCTACAGGCGTTCGGTTCGTACGGACTGGGCAACCTGGTTATCGCCGTCGTCGTTCCGGTCCTGGTCGTCTCGTTCGGTACCTACGTCGGCGTGCTCATGGCGCTCCAGTCGTTTTTCGACGCCTCGTCGTGGCAGGAAGCGGTCGCGCCGGAAGAGGACTGACCGGCGGGTCTGGGGGCCGAAACGGGCGTCTTCTGGGGATTTTACGATGTTGGGAATAGCATGCATTATTAAAGGCGGTCCCTCCCCTACGTCGAACCGAGTACCGATGTCCACACAGACCGCTGACACGACGGTCGACGCGCGGGGCGCGACCTGTCCGGGACCGCTGATGGACCTGATATCCGAGATCCGGAGCGTCGATGACGGGACGGTCGTCGAACTGCTGAGCGACAACGAACGGACGCCAGACGAGGTCTCGGAGTGGGCCGACGAGACGGGCCACGAGGTCACCGACGTTCACGACGAGGGCGAGTACTACCGCATCGAGGTGACCAAACGATGACTCGCCACGTTGCGATAGTCGGGGGCGGCACCGGCGGGACCGTCCTCGCGAACGACCTGGCAGAGCAACTGAGTCCGGAGATCGACGCCGGCGACGTGCAGGTGACGCTGTTCAACGCCGACGAGGACCACGTCTACAAGCCGGTCTGGCTCTACGTGGCCTTCGGCCAGCGCGAACCCGCTGACGGCCGGCGCCCGCTCCGGGAACTCGTCGACGACAGGGTCGATATCCGCCACGAGTACGTCGTCGACGTCGACACCGAGGCGAAGGAACTCGAACTCGCCGACGACCCGCAACCGGTGGGCTACGACAAGCTCGTGCTCGCGACGGGGTCCGAGCTCGACCCCGACCAGGTGCCCGGGCTGGCCGAAGGCGCCCACGACTTCTACAGCGAGGACGGCGCCGAGCGGCTCCGGGAGGAACTGCTCGAACTGACGGAGGGACACGTCGTCCTGAGCGTCGTGGGGTCGCCGCACATGTGCCCTGCGGCACCGCTCGAGTTCTCGTTCATGCTCGACGACTGGCTCCGCGAACGCGGGCTGCGCGATGACGTGGAGATCACGTACACCTACCCGATCATGCGCGTCCACGGGAACCCACACATCGCCGAGTGGGCCCAGCCGATCTTCGAGGAGCGCGATATCGCCGTCGAGACGATGTTCAACGCCGAGGAGGTCGACCCTGACGCCGGCGTGATGACGTCGATGGAGGGGCGGGAACTCGACTACGACCTGCTCGTCGGGATCCCGCCCCACACCGGGAGCGACCTGGTGACGGAGGCGGGACTCGGCGAGGACTGGGTCGACGTCGACAGGCACACACTCGCGGCGTCGGCCGCCGAAGACGTCTACGCCATCGGCGACGCGGCGGCGACGGGCGTCCCGAAGGCCGGCAGCGCGGCTCACTACCAGGCCAACGTCGTCGCGCGTCGCCTCGCCAGCGAGGTCCGGGGTCGGCCCGCGACGGCCACCTACGACGGCAAGACGCTCTGTTTCATCGAGACCGGGATGGACAGCGCGACCTACGTCGCGTTCGACTACGAGGACCCGCCGAGCCCCGGCACGCCCACGCGGGCGCTTCACTGGTCGAAACTCGCGTACAACGAGTCCTACTGGCTGACCGCCAGGGGGCTCCTGTGAGGTGGTCCCGATGAGCGACTCGACGGGGTCTATCGAGGAACCGCCCGCGGAGCTGGCGGCCGCCATCGAGGACAACCCCGAAGCCGTCGCGACGTTCGTCGAGCGCCTCGACGCGGTCAACGAACTCGTGGAGGTGCTCGAACTGGGCACCGACGCGCTGGACGACGACATGGCCGTCTCGCTGGCCGAGACCGCCGCGACGCTCGGGGAGTCCGCGGACGGACTGGCCACCGAGGAGACAGTCACCCTCGCCGAGAACGTCGGCGAGAACGGCGAGTCGCTGGGCGAGGCGCTCGAGACGCTCGCCACGCTCCAGGAACGGGGCACCCTCGACGACCTCGTCGAACTCGCGGCGGTCGTGTCACTCCTGCGTGACGCGCTGGACGACGACATGGCCGTCTCGCTGGCGAGCACCGGTAACTCGCTGGGCGAACTCGCCGACTCGGCCGCCGAGGAAGACACGCGCGACGGGCTCGAGTCCGTGCTGGAAGCCGTCGGCGACGCCCAGTCCGAGGAGGTCCCCCGCGTCGGCACGCTCGGCCTCCTCCGGGCCACCCGGGACGAGGAGGTCCAGGCCGGCCTCGGATACCTGATCGTCCTGGCGCGCGCGCTCGGCCGCCGAACCGGCCCGCCCGCCGAAGAGTAGGCCCCCGTTCCAGCGGGGTTCCCCCACCGTCCGTGTTCCTGCAACCCAATATTACGCACAACAGTTTTGACCGTCGGGCTCGAAATGCGGGTATGGAACGAAACGTCGGCGGAATGGACCGCACTGCTCGACTCGTCGTCGGCCCGCTGCTGGCCATCGTCGGCCTCGCGATCGTGTTCGGGGTCGTCTCGACGAACGTCTACGTCGGCGCCGCGCTGGTTGTGGTCGGGGCGGTCCTCCTCGTGACCGGTGCCGTCCAGCAGTGTCCGATAAACAGTCTGCTGGGCGTCAACACCTGTCCCCGGACGTGACGGCGACGGCACCCCGGTGCAGTTTTGCCGCTCTCGGCGAGTCCGCGGCTACACGACGCCGAGAGTCACTGCCGAGAGTACCAGTTGACCGACGCCGGCGGCGAGCATGGTCACACCCGCGACGGTTTTCAACCGGCCGGCGTACCGACCGGCCGAGCGCCAGGTCGTCGAGTATCCGTTCGACGTCCGGGACTCGCTCGCCCCACGCCGGATAGAACCGCGAGGCAAAGCGCCACCGCCGGAGGATCAAGTCGGACGAAACGCCGGCAGATTCGGATCCCGATGCGGACTGCGACCGAACACCGCCCCCCGGAGGTCCTGCTCGTCCAGTTGCTCGCGCAGGACGCGCTCCAGACGATTGACGTTCGTCACCTCCAGCCCGAACGACTCCAGGAGTCGCCGGTAGCCCGCGTCGTCGGTCATCGAGTCGAAGCGGTCGTGCAGCGCCTCGAGTTCGGCCGGCGGGAGGCTGGCGAGCCACTCGCGGTCGGAAAGCCCCAGCACGCGCTTGCGTTCGTCGTCGACGACGTGTTTGATCACGACCAGTGCCACCTTCGGGACCGCTCGTTGAGACCCGAACACTGTCAGGTCGAGGTCGACCATGATACCGATAGCCCGGTCGCGCTCCCACGGCCGGAGCCCGAGCTGATTACCACCCGTGTGGCGCGAAATACTTCGGCGATGACGGGTTCAGCCGCCGTCGCGGCTCGCCAGCAGGTCCTCCTCGTACTCGGCGATCGCGCCGACGACGGCGTCGGCGTCGTCCTCGGGGACGTCGAACGCCTCCAGGCTCTCGTAGAGGAGTTCGACCGCACGCTCGATGTGCTCGGGTTCGAAGGGGACGTCGAGGTGGGCCTCGCGGACCGGCGCCGCGTCGTAGGTCTGGGGACCGCCCGCGGCCTCACAGAGGAAATCCGTCTGGGTCCGGCGGAGCAACTCCATGTCCGACCCCTCGAAGAAGGGGCCCAGTTGTTCGTCGGCGAGCAGTCGGTCGTAGAAGTCGTCGACCACCGCGCGGATCCCCTCCTGTTCGCCCAGGCGCTCGTACAGTGTCTCGTCGGCCATCGTCTGAAATCTATCACGAAACCCGCTTGTACCTGACGGTCAGTGCAACGGTGCTCCGCCCTCTCATACGGACCGTTGTACCCATTTTCGGCGATGCCGCCGACGGATGGACGAGTCACGGCCCGATGCGTTCACCGTGGTTCGCGACGGCGGTAACGAAGTACAACGGTCCGTATCACAGTTCCCGGCGGGTCTCGGGGTCGCTCAGGTCCCAGAGGACGGCGGGGAGGAACGCGTCGAGGTTGTCCACGACGCGCCGCTCGGAGACGCCCAGTCCATCGCAGTGCTCGTGGGCCTCCTCGCGGACGGAGACGTGGATGTCCCCGCCTTCGCGGGTGGTCGCGGACCCGTCCTCGACGGTGACCTGCAGCGGGAACACCGAACACCGGGCGGGTTTCCAGTCGTGCTCGGCGTGCAGCGCACAGAGACCGTCGTCCCGGAGGAAGTAACAGGCCTCGCCGTCCTCGCTGACGTGCTCGTGGCGGTCCTTTGGCTCCTTTCGCACGAAATCCTCGCCCCGGAACTCGGTGGTAGCCGCGGCGAGACTGGCCCGTCCGGCGAGTGCCAGCAGGTCGGGTTCGTACAGTAACACGCCGTGGTGACAGCACCAGGTGCACTCGTCGACGCACTCGAAGGTGAGTCCGGGGTCGAAGTCCACGACGGCCTCCCTACCGGGGTGGACTTCGACGGTGGGGACCGGGTCGCTCACGGCCGCCCTTCGCGGCGGGCGGACAAGTGGCTTTCACTCTGCGGCCGCCAGGTTCCGCGAATCGTCGAACCGGCACGTCGACCGGCTTCGACCGCGGACTGGCGAGCGCTGCGAGCGAACGCCGGCCCGCAGACGGGGACGAGCAGGGCGGCTTCCTCGCCGAGTCCCAGCACGAACGAGGCGATCACTGCGGCAAGGATGACGACCAGCGGTACCGCGAGTACGAGCAGCAAGACTGCGACGATGACGAAAAGAGCGACTTTCGGTCCCCGGTCCATGTCGTCGAGCATACACACGACCAGTCAACAGACCGATTTAAAACTACCTCACGGGAGTCCGCCGACTCGCCCACCGCCCGGTCGGTGTGTCCCACCCCACGCACGGGACCTTTTGTCGGGGCTGTGCGAAGGGGCGAGTATGACGGAGACGGACGTCGACAGTCCCGGCGACACGATGCGCGAACGCGCCGCCGGCAACCGCGTGAAACTGTGGCTCCTCCTCGACGCCGACCGGCGGGCCGTCACGGCTGCCATCGTCGGAGTCGTCTTCGTTACCGTCCTCGCCGCCGGAACGGTCGGCCCCGTGTCTCTCCGTGACGCCATGACCGGTAACGACCCGGTCGAGAGGCTCTTCCAGGGGTTCCTGACCGCCATCATCACCGGCGTCACGCTCGTCGTCACGCTCAATCAGCTCGTCCTCTCGCAGGAACTCGGCGGCCTGGGCGACCAGCGCGAGCGCATGAGCGGGTCCATGGACTTCCGCCGCGAGGTCGAGGACATCGTCGACGCGTCGGTCGCCCCGCCCGAACCCGCCGCCTTCCTCCGGGCGCTGCTGGATACGACCGCTGCCCAGGCCGACGGCCTCCACGCGGCCGCGGGCGACGCCGCGCGAGCCACGGCGACCTCCCGACCGAAGCCACAGACGCTCTCGACCACCTCACCGACGTGCTGACGTTCTTCGGTCCGGCCCGCGAGCACGTCAAGACGCTGTACTTCCGCTGGGAACTGGTCGACCTCTCGCGCGTCATCCTCTACGCCGCGGTCCCCGCACTGCTCGTCTCTATCGGGATGCTCCTGTTCGGCAACGACCCGTCGGTCGTCTCGGGCGCGACGCTCGACATCGCGAACCTCGTCTGGATCGTCGCCGGGGCGGTCGCCGTCGCGGTTCTCCCGTTCGCCCTGCTGGTCGCGTACGTGCTCAGGATCGCCTCCGTCGCCAAGCGGACGCTCGCCGTCGGCCCGTTCGTCCTCAGAGACGCCGACCGGAGCGCCGACATCGACTGGGACTCCTGATACTGTCTGACACACGCAATGCCACCGTTCGAAGACTGTCTCGGGGTTTTTGTGACGGTTCGTCTCCGAACAGCGGATCACCCGTTCACGGACTTGTGTCCGACAGTACGAACCCGGGCTGCCGACTCACTCCCCGAGCGCCGCGCTCGTCGCCGCCAGCCCCGCCTCGACGTCGACGTCCGCGCCCTGTTCGGTGAGCGCGTCGCCAAGTGCGGTCATCAGGTAACTCACGTTCTTCGGACTGGCGGAGTGGCCCATACAGCCGATCCGCCAGATATCCCCGGCGAGCGCGCCGAGGCCGCTGGCGATCTCCAGGTCGTACTCGCCGAGGAGGTGGTCGATGACCGCTCCGTCGTCGACGCCATGGGGCACGCGCACGGCGTTCAGGCTCGGCAGCCAGTACTCGTCGGGCGCGTTCATCTCCAGGCCCATCGCTTCCAGGCCCGCCTTGAGCGCTCCCGCGACGTGGCGGTGGCGCGCCCAGCGGTCCTCGATACCTTCCTCGGCGACGAGTCGCAGCGCCTCGCGCAGCGCGTAGACGTTCGTGATCGGCGCGGTGTGGTGGTAGGCCCGTTCTTCGCCCCAGTACCCCTCGAGCAGCGAGAGGTCGAGATACCACGAGCGGGCCTCGGTCTCGCGGGAGAGTACTTTGTCCATCGCGCGGTCGTTGAGCGTGAGCGGACTCGCGCCGGGCGGACAGGAGAGACACTTCTGGGGCCCGGAGTAGGCGACATCGACGTCCCACTCGTCGACGCGCATCTCGACGCCCCCCAGCGAGGTGACACAGTCGGCGACGACGCAGGCGTCGTGGTCGTGAGCGATGCTCGTCAGTTCGGGGACGCCGGGCTGGCGGACCCCGGTGCTCGTCTCGGCGTGGACGAACCCGAAGATCTCGGGCTGGTGTTCGTCGAACGCGGCCTGGACATCCGCGGGGTCGAGCGGTTCGCCCCACGGCGCGTCGACGTGGACCACCTCGCCGCCGGCGCGTTCGGCCATGCTCTCCATCCGGCCGCCGAAGTAGCCGTTCGTCGGTACGAGCATCGTGTCCCCGGGTTCGACGAGGTTGCCGATGGCCGCCTCCATCGACGCCGACCCCGTCCCCGAAACCGGGATGGTCCACCTGTTGTCGGTGCGGAACGTGTACCGCAGCAGTTCCTGGACCTCGTCCATGATCTCGATGAACGAGGGGTCGAGGTGGCCCACGAGCGGCGTGCTCATCGCCCGCAACACCCGGGGGTGGACGTCGCTGGGTCCGGGACCCATCAGCGTTCTGTCCGGTGGTGTCAGCTCGCCGACCGCTGGCGCGTCGGTCATACCCTGCGATACGCCGAGGCGGGTAAAAAACTGCGGATCTCCCTAGCCGGACGGTGCGACGCCGCCGTCCTCGTGCGTGAGCAGGTACAGGACGTACGACGACAGCCAGTGAGCGCCGGCGTAGTCGTCGGTGAACGCCTCCGCCACTCCGGCTTCGGCGTGGCGCCGTGCGCTCCGCTCGAGGGCCGGTGTCGCCGGGTGGTCGCCCAGCGCGTCCGCGATGCCGGCCAGACACCACGCCCGCGAGAGGTTGAGACCGACCAGGTGGAGCGCCACCCCGCCGTCGTCGTCGCCCACGTCGACCGGTTCGAGCACCGTTTGGGCGCCCACTGACGACAGGTCACCGAGGAACCTCTCGTACCAGTCTCCGAACCTCTCGTCGTCGAGGACGCGGCGCATCAGGTCCGCCTCGGTGAGGGACGGCGAGACGAAGTCCCACCCGAGCGGTTCGTACGCCACGGGGGCGTCCGTGTCGTCGCCGTAGAACCGGCCAGCAGCGTCGACGGTCGCCTCCGCCAGCGACTCGTCGCCGACCACACGGGCGTAGTCGACCACCGCACACAGGCTGAACGCCGAGTTCCCGTGAGTGCCGACGCGGAACGGCCGGTCCTGGGTGAGGAATTCGCTCTCGACCAGCTCGACCACCCGGTCTTCGAGCGGGCGCAGTCTCTCGCGCCACTCGCCCGCGAGACTGTCGTCCCACAGTGCGAGTTCGGCGGCCAGTCGCAGGAACCACCCCCAGCCATACGGGTTCTCGAAGCCGGGGTTCTCCGCGAAGTAGGCCACCTCCCGCTGGACGGTCTCTGCGGTGACCCGGTCGTCGAACGCTCCGACGACCCCGTCCCGGTCGAGGGAGTCCCCGAACAGCCGGAGCCCGCGGACCAGCGACCAGTGGCTGTGGACCGCCGAGTGCCAGTCGAAACAGCCGTAGAACACCGGGTGGTCCTCGCTGGGTGAGACGGTGTCGTCCGGGCTCTCGACCGCGTGCGTGTAGTGGGGGAACTCGGTGTCGACGCAGTCGAGCGGGTGCTCGACGAGCGCCGCGGCCAGCTCCTCTCCTATCCAGTCGCCGCGGCCCGCGACGAGCGTGGTCGGGTCGACCCCGTCGAGCGAATCCGGTGTCACGTCTCGGTGTATCGCCGTGCGGGCTTGAAAGGAACGGTCGCAGGGTCCGTGCGACCCCGTCAGACCCGGAGGGTCTCGGCGACTTTCTCGACGGGGTGGGGCGGGCGCGTCTCGCCGGGGCGATCGCCCAGTTGCGTCCGACAGGACGTGCCCGGCGCGACCACCGTCTCGCCGTCGCTCTCCTCGACCTGCTCGAACAGTATCTCGCCGATGGCCTGCGAGAGGTCGTAGTGTTCGGACTCGTAGCCGAACGAGCCGGCCATGCCACAACAGCCCGAGTCGAGCGGGTCGACCTCGTAGCCCGCTCGCCGCAAAACGCCGACGGCGTGGTGGTCCCGGTTGAGGGCCTTCTGGTTGCAGTGGCCGTGGTAGGTCAGGGACTCGCCCGCCGAGTCGACTGTCACGTCCTCGACCAGCCTGTGAGTGTCGACGAACTCACAGACGCCGTACGCGTTCGCGCTGACCGATTCGACGGCCGCGCCGTCCAGCAGGTCGCGGTACTCGTCCTGTAGCATGACGGCGTCGGAGGGCTCGACGGAGACCACCGACCACCCGTCCGCGACGAGGGGCGCGAGGACGTCGACGTTTCGCCCGGCGCGCTCCCGGGCTCTGTCGAGGAACCCCAGCGAAAAGGCCGCCCGGCCGCTCGACGTCAGCCCGTCGGGGACCGCGACGTGGACGTCCGCCGCCTCCAGCACGCGGACCGCCGCCCTCCCGATTTCCGGGTGGACGTAGTTCGTGTACGTGTCGGGGACGAGCGCGACGCGGTGGTCGGCGGACTCGGGGTCGACACCGGCACCCGTCTCGCGAGCGGCGAACCACGCCTCGAACGACTCGCCCGCGAACGCCGGGAGTTCCCTGTCGGGGGCGATTCCCAGCACCGTCTCCGCCAGCAGCCGGGCGCCCGGGAGCCCCGTCGCGAGGTTCGAGAGCGGCGCCAGCCGACTCCCCCACGACGCGAACCGGTCGACGTCCGCGAACAGTCGCTCGCGCAGCGAGGCGCCCTCCCGTTCGTGGTACTGGTGTTTCGTCTCGGCCTTGAGTTTCGCCAGGTCGACGCCCGTCGGGCAGTCGTTCTTGCAACCCTTACAGCCCACGCAGAGGTCGAGTACCTCCTCCTGGAAACGGTCGCTGTACATCTCTTCGCGGTCGATCTCGCCGCTGATGGCCGCCCGGAGCATGTTGGCCCGGCCCCGGGTCGTCTCGACCTCCTCTCTCGAAGCGCGATAGGTCGGACACATCGTGTCGGACCCCGTCTGTCGGCAGGTGCCACAGCCGTTGCAGAGTTCGACGAGGTGGGAGTAGCCGCCCTCGTCGGCGAAGTCCAGCGCCGTGTTCGGTTCGAGAGACCCGTAGTCGGCGCCGTAACGGAGGTGCTCGCGCATGTCGGTGGGGTCGTCCTCGCGGAAGACGACCTTCCCCGGGTTGAGCCGCCAGCCCGGGTCGAACGCCTCTTTTATTTCCTTGAACGCAGCCCACAGGTCCGGGCCGTACATCTTGGGGTTGAACTCCGTGCGCGCGAGGCCGTCGCCGTGCTCGCCCGAGAACGACCCCCGGTACTCCGCTACGAGGTCGGTGACGTCTTCGGATATCGCGCGCATCGTCTCGATGCCCTCGCTGTCTTTGAGGTTCAGGATCGGGCGGATGTGGAGCGTCCCGGCGCCGGCGTGGGCGAAGTACGCCGCCGAGGTGT
>JAZKRZ010000056.1:0-17723 GCA_036626395.1 Haloarculaceae archaeon
GGACTGCGAGTGACGAGACGCCGACCGGGCGCCGGTCGTACGAGGACGGCGACAACGAGACAGTATATTTATAAAACAGAAGGAAACAAGGGGACGTATGGGCGTATCTGAATCGATGGAAGACACAGTCGAGATCGCCGTCGAGAACATCGGCGGGATAGACGAGACCAGGGTCGCGTTCTCGGGGGGCGTGACCGTGCTGACAGGCCGGAACGCGACGAACCGGACGTCGCTGTTGCAGGCGGTCATGGCGGGACTGGGGAGCGACAACGTCTCACTGAAGGGCGACGCCGACGAGGGGCACGTCGAACTCACGGTCGGCGGGGAGACGTACACGCGGACGCTCCGTCGCGGAAACGGGACGGTCCAGACCAGCGGCGACCCGTATCTGGACGACCCGACGCTCGCGGACCTGTTCGTCTTTCTGCTGGAATCCAACGAGGCGCGACGCGCCGTCGAACTGGGGGGGGACCTCCGGGAGATCATCATGCGGCCGGTCGACACCGACGCGATCGAGGCGGAGATCGACGAACTCCAGGCCGAGCGCGACGCCGTCGAGGACCGTCTGGAGGAGTTGCGGTCGCTCCAGCGTCAGCTCCCGGACCTCGAACAGCGAAAGGGTGAACTCGAAGCCGAGATCGAAGAGACCGAGACGGAACTCGCGGAGGTCAGGGAAGCGATCGAGGCGGCCGACCAGGAAGTGTCCGCCACCCGCGAACAGGAGGCGGAACTGGAGGAGGCCCTGGGGTCGTTTCGCGAGGCGCGCTCGGAACTGGAGGACGTCCGCTACAACGTCGAGAGCGAACGCGAGAGCATCGCGGCCCTGGACGACGAGACCGCAGAGCTCGAGAACGAACTCGCGGAGTTGCCGGAGGCTCCGATGTCCGAGGTCGACGACGTCGAGCGCCGCATCGAGGAGTTGCGCGAGCGCCGCGAGGCTCTGGACGGGACCGTGACCGACCTCCAGAAGGTCATCCAGTTCAACGAGGAGATGCTGGAGGGAACGAGTTCGGAGGTGGCTGCGGCGCTGCGCGACGACGACGCCGCCGTCACCGACAGACTGGTCGACGACCAGGTGGTCTGCTGGACCTGCGGGAGCGAGGTCGACAGCGAGTCCATCGAGTCGACGCTGGAGCGGATGCGCGAGTTGCGCCAGGGGAAACTCGCCGAGCGACGCGACGTCCAGTCCGAGATCGACGAGTGCAAGACGGAGAAGGCGACCTACGAGGAACAGCGACGCCAGCGCTCCCAGATCGAACGACGCCTCGACGCCGCGACCGAGGAGCGCGACCGCCGTCAGGAACGCCTCGCGGACCTCGAAGACGAGCGCGACCGCCTCAAAGAGCGCATCGCCGACCTCGAAGCCGAGGTCGACCGGCTCCGTGACGAGACCCAGAGCGAACTGCTCGACCTGCACACCGAGGCCAACGAACTCGAGTTCGAACTCGAACGGCTCCGGAGCGAACTCTCGGAGGTCGAGAGCGAGCGCGAACGCATCGAGTCCGAACTCGACGAACGGGGGGAACTGAGCGACCGGCGCTCGGCCATCGCCGACGAGATCGCCGACCTCCGCACCCGGATCGACCGCATCGAGGCCGAGGCGATCGAGCAGTTCAACGAGCACATGGAGTCCGTCCTCGCGATCCTCGATTACGAAAACCTCGAGCGGGTCTGGATCGAGCGCAAACAGCAGACCGTGCCCGACGGCCGGGGAACGACCGAGGAGACGGTCTTCGACCTCCACGTCGTCCGCAGCACCGCCGACGGGACGACCTACGAGGACTCGGTCGACCACCTCAGCGAGAGCGAACGCGAGGTCACCGGTCTCGTCTTCGCACTGGCGGGGTATCTCACCCACGATATCCACGAGGTCTGCCCGTTCCTCCTGCTCGACTCCGTCGAGGCCATCGACTCCGACCGGATCGCCAGCCTCGTCGACTACATGGCCGACTTCCCCGACCACGTCATCGTCGCGCTCCTGCCCGAAGACGCACAGGCGCTGGACGACAACTACCGGCGCGTCACCGACATCTGACTCACACCGGTCTCCCCTCCGAAAATATATAGATGATTCGACTGAAATATACGGATACACATAGGAATTCGATTATTTAGTCGAACGGTGCCGCCACTGCCGTCGCTGGTCCGGCCGATAGCGCTGGCACACGTCCGAATTATTTCCGTGGACAAAAATACCGATCACACCGTCAAACACGGACAGAAAGCGCCCGTTTTACACGTATCTCGCGCAACGAGGAGGGCTGAGAACCGTCCACGGCGATATGACAGTGTCCCGTCCACACTGGCCCGATAATATACGTATTCGGTCATATATACTAATCTGTCACCTATTCAGCGGCGACCCCGACGAACTCGGCGGGGGTCGACCCCGGCCCAGCGGAGTTCGAGGCCGACCCAGGCGAGAGCGGCGGCGAGCGCGACGCTCGCGAAGACGACGTCGTGGAACCGCAACCAGGAGGGGCCGGCGAAGAGGACGCCGTTGACCGGGAGGCTCGGAACGAGGCGCTTTATCACGACCCACACGAAGTCGACCGGGCCCTCCTCGGGTGGGAGGACCACGCGGGTGGCGTCGCCGCCGGTGACCGGCGCGACGGGTGACAGCGGGGAGTCCCGCGCCTCGGTCCCGGCCTCGCGGACCGCGGGGATGCTCTCGCCGCCGGCGCTCTCGCCGCCGGTCCCGAGGCGTTCGGCCTCGTAGGGCATCCCGACGGTGAACGACCAGACGACACTCCCGTTGGGGGCGACCTGGGCGACGCGGTCGCCGTGCGTGTCGGTCACGAGCGTGGTGCCGTCGGGGAGCCGGTCGGCGTCGCGGGGCCACTGGACGCGGGCGTCGCGCCAGCCCCAGTTCCGGCGCCAGACGCCGTCGGGAGCGGTCGTCGGTTCGCCCGTCTCGGGGTCGACCCGCCGGTACTCCAGGACGCGACCGTTCTCGGAGTCGGCGACGAGGACGGCGGGCCCGCCGCGACTCGCGGGGATGTAGTCGGGATTGTGCTGTTCGTAGAGGGTTTCGTAGTCGTTCTCGGCGCCGAGCGTCCAGCTTTTCTGGACGCCCTCGCCGGGTTCGACGAACACTACCTGGTCCATGTTGCGGACGCTGGCCATCACCCGGCCGTCGGGGAGGACCTCGACGTCGTTGAGGTGGGTCCAGTCGCCCCGCTGGCCGCCCTCGCTCCGGTCGAACGTCGCGTCGGCCGACCACTCCCAGGTGGTCTCGCCCGTCCGGGTGTCGACGATACGGACGCTGTCGCGGACGATGTCCGCGATGGCGAGGTGGGTGTCGTTGACCCGGTCGACGTCGTGCCAGCGCCCGGAGACGACCTGTGGCGTCACCTCACCGTACACCTCGCGGTCGGCGCCCGTCGTGAGATTGAGTTCGCGGACGACGTTGTACGTACAGCGGTCGGTGCGGACGGCCGCACAGTCCCCGCCATCGAGGTGGCGCGAGGCGACGTACTCGACGGTATATCGCTCGCCCGGGACGGGGTCGACGTCGAAGTACACGCGGTAGGTGTCGTCGTAGTAGAGCACTTCCCCGTCCTCGGAGACGGCGACGAGTTCGGCCTGCTCGTCGGAGACGTAGAAGCCCTGCGTGGCGACGACAGTGACGTTCCCCACGCTGTCGGCTGGGTCGAGTCGCGTCCGGTTGGCGCGGGTCTGGAGGCTGGGTTCCGGGCGGGCCAGCGTCGCGGTCCCGTCGGTCTGTCCCGGGTCGGATTGCGAGCCCGCGTCCGGGTCGGCCGTCGGTACCGGCCCGGGGTCCGCGGCGACCGAGTCCTCGGTCTGTGCGATGTTGGGCTGGGCCGTCGCGAAACTGCTCGCGACGGCGCCCACAGAACAGAGGAACACGACCGCAAAGAGCACGCGCAGGGACCGCTTGGAGGGGACCATCGTCCCCACCATGCGAGAGGGGTGGACAAGAGTTTTTATGTTAGTCACGTGTGCGTTTGACCGTTCGGCTCTCGCGGTCCGCCGAGGCACGGGCGCAGTCGTCCGGAGCGGTGCCGCGCTCGAGAAGCTCAGACGTCGGGGGCGGGCGTCCCGTCCGCCAGCGGGTCGGGTTCGAGCCGGTCGGCGACCAGTTCCATGAGCGTCCGCATGTTCTCGGTGTCGTCGCGGTTGTACGAGACGAGCGTCTCGAGGGCGCGGTCGTCGCCGCGGCGGTACTCCCGCCAGAGGCGGACGGCGTCCTCCCCGGAGAGATCGGGCCGGTCGCGGTCGATGCCAACCTCCCGCTCGATCGTCTTCAGCCCACCCGTCAGTCCGAGGCGGCGACAGGGGTACATGAGGTCGACGTGGGGCGCCTCGACCGTGACGTCGAAGGCCGTCTCCAGGAAGGGCACGTCGAAGCGCTTGCCGTTGAACGTCACGAGGAGGTTCGCGGCGTCGAGTTCGCGCTGGAGGCGCTCGGCCGTCAGGTCGCGGTCGGCGACGAGCGTCGTCGTCTCGCCGCCGCGGTGACAGCTCACGACGGTCACGTCGTCGCGGCGCTGGTCCAGCCCGGTCGTCTCGATGTCGAGAAAGCACGCCGCCTCGCGGAAGTCCGCGTAACACCGCCAGTGGGTCCCGGAGGGGAACGTCTCGCGGAAGTAGCGGGCGTCGCCCTCCCGGAGACGGCCGCGGGCGGTGTCGACGAACTCGCGGATCCGGGCGGCCGTTCGGTCGCCGACGACGTCGCCCCCGAAGTCGTCCCAGGTGGTGACGCCGGCTTCCCAGAGGCGTCGCTCGGTCGTCTCGCCGACCCCCTCGACCGGGATGAAGCTGTTCTCGATTCGCATAGGGTCTCGTCCGTGCGGCGCCGTCAAGACTCTTGCTGTCGGCGCCCCGTCTGTCCCGGACGGGGTCGCGCGGGGACTGAACTTATTAGCGGGTCGGCCCTACGACCGGCGATGGCACAGCGCGGACGGGGCGTACGCGCCGGCACGGTGGCAGTCGTCGTGCTGGTCGTGCTGGCCGGGTGTAACGGGCTAGTTCCGGGGTCGAGCGACGCGACGGAGACCCCGCGGAAGACGCTGACGCCGGTCCCGTTCGAGACGCCGACCGAGACGCCGACCGAGACGCCGGGGGACCCGACGTTCGGCTGGCTGGTCGACAACGGGAGCGTCGACCTCGAGGCGCTGTTCGACAGACACGTCGAGACGCTCGGGAACCGCTCGTTCACGTTCGTCCAGCGCAGGCGCACCAGCGGCGCCACCGGCACCATCGGCGCCGAGTACGACCACCGGGTCGCCGTCGCGAACGACACCACCTACACCCGCCGGGACACGGCGGGCCGGAGCGACCGGGTCGTCCGGACGTTCATCGACCCCACCGGCGTCTACCGGCGCGTCGAGGCCCCCAACGGGTCGACACGGACGACGGCGGTCCAGGGCGGCGCCGCCAACGCCCGACAGCGCTTTGCCGTCCTCACGGGGTCCATCGTCGGACTGCTGTTCGTCACCGCGGACGCCCGCGTGGACACGACCGAACGCGGGGGCGTCAGGTACGCGCGCCTGTACTCGCGGACCCCGCCGGAGTACCTCGTCTCTATCTACGACGACTACAACATGACGGACTTCTCGGCGACGGTCTGGGTCCACCCCGACGGCTACGTCCGGACGTTCCACTACGAGTTCGCGCTCGTCAACGGCTCCCAGCGGATCCGGGTGGACGAGCGCTACTTCTACACCGAGGTCGGGTCGACAACCGTCGAGCGGCCGGCGTGGACCGACTCGCTCGACCCCGGCGCCACGCCCGGGACGGCGACCGGCGCTCCCTGACTCACCACTCGGCGACGCTGCCGTCGTCGTGACGCCAGACGGGGTTGTGCCAGTCGACGTCGCCGGCGCGCTCGCGCACCACCGACTCGTCGACCTCGACCCCGAGACCGGGGTCGTCGGGGAGGTCGACGTACCCCTCGTCGTACTCGAACACGGACGGGTCCGCGAGGTAGTCGAGTTCGTCCGTCCCCTCGTTGTAGTGGATGTCGAGGCTCTGTTCCTGGATGAGGGCGTTGCCGGCGACGGCGTCGACCTGCACACAGGAAGCGAGTGCGATGGGCCCCAGCGGACAGTGGGGCGCGAGTGCCACGTCGTAGGCCTCGGCCATCGCCGCGACCCGCTTGACCTCGCTGATCCCGCCGGCGTGGGAGAGGTCGGGCTGGATGATATCGACGGCGCCGTCCTCGAAGACCTCCTTGAAGTCCCACCGCGAGTAGAGCCGTTCGCCCGTCGCGATGGGCGTCGACGTGTGGTTGGCGACCTCGGGGAGCGCGTCCTCGTGGCCCGGCGGGACGGGTTCCTCGACGAAGAAGGGGTCGTGGACCTCGAGGGCGGCGGCGAGTTTCTTGGCCTGTGACCTGGCGACCCGGCCGTGGAAGTCGACACCGACGTCGACCTCGTCGCCGACGGCCTCGCGGACCGCGCCGAGTCTGTCGACGGCGGACTGGACCGCCGCCGGGTTGTCCACCCGGCGCATCTCGGGCGTGGCGTTCATCTTCAGCGCGGTGAAACCGGCCTCGACCTGTTCGCGGGCCTGGTCGGCGACGGTCGCGGGGCGGTCGCCACCGATCCACTGGTAGACGCGGACGCGGTCGCGGGCCGGCCCGCCCAGCAGTTCGTAGACCGGCACGCCCAGGTGTTTGCCCTTGATGTCCCACAGCGCCTGGTCGACGCCAGCGATGGCCGACATCAGCACCGGTCCACCCCGGTAGAACCCGCCGCGATACATCGTCTGCCAGTGGTCCTCGATCCGGCGGGGGTCCTCGCCGAGGAGGTAGGTGTCGAACAGTTCCTCGACGGCGGTCTCGACGGTGCGAGCGCGCCCCTCGACGACCGGTTCGCCCCAGCCGACGACCCCCGTGTCGGTCTCGACCCGGAGGAACAGCCATCGCGGCGGCACCTGGAACAGTTCGTAGTCGACTATCTCCATCCCGACCCCTCCGTGACGGCGAGACCACGCCCGCTCTGTCGCTGGTTCCCGTTCATACGCCCCCCGTGGCGTCCGACCCTCAAAGGCGACGCGGTCCCGGCAGGGAACTACTGGCGGGGCGCCGAACTTCTTTTTCGCCGCCGAGTTAATTTCTCGGTATTTTTCATGAAAAGAACTTTACCGGGGCGCGAGAGACTCCCCGGTACATGTTAGACGTGGGCGTCAACGGTTACGGGACGATCGGGAAACGCGTCGCGGACGCGGTCGGGGGCCAACCGGACATGGCCGTCGTGGGCGTCGCGAAGACGAGTCCGAACTTCGAGGCGACGGTCGCGACCGACCGTGGCTACCCCCTTCACGCGCCCGAGGACCGGGTCGACGCGTTCCGCGAGGCGGGCGTCGCCGTCGCCGGGACCGTCGAGGGCCTCGTCGAGCGGAGCGACGTCGTCGTCGACGCGACTCCCAGCGGCGTGGGCGCCGAGAACCGGCCGCGCTACGAGCGCCACGACACGCCGGCCCTCTTCCAGGGCGGCGAGGACGCCGACGTGGCCGAGGCGAGTTTCACCGCCCGCGCCAACTACGAGGCGGCCCGTGGCGCCGACTACGTCCGCGTCGTCTCCTGTAACACGACGGGACTCGCGCGCGTGCTCGCCCCCCTGGAGGAGGCATACGGGGTCGACCGCGCCCGCGTGACGCTGGTCCGGCGGGGCGGTGACCCCGGCCAGACCGACCGCGGGCCGATAAACGACACCGTGCCGAACCCGCTCTCGGTCCCCTCCCACCACGGTCCCGACGTGAAGACGGTGCTCCCTCACATCCGGGTCGACACGATGGGGATGAGGGTGCCGACGACGCTGATGCACACCCACGCCGTCAACGTCACGCTCGAAAGCGAGCCCGACACCGCCGACGTGCGCGCGCTGCTCGACCACGAGACGCGACTGTTCGTCCTCCCGGAGGGGCTGGGCGTCGACGGCGCCGGCAAACTGAAGGAACTCGCGATGGACGCGGGCCGCCCCCGGGGCGACTGCTGGGAGAACTGCATCTGGGGCGAGTCGGTCACCGTGGAGGGACGCGAGCTCTACCTGTTCCAGGCCATCCACCAGGAGGCCGACGTCGTCCCCGAGAACGTCGACGCCCTGCGCGCCGTCGCGGACGTAACCGACCGCGAGGAGAGCATGGCACGCACCGAACGCGCGCTCGGCATCGACGGCGAACTCGGCCGGGGCACCCCCGGCCCCGAGAGCACTGCGCCCGCCGCCGTCGACAGCGGCGACTGAACCCCGCCGCCGGCGTTGGCCCCGTGAATCTGTCACCGTGGCGCGCGCTGTCGCGGCCCCCGTGGCGCGACAGTAGCGTGCGAGGGGCGAGCGAGGGAGCGGAGCGACCGAGCGAATCGGCCGGGGTGGCGTGTGGCTGTTCTCGAACCCGGTACCACTCAGCGCAGCTCCTCGCGGTCAACCTCGCCCGTCTCGGTGTCGAGCACGACCGCGCAGGGTGCGTCGGGCGCGGCGTCGATCTCGATCCCGCCGGGGTTGATCCGGGTGGTGTCGCCGCGCTGTTCGTGGGCGTACTCGTGCGTGTGGCCGTGCAGGACGTAGTCGTAGTGTCCACAGTCGACCAGCGCGTCGACGATCCCCTCGCTCGTCCCGTGATACACCGCGACGTCGACCCCATCAAAGGTCAGTTCGGCCGACTCGCCGTGGTAGGTGCCGAAGTCGTCGACGGCGTTTTGCAGGGCCCACTCGCCGTCGTTGTTGCCCCGCACCGCGTGGAACTCGACCCCCAGGTCGAACGCCGCCGCCGAGAAGGGCGCGACGAAGTCGCCACAGTGGACGACGGCGTCGACGTCTTCGCGTTCGAAGACGTCCACTGCCGCCTCGACGACGTCCGTGTTGTCGTGCGTGTCCGAGACGATTCCGAGGTGCATGCCTGCGTGGTTGGGCCGGCCGGGGTATCAACGTGTTCCCGCCGAGAACATGTCGGGGCAGCGTCTGCAGGCGGTTGGTTCGGACCCTCGTCGACGTGGAACGACCGTTCGGTGTGACGTGCGTTTCTTGCAGGTGGGGCTATTCTGACTCGTGGATAGCCGCCGAAACGAGGGGTTCGCAGAGAAGGCTCCGTTCCTGAAAAGTCAGCCCGTTTCTCGTCTGGTGACGTCGGTCACCGACGGGACATCGTTCACGGTCATGGAGAGTTGTTCGGTGGCGAGAGAGAACGTATACGTCGCCTCGAACGGCTCACGGATGAGCCGTGTTTCTTCGACGGCGCCGGTATGAAAGACAAACGCCTCGGAGGAGAACGGTTCGATATCGTGATCCATCAGGAACCGTTTCATCTGTGGATGCGGTCCGAGGTACGTGACCATCGGGGCCTCCATCTGGAAGATACAGTTCGTACAGGTAGCTGAGAAATGTGCTCCGAACCGTTGCCCACACGCGTCACAGATGCCAGCCGTGAGTTCGTGACCGTCGCAGACCTCGACGTCGTATTTCACCGCCCCGGAGCAGCGCCGGCAGACACCGAGGAACACTGACTGCATCTCGGTCGCAGTCCAGATCTCGGCAGCTCGCAACACGTCGGCCGGTGCGCGATTGCGAACGCCCGCTGGCGGAAGTAACAGATGACCCAGGTTCCCGAACTCCACGCCATCGCTGCCAGCGACGTCCGGCCGATCCTGTAACCCGAAGCAGTCGGGGCAGTGCAACGAGACGTGCTCCTGTCGGTACGCGACCTCCACGTCCGTCCGACAGAACGGACAGGGACGGTCGATCGCAGTTCTGTCGAGAACCGGATCGTCGGTAACCGCTCCCGAGAGGACCGCCTCCACGACCCGCCGGCCTGGTTGTGCGAGCGCATACCCATCATCAGTCTTCTCGACGAAGTGGCCCACGAGTTTCTCAAGATGGTAGCCGAAGTTCGAAGAGTCGTCGTACTCGATACGGTCGAACAGTTCCGAAAACGCCAGCGGCCCGTCAGCAGTCCCGAGGGTCTGTAAGACCCGTATTCGCGTATCGTCTCCCAGTATGCCGAACGCCTCCTCAGGTGACGGCGATGGCGTCTTCCCCGTCCCCGGTACAGTTGTCATGGACCCGCCTTTGTCGGAGAGGCTTGTAAATTCGATCCATGCTTGCATATCACACGTCGATCGAACGGGGCCTCCAGGGACACAGACCCCTGAATATCAGGATATTTACGGTACGGACGTACCGATGAAAACTATCACCCCGGGCATACGAGAGCAAGGTGTATGTCATCGACGCGTACGGAACGGCGGGAGCGATTCGATGCCTGGAGTGGAATAGCGATGCTTGGCGCTGGCGTCGCGTTGGCTGGAGTTGCAGTGTACAAGGCAGTGTTCGTCTTCACATCGGTGGAAGTGTCTACCGTCGTGGACACGGGATACGGAGGGCTTGCTTTGCTCCTCACGGGGGTTGCTCTACTGGGACTGTACCCGCGCGTCCGGGACGTGTCACCAAAGACGGCGATCGCCGCTGCAGTGTCGAGTGGCCTCTCGATCAGCTTCGTCATCGTCGTATGGGGATGGTTGGTCGGCACCACACTCCAGCTCGGCCGGGTACCAGTCATCCCGGACGAAGCACCAGTCTGGGCTGCCGTAGCGCTATTGGGGAACTTCATCACGCTTTCAGCGGGGTTCATCCTGTTCGCGGTTGCCAGTCGCCGAACAGCCACCATCCCACGCTCGGCCAGCGGATTGTTGATACTGCCTGCCCTCATGTGGCTTGGCCTGATTGTGAACATCGCGATCAACCTCATCCCGAACATGTCTATCCCCGTCTACGTGGTGAATGCCATCACGGTCGGCGCCATCGGATATATCATTCGAGGACGAGAAAACGGGGCACGCAGTCAGGTTCGCGCTACGGAAGCATCGACCGACCACGGAGAAGCGCCGTAGCCCGCCTCGGAACCGATCGGTCTGTCTATTACCTGTCACACAATAGTGAAAAAAGGTCGACGTCCGATCGATTTTTCCGAGACGATGGCACTGATCCCGGGCTACTCCCGGGAGAGCAGTTCAACAGCCACGAGTTCCGCACCGGTCAGCGCGCGGATGTACGCGCCGCCGGCGATGGAAACGTGGCCGAAGTCGTCCTCGTCCATTCCGTACATCTCGATGGCCCGTGAGGTGTCCCCGCCGCCGACGACCGAAAAGCAGTCCGTCTCCGCGATGGCTTCCAGCACCGTGACGGTCCCCACGGAGAACCGTTCGTCCTCGAAGACGCCCAGCGCGCCCTTGACGAACACCGCCTCGGAGTCCCGGACCACGTCCGCGTAGGCCTCGGCGGTGTCCGTCCCGACGTCCATGAACGAGACGTCCTTCTCCTCGATGTCGTCGACGGCGACCTCGGCGCGGTTCCCGTCGTCGTCCTCGTAGGCCACGTCGACAGCGAGGGTGATCCGGTCGCCGTACTCCTCGAGCATCTCCTCGATGAGTTCGTGGTTGGCCTCCCACTGACTGTCGTAGAGGTCTGCCTCGGGGTCGAGGTCGAACCCGACGGGATAGCCCGCCGCCCGGAGGAACAGTTCGCCCGCGATGCCCCCGAGCAGGAAGTCGTCGACCGTCTCGCCGAGGTGAGACATCACGTCGATCACGTCCGTCGCCTTGGTGCCGCCGACGGCCATGGTCACCTGCCCGTCGAACTCGCGGGCCGCGATGGCCGTGTTGGCCTCGTACTCGGTCTCCATCACGCGCCCGGCGTAAGCGTCCATCGCGAGCGGGAAGCCCACGAGCGAGGCGTGGGAGCGATGCGCGGCGGAGTAGGCGTCGTTGACGTAGGCGTCGAACTCCGGCGCGAGCGTCCGGACGAACTCCGTCTCCGCTTTGACCTCGGGTTCCTCCTCGGGGAGTTCCTCCTCGCACATCCGCGTGTTCTCCAGCAGGAGGACGTCGCCGCCCTCGAGGCCCCGGATGACGTCGAGCGCGTCGTCGCCGAAGGTGTCGGCGACGAAGTCCACGGGGTGGTCCAGATGGTCGGCGAGGATGCCGGCGTGCTGGTCGAGCGAGACGAACGTGTCCCGGCCGGGCCGGCCCTGGTGGGCCATGAGCGCGACGGCGAAGTCGCGCTCTATCAGTTCCGCGACGGTCCCGGCGTGGCGATCGAATCGGCGGTTGTCCTGTACCTCGCCGTCCTCGACCGGCGAGTTGAGGTCCAGCCGGACGAGGACACGCTGGCCGTTCGCCAGGTCGTCGAGCGTCTCGAAGGCAGGCATGGTTGTCATCCGGACGGTCGGGGGGCGGCGAGAAAAAACCGCGTGGTCCGGGTCAGTCGCGCCCCCCAGGGCGGTGCGTCTGTCAGTCGGGTCCACGCCGCCGAAACGTCCGTCGGCCCGGTCCCCGTTCTCGCGGTCGGGTGCTGTTCATGTCCGACGACCCCGACGCCGTCCTCGCGGACCGACACGAACGGGGTCCCGACCCCGTCGAGCGTCTCGACTGGACCATCCGTGCGATGGGCCGCGACGGCGAGACTGTGACCGTCGTGATGTCCGAACTCGGCGTTTGAAACGGAGTCTGTGGTGGATCAATTGCGGCGGCGCGCGCTGTCGCTCGCGTTTATGCGAGCGACGGAGCCGTGCGAGGGACGAGGAGCGCAGCGAGTCGGAGCCGGCGAGCCTGTCGGGGCTTTCAGCGGATGTATTCGAGGAACTGGAGGGTGCTCGCGGTTATCCGAACTGCGCTCTCGTGAAGCAGGTTGTTGGTATCTCGTTCCGTGTTTCCGGGAAGGGATCAACCGGTGTTCGAATCGGTGACGCAGGCGTTCAGAGGTGGTCACTGTGACAGTGATCGACTGACAAAACCGCAAGACCACGCACCGTCAACAACGTGCTACGCGAGAGCGTCTGAACTGAGTTTCGGGCTCGAACCGAGCTCCCGACGACGCAGACTCAGTCCTCGACGATGTGCTCGGCGATGTCGAGCATGCGGTTCGAGAAGCCGTACTCGTTGTCGTACCAGGTCAGGACCTTCGCCATGTTCCCGACGACGTTCGTCGACTGGAGGTCGACGTACGTCGAGTAGGGTACGCCGAGGATATCGGAGGAGACGACCTCGTCGTCGGTCACGCCCAGCACGCCCTCCAGTTCGCCGCTGGCGGCCTCGCGGAACGCGCCGTTGATGTCACCCTCGGTGACGTCGGACTCGAGAGTGGTGACGAACTCGGTGATCGAGCCGTTGGGTACGGGGACGCGCATGGCCATGCCGTCGAGTTTCCCCTCGAGTTCGGGCAGGACCTCGGTGGCGGCCTGGGCGGCGCCGGTGGAGGTGGGGACGATGTTCTCGGCGGCGGCGCGGCCGCGCCGGGTTTTCGCCTTGGGGCCGTCGATGAGGTTCTGCGAGCCGGTGTAGGCGTGGACGGTGGTGAGCTGGCCGGCCTCGATGCCGAACGCCTCGTGGAGCACCTTCGCGACGGGCGTGATGGAGTTGGTCGTACAGGAGGCGTTGGAGACGACGTCCTCGCCGTCGTACTCGTCGTGGTTGACGCCGTAGACGAGCTGTTTGACGGGCTTGTCGCCCTTGGGCGGCGCGGAGATGAGCGCCCTGTCGGCGCCGGCTTCGAGGTGCTGACTGGCGTCCTCGTAGGTACGGAATATCCCGGTGCACTCGAAGGCGACGTCGACGTCC
Organism: Haloarculaceae archaeon; assembly: GCA_036626395.1. GTDB lineage: Archaea > Halobacteriota > Halobacteria > Halobacteriales > Haloarculaceae > QS-5-68-33. Next base: position 13,574 of record JAZKRZ010000056.1, read on the forward strand.
AGATCCGCCCAGGGCAGTTGCGCGGGGTCGGTCTCCTCGTGGACCGACGCCGCGAAGTCCGTCCCCTCGACGGTGAGTTCGCCGTCGGTCAACTCGACGCCGTCGAGGTCCCCCATGACGGTGTCGTAGCGGGCGAGATACTCGATGTCGTCGTCGTTCATGACGTCGTTGATCCCGACGATCTCGACTCGCGGGTCACCGAGCGAGGCACGGAAGACGTTCCGGCCGATGCGGCCGAAGCCGTTGAGCCCGACCCGAATCGTGTCACTATCGCTCATGGGCAGACGGACTCCCGAAGCGAGTATAGTGCTTTCGACTCCCGGAACCACGCACGTCGAACCGCCCCCCCGGCGAACGACGAACCCGCCGAGTCGCCTCCCGGGAGTCGTCACGTCCCCGTCACTCGACGGGGATCCGGCGGCCGTCGGCCTGTGCGGTGGCGTGCTCGCGCAGGCGTTCGACGCGCTCGTCGGTCGCGGGGTGCGTCGAGAGCAGTCGCAGGAGGGTGTTGTCCTCGTCGCCGCGGACGTACAGTTGCGAGCGGATCCCCCAGCGGGGGTCGGTCGCGCGTTCGATCTTCCGGAGCGCACGGGCCAGCGCGACCGGGTTCCCGGTCACCTCCGCGGCGCGGTCGTCCGCGGCGAGTTCCCGCCGCCGCGAGAGGGCAAGCAGACCGAGCGTGAGCACGAACAGCACTGCCGAGACGGCGCTCTCGACCCCGCGCCCGAAGAGCCCCGGAAGGGTGCGGTCCCACCGGGCGGGACTGCCGCGGATCCACGCGAGCGCTCGCGCGAACCCGGTCGAGAGCACCAGCACGGGCGCGACGAGCAGGAAGACGACCCCCGAGAGCGTCTGGAGGGCGCTGAATCCGAACGTTTGAACGAGGCTGTCGCGGTGGTCGATGTGCGCGAGTTCGTGGGCGAGGATCGCCGACAGCTCCTCGGGCGGGAGCTCCCTGGCGCGCGCGCTCGAAAGCAGTCGTGCGGTCCCGACCTGGTAGCTGACGTACGCCGAGACGGCCGTCGCGAGCGCCAGCCCCACGAGAAGCGTCCCCGTCGACGGTCGCAGGGCCCACACCGCCTTCGCGAGCAGGTAGACGAGGTACGTCGCGGCGAGGTAGACGGCGAGCGTCGTCACGCCGACGACGACCATCAGCGCGCGAAGGACCGGCCGGCGCATGTCCGACTGTCAGCGGGCCACGACAAAAACCGTTGCCGACTGCTCGCGGTGCTGCCCCAGGAGGGTCACAGCCGCGAGTCAGCACGCTCTTGATGACAGAGGCGATAGTTAGCGACATGCTGGACGATGGCGACCGGATACTGAATCTGGTCGGGGTGGTGCTGGTACTCGCGCTGGTGGCCGCCGTGGGCGTGCTCGCGGTGAACTTCGACCCGCCAGAGGACGACCCGGCGCCCGGCGGCAACTGGACGCTCGAGCGGGTCAACGACACCCACGTCGAGATCACACACGACAGCGGCGAACCGATCCCCGCCGACGAACTCCAGATGGCCGTCGACGGCGTCCAGCGGAACCCGGACTGGACTGACCCGGTCGTCCCGGGGTCGAGCGTCGTCGTCGACGCCAGCGAGGGGACGCTCGTCCGCATCGTCTGGGTCGGCGGTCGCGGCAACCGCGCGACGCTGCGCCAGTGGCGGGTCTGACCGCGGGGGACCGCGACTCCCCGACTGCGCCCGTCTCCCGCCGTGGCGACCCCGCGTCCAAAGCTATTTGTGTCGGTCCGGGTTCGTTGGGAACGATGCAGACAGACGAGCCACCGTACCGACAGTCCGACCTGCCGGTCGCGCGGCGCGTATCGGACCTTCTGGAGCGTATGACCACAGAGGAGAAGGCGGGACAGCTGGTCGGTACCTGGGGCGGCCACCTCCATCACTTCCAGGACGTCGAGGACGTCCGCGAGGCCGTCGTCGAGTACAACCTCGGCGCCGCGGCGCCGTTCGGCTGGGGCGGGGCGGTCGGCACCGAGGTCGCGGAAGTCGTCGACATCGTCAACGAACTCCAGTCCGCGGCGGTCGAGGAGACCCGGCTGGGTATCCCGCTGTTTTTCAACTCCGACGCGGTCCACGGCCACGCCTACGTCGCCGGCGCGACGGTGTTCCCGAACGGCCTCGGCGCCGGCGCGACGTGGGACCCCGAGACCGTCGAGGACGGCGCCGCGGTCGCCGCCACGGAGATGGCCAAGGCCGGCGGCCACCAGAACTACGGGCCGACCTGTGACGTCGGCCGCGAGCCCCGCTGGGGGCGTATCTTCGAGACGTTCGGCGAGAGCCCGCGCCTCGTCGCCGAACTCGCCGCCGCCAAAGTCCGGGGCTACCAGGGCGAGGGCATCGAACAGGAGGGGACCGTCGTCGCGACGGCCAAGCACTTCCCCGCCTACAGCCAGCCCGAACGCGGCGAGGACGCCGCGCCCGTCGAAGTCTCCGAGTACAGACTCCGGAACACGTTCGTCCCGCCGTTCGAGGCCGTCCTCGACGCGGGCGTCGAGTCGGTGATGCCCTGTTACAACTCCATCAACGGCGAACCCGTCCACAGTTCCGAGCGTTATCTCGGCGACCTGCTCCGCGGTGACCTGGGCTTTTCGGGGACCGTCGTCTCCGACTGGGGCGGCGTCCGCCACCTCAACGAGGACCACAGAACTTCCGCGGACTACCGCGAGGCCGTCTACGACGCCCGGTCGGCGGGCCTGGACGTCGCCTCGGTCGGCAACACGCCCCACGTCGAGACGCTGGTCGACCTCGTCGAGTCGGGCGACCTCTCCGAGGCGACCCTGGACGAGAGCGTCGAACGCGTCCTCGAACGGAAGTTCCGCATGGGCCTGTTCGAGGACCCGTACGTCGACAGGGGCGAGGCCCTCGAGACGGTCGGCGCCGAGGCCCACCAGCAGGTCGCGCTGGAGACCGCCCGCGAGTCGATGACCCTCTGCAAGAACGACGACTTCCTCCCGCTGTCGGGCGACGAGGACGTCTTCGTCGGCGGGCCCAACGCCGACAACCTCGTCCACCAGGTCGGCGGCTGGAGCGTCATGCAGGAAGACCAGGTCGCCGGGACGAGCATCCTCGACGAACTGCGCGAGCACGTCGACGGCGAGGTTACCTACGAGCAGGGCGCGACGCTGGCCGACGAACTCGACGTCGAGGCCGCCGCCGAGAAGGCCGCCGAGGCCGATATCGCCGTCCTGGCGCTGGGCGAGGGCTGGTACCTCCACGAGTTCGGCGCCGGCGAACCCCGCACCGAGACCGGCGAGTTCCCCACCCGCGAACAACTCGACCTCCCCGAGGAACAGTACGCGCTCGTCGACGCCGTCGTCGAGACCGGCACGCCCGTCGTCGGCGTCCTCGTCACCGGGCGCCCCCTCGCGGTCACACGCCTCGACGAGGTGGCCGAGGCCGTGTTGCTGGCCTACTACCCCGGCACCCGGGGCGGCCAGGCCGTCGCCGAGACGCTCGTCGGGGAGAACGACCCCGGCGGCCGACTCCCCGTCACGGTCCCGCGGTCGGCCGCCCAGGTCGGCCAGTTTCACGACTTCCACAACCAGCCCCGCCCGGTCGGCGACGCCGAGCACCCGCCGAGTTACGACCCGCTCTACGAGTTCGGTCACGGCCTCTCGTATACCGAGTTCGAACAGCGCGAGGTCGGGGTCACGGAGAACGAGGTCGGCCCCGGCGGGACGGTCGCAGTCGAGGTCACTCTCGCGAACGTCGGCGACCGCGCCGGCAGCGAGGTCGTCCAGGTCTACAGTTCGAAGACCGGGTCGACCCACGTCCGCCCCGAGCGCCGCCTGGAGGGCTTCGAGCGCGTCCACCTCGACGCCGGCGAGGAAGCGACGGCCACGGTCGAGTTCCCCGCCGCGAACCTCGGCGTCTACAAGCCCGGCGAGGGCCACGACGTCGACACCGGCGAGTACGAACTCCACGTCGGCGACGAGACCGTCACCGTGGACGTCGAGGGTAGTTACCAGTAGGCCATCTCTTTCCGCGCGGGGTTTCCTCGCGCGCCTTCAGGAACCCCGCACGCACAGACAGGGGTAAAAAAGCCGGACGCTCCGGTGCGCTCACGGCTTCGCCGTTCGCACCTCGCTCGCCTCGCATCCGGTGAACCGCTCGCTTCTTTCGGCGGATGTCCCGTGTAGGGC
>JAZKRZ010000057.1:0-17554 GCA_036626395.1 Haloarculaceae archaeon
CGCCAGGAAGGCATCGACGAACAGGACTTCAAGTTCGTCGCTACCCTCGAACCCGTGGCCGTCCTCTACGAGGACGACGGCGAACTCAGACGGCGGATGACCGACCGCGTGCCCAAACCCGAGACGCCGGTGCGCGAGGCGACGGATACGGGCGAGATCAAGACCGGGCTCAAGATCCCCGACGACGGCGTCTTCCTCGGGCACCTCGCGGTCGGCGGCGAGAAGGTCCGGACGGCGGCCGACCCGCCGACCATCGACTACCGGCTGGACGACGACTACGCCGACGGCGACCCGCTGGTCTTCCGGCACACGCTCGTCGCCGGCGGGACCGGGTCGGGCAAGACCCACACCGCGAAGAACGTCCTCCGGCAGTACCTGGCCGACGGGCGCGCCTACCCCGTCGAGGACGGCGTCCGCGACGTCGCGCCCTGCCTGGTGATGTTCGACCCCCAGGACGAGTACGCCCAGATGCACGACGACAACCCCGACCTGGACGCCGAGTTCCGGCGGCGCCTCGAACGCGAGGGCGTCGCCTCCGGCGGCGTCGACGATACGGTCGCGTTCGTCCCGAAGGTCGCCGGGGCGTCCTACGCCAGCAGCGACCACGGCGCCGAACAGGTGGCGTTCACGGTCCCGTTCTCGATGGTCCACGACAACCCCTGGCTCATCGCCAGTTCCGGCCTGAACGGCAACCAGTACAACGCCCTGACTCACCTCCTGGCCAGGTTCCGCCGCGAGTACGGCGACGGGGGGACCTACCAGCAGTTCACCTCGTTCCTCGACGACCCCGCCCTCCGGGAGGAACTCGACGAGACCGGTCGCGTCCACGAGGCGACGTTCAACGCGGTCAAACGCCGGGCGCTGGGCTTCGACGGGGTCTTCGACCAGGACGCCCGCCCGATCACCGACATGGTCCACGAGTTCGTCCGGGCGGGCGGGGTCTCGGTGGTCCCGACCTACCACATCAACAACTCCCGGTCGACGGTCACGGTCGTGCTCGCGCTGGCGGCACTCCTGGTCGACCAGAAACTCTCGAACGACCCCGAACACGACCGGATCAAGGAGACGCCGCTGGTCCTCGGACTGGACGAGGCCCACAACTTCCTCGCCGAGGCCGACAGCGTCCAGGCCGAGAAGGTCATCGGGAAGTTCACCGAGGCGGCCAAACAGGGTCGCAAGGAACGCCTCGGGCTGTTTCTCGTCACGCAGGACCCACAGGACATCGCCGAACCCGTCTTCAAGCAGATCAACTCGACCGTCGTTCTCAACCTGGGCGACGAGGACGCCATCTCCGCGGTGAACATCCCCGCGAACTTGGAACGGAAGGTCCCCTACATGGAGAAAGGCCAGATGGTCGTCTACTCGCCGGACAACTCCGACCCCGTCGAACTCGTGGGCCTCTCGCAGTGTCTGACCAACCACGAGTGAGTCGGCGACGCCTGTTGCGGTGCCGACACCGGCGCTATAGTCGCAGTTCCTTGGCCGCCTCCCAGCGGGGCTGGAACTCCGAGCGGACGTCCGCGGCGAACTCGGGGTCCTTGAGGTCGATGACCGCGAACGTCTCGTCCTGGGTCAGCGGGTGGGGGACCTCGATGCAGACCTCGACGTCGTCGATGACCTCGAAGGTCCCCGAGACTTCGGGGCTCGTGCGCGTCTCGAAGCGCTCGTGTGACTGGTAGGTGCTCCGGTAGCGCTCGCCGACGCGCTCGGGCAGCGTGTCGACGAGTTCGGGGGTCAGCAGGACCGACACCGAGACGCCCCGCTCGAGGGCGGCCTCCAGAGCCGCCGTGAACCGGGCGGCCAGGTCGTCCGCGTCGAACTGCTGGACCAGCGACGAAGCGACGATGACGATGCTCTCGTCGGCGGCGTCCAGACGCTCGACCTGCAGGTCGACGGCCGCCGCGGGACCCACGGCGGCCGTCCAGAACGGCTCGTCGACCGGTTCTGCTGCGTCGAGCTCGTCGACGAGGTCGTCGACGATCTCCTCGTACTGCTGGGCCTGCTGTTCGAGTTCCTGTTTCTTGTCCGCGAGCAACCGGTCCAGCGCCGTCTCGGACTCGACGGCGACGTACTTCTTGGGCCTGCTCGCCGTCTGGCTGCGCACCAGACTGTGTGTCTCCAGACTGTTCAGGACGTCGTAGATCCGCCCCATCGGGACGTCACTCGCCCGTGACAACTCCTTCGCGGTTGTCGGTCCCGTCTCCAGCAACGACCGATAAGCCCGAGTTTCGTACTCCGAGAGGCCGAGGTCCCTGAGACTTGCCATCGTTCCCCGTCCGGGACAGCGAAACAAAAACGTTCCGAACGTTTACACGCCTGGAAAGTGGTTCCCGTGTCCTCCGGTGGACGTCCGCGAGCGCGGTCCCGGCAGCGGACGGGGCGTCACACGGATTGCAGTCACTGTGTCCCGGGCGGACCGCACGAGCCCGTGTGGTCGATACGGCACCGACGTCCAGCCGTCCGGATCAGTCGGCGTCGGTGAGGACGCGCTCCAGTCCGGCGGGGTCGCTGGCCCGACCGCTCTCGGTCCCGTCGTCGAGGGCGACCGCCTCCCCCCGGGGTGCGCGGTCGTCGCCGGGGACGACAGCCGTCTCGTGGTCGGCGAGGCGGAGTGCGGCCCGGTGGAGGTCACTGCCGGCCGGCGCGCCGACGGCGACGACCCGCGGGTCGCGGGCGCGAGCGACTGCCGAGGCGAAGTGTGCGACCTCGACGCCCATCCGGTCGGTGGCTCCGGCGAAGGCCGCCAGCGCCTCCCGGGCCGCCGACCGGTAGCGGTCCTCGTCGGTGAGCGCCCACAGGTCCACGAGCGCGTCGGCCAGTTCGGCGTTCGCGTCCAGCGGGTAGAGCGGGCGGTCGAGCAGGCCCGGCCCCGCGGTCGCCCCGTCGCGGAACGCGCCCGACTCCGCCTGGAGCGTCTCGACCGCGTAGTCGGCCACCTCGCGCGCCCGACCGGCGTCGCCCAGCACCTGCCCGGCGGTCGTCAGCGCCACGAGCACGCGTGCCTGGGAGACGAGCAGCCCCGCCTCGCCGGTCTCGGCCGCGTCGTCGCTGCCTGCGCTGTCGTCGCCCTCCTCGCGGTCTCCGGGGTCGCGGTAGTGGACCACCGCGCCGTCCTCGCGGACGAGGCCGTCGACGGCCTCGAGACCCCGCTCGGCGAACCGGTGCGCGCGCTCGTCGTCCGTGTAGGCCGCGACCGCCAGCATGGCGTCGACCGCCAGCGCGTTGTGGCCCGCCAGTACCGTGGTGTCGACCGACGGTTGCTCGGCGTCGGCGCGCTCGGTCGCCTCCAGGCGGTAGTACGCGTCGTTTCCCCCCTGACTCGCCGCAAAGCCCCCGCCCGTCCAGAGGTCGGTCGTGAGGTACTCGACGCCCCGCAGTGCGGTGTCGCGGTAGGCTTCCTCGCCGGTGTAGCGGTAGCCGTGGGCGAACGCCCGCACCAGCGCCGCGTTCTCGTCCGTGAGCTTCTCGCGTTGCTGGTCGGCCCAGTTGCGATTGCGCGCGAACCGGAAAAAGCCGCCGTCGACCGTGTCCGCCAGACGCGTCCGGACCGCTTCGAGGGTGCGGGTCGCCTGGTCGCGCGCTCGCACGAGCGCGAACTCGATAGTCCGGGGCAGCGGGAACTTCGCGCCGGAGCCCCAGCCGCCGAACTCGTCGTCGTAGGCCGCCAGCAACTGCTCGACCATGTGTTCCTCGACGCGGGCCGACAGCTCCCCGCCCGGCGGTTCGGCGTTCCGGAGCGGCCGGGGCACCGACCCCGCGTCGGCCCCCTTGCCGTCCCAGGTCCGCCGGACGGCGTCCAGGATCTCCCGGAACCCGTCGATCCCCAGGAAGGTCGCACCGGTGATGACGGTCCCGTCGGGCGTCGTGAAGACGGTCGAGGGGAACCCGCCCATGTTGTAGCGGTCCCGGATTCGCGGGTGGCGGTCGACGTTCACGCGGACCGGGACGAACCCGTCGTTGACGTTCGCGGCGATCCGGGGCTCGGCGTAGGTGGTCCGGTCCATCTCGCGGCAGTCCTCGCACCACGGCGCCGTCAGCGCGAGCAACACGGGTTTGCCCGACCGCTCGGCGACGGCGAACGCCTCGGGCCCCCACTCGCGCCACTCGACTTTCGTCTCCGCCGCGAACTCGTCCATACCCGGGATTGGTGTTCGCCCCGATAAGCCCTTTCGACCCGCCGTGCCAACCCGCCGACGCTTTTTCCGACTCGACCGCCTACAGGGTCGCATGTCCACGGAAACCGGTTCCGACGCCGACGACGCCGACGACGCCATCACGGTCTACTCCGACTACGTCTGTCCGTTCTGTTATCTGGGGCGGGAGTCGCTGTCGGCCTACCAGGAGCGACGCGAGGAGTACGGCGCCGACGAGATGCTCGGCATCGACGAGGTGCCCGAAGTGGACTCTTTCGACGCGCAGGTCGCCGCCCGCGCCCAGGCCCGCGGCATTACCGGCGTCCCGACCTTTGTCTACGACGGTCACGCCGCCCGCGGGTCCGTCCCGCCCGAGCACCTCGAACGGCTCGTGGAGGGCGAGACTCGGCGGTCGGTCTGAAGCCAGGGAACGGACCGTCGTGGCGCGCGCTGGCCAGCGGTCCGAGGGCTTTCGCCGTCCGCGGGCGAGAGACCGCAATCAACCACCCGACGCCGAGAAGAGCGGCTACCGTTCTCTGACGACAACGAACTCCGCGAGGTCCTGGAGATACTCCAGGGCCTGCGTGTCGGCGACGTCGACCCGGGAGAGCGCGGTCAGGGCGGTGTCGGACTCCTCGCGTGCGCGTTCGTTTGCCTCCTCGTGTGTCAGGTCGGCCACCTGCACGAGCGAGGGCCGTTCCATCGCGGCGTCGTGGCCGGTCGGCTTGCCCAGGTCCGCCGAGTCGGCGGTCGCGTCCAGCACGTCGTCGCGCATCTGGAAGGCCACGCCTACGCGCTCGGCGTAGGTGCCGAACCGCTCGACGGTGTAGGCGTCGGCGTCGGCGGCGATGGCGCCCAGTTCCGCGGCGGCCCGGAAGAGCGCACCCGTCTTCCGGCGCGCCAGGTCCATGTACTCCGCCTCGGTCGCGGGCTGGGCGACTAGTTCGGTCGCCTCGCCCTCGCCGAGTTCGACCATCGCCTCCGAGACAGCCTGCATCGCCCGCTCGTCGGCCGAAAAGAGAGCGAAGGCCTCCCCGAGCAGGCCGTCGCTGGCGATGATCGCCGGGCCGTGGCCGTATTCGGCCCACGCCGACGGGGTCCCCCGCCGCAACTCCGAGCGGTCGATGATGTCGTCGACGACCAGCGACGCGCTGTGGACGAGTTCGATCCCCACCGCGAAGTCCACCGCGTCCTCGACGTCGCCCCCTAGCGCCTCACAGACCAGCACGGTGACGGTCGGCCGTACCCGCTTCCCCCCCGAGAGCACGACGTGTTCCACCTCCGCGCCCAGTTCGTCGGGGTCGACCTCGGCCAGGACCGCCTCGATGCGGTCCTCGACCCGTCCCCGACGCCGCTCCAGATACTCCATCTCACCGGGACTCAGGAGCCCTGTCCCCTATACCTGACGAACCACCTTCGGTCGCTCGCGTGAACCGCCTCGTGCCGTCAGCACCCGACGGATGCCCACCGCAGAGAACTTCGTATCAGTGTCCGATACGCGCTTGCCGCGTCAGAAACAAACTATCGAACCCCGCGTGATGTGGTGAACGTCTCCGGGTCGCCTCGTGTTGTCCCAGTCTCGAACTGCTAGATCTGTGCGAGAAACCCACCAGAGCCGGAATCCAGCGGTTCGCGTCTGAAGACCCGGTAGCGGCGGTCGCGGTTCCGCGGGGAGCCGGACGAAACTACACATCGTGCGCCCGAATCGCCCGCCGCGGTTCCGGATCCCGAAACTGGTCCCGGGCATAGATTGATACCGCTCCGGCTCTGATTTCGACTAGCCAGGTGCCACGAGACTAGCAAACTCAGAATGTCCAAGATCCAATGCGAGAACTGCGGACGGAAGGTCACCGTCGACGGGGACGAACACGTCGTCCAGAAGCAATTCTGCCCCCGGTGTGGCACCGAGTTACCCGACCGCGACTGACGTTCAGCTGAACTGCTCGGTCAACGCCGGCACGACCTCGAACAGGTCGTCGACGATGCCGTAGTCGGCGATGTCGAAGATGGGGGCGCTGGGGTCGTTGTTGATGGCGACGATGGTGTCGGCGCCTTTCATACCGGCGACGTGCTGGACAGCGCCGGAGATGCCGACGGCGATGTAGACGTCGGGCGTGACGACCTTGCCGGACTGGCCGACCTGCCGGTTCTTGGGGAGCCAGCCGTTGTCGACGACCGGTCGCGACGCCGACACGGTCGCGTCCAGCGCGTCGGCCAGGTCGTGGACGACGTCGAGGTTCTCCTCCTCGCCGATGCCCCGCCCCACGGAGACGAGCACGTCCGCCTCCGTGATGTCGACGTCGCCGCCCGCGGCCTCCTCGAAGCCCGTGACCGTCGAGCGGACCGCCGACTCGTCGATGGGGGCGTCGAACGCCTGGACGGTGGCGTCGGCGGTCCCCTCGGCTCTGGGCCACTCGGTGGGCCGGACGGTCACGAGCGCCCGCTCGGCGGGCACCTCGATGGTCGTCTCGACCTTCGAGCCGTACATCTCGCGGTCGACCGCCAGCGCGTCGCCGTCGACGTCGAGCGCGACGGCGTCGGTCACGAGCGGGTACTCCAGCCGCGAGGCCAGCGCCGGCGCGAAGTCCAGGCCGTTGACGGTGTGGGGCGCGAGCACGACCTGCGGGTCGACCTCGCCCGCGAGCGCCGCCAGCGCCTGCACGTAGACGCCGTGGTTGAACTCCTCGCCGTGCGCGACGGTGTGTATCGCGTCGACGCCCTCGCGGTTGAGCTCCGCCGCGTAGCGCTCGACGTCGCCGCTGACGACCGCGACGTGCAGGTCCGTCCCCAGGGCGTCGGCCAGGTCCCGCCCCGCGGAGAGGAGTTCGAGGCTCACGTCGCGCAACTCGCCGCGGCGGTGCTCGGTGACGGCCAGGATCATTGACCCACCCCCTGCTCGCGGAGGACGCCGGCGAGTTCACCGGCGGTCGTCTCGGCGTCGCCCTCGAAGAGTGTCGCCTCGCCCTCGCTCTCGGGTTCGCGCGTCCCGGTCCAGGACAGCGCCGAGTCGAGGGCGGCCTCGTCGACACCCAGGTCCGCCGGCGTCCGTACCTCCAGGGGTTTGGTCTGGGCCTGGCGGATCCCGCGCAGACTCGCGTACCGGGGCTCGTTGATCCCCGTCTGGATCGTGAGCACCGCCGGGAGTTCCACGTCGGTGACCTCCTCGACGCCGCCCTCCAGTTCGCGGTGGACGTGCGCGACGCCCGCGCTGCTCGCGGTTTCACCGCTCGCTCGTTCCGAGGCCTCGCGGTCCAGGTCGAGTTGGTTGACGACGGCCGCCCACTCGTAGCCCAGCCGTTCGGCCAGCGTCACGCCGGTCGCGGCGAAGCCGGCGTCGCCCGACTGGACGCCCGTGAGGACGAGGTCGGGGTCGACGTCGCGGGCGACCGCCTCGACGAGGGCGGCTTTCGCTCGGGCGTCGAGCAGGTCCCGTGCGGCCAGGTCCTCGTCCCAGACCCGGACGGCGCGGTCGGCACCCTTCGCGAGGGCCTGCCGCACCGTCTCCTCGACGCGTTCGGGCCCGACCGTGACTGTAACGACCTCGACGTCGTCGCCGTCCTCGGCGATCCGGACGGCCGCCTCGACGGCGTACTCGTCCCACTCGTTCATGTCGTACGTCAGGTAGCGTTCGTCGACGGCCAGCCCGTCGATCTCGAACTCGTCGTCGACCGCCGCGGCGTCGGTCACCGGTACGAGTAGCTGCATACCCTGGTATGGGTGCGGTTCGCCGATAAACGTTTTCGCACGGCGAGAAACGCACGCGCAGTGGAACACGCGACGGGCCAGCGGGCGCCACGGACTCCGGGACCGGCCGCCGCGGGACCCGGGAGCGGTCACCACGTGGTCCAGGAGGTCGCCGGGACGCTCCGAGACGCCGCTCGTCTCGCGCTCACTCCGAGGAGGAGTCGACGTCGGTGACGTCCTCGTCGGGGAAGGAGATGAGGTTCTCGCGGCCGATCCGGAGCTTGTCGATCCGTCCCTCCTCGGCCATCGAGGAGAGCAACTGGGAGACTTTCGCGTTGGACCAGCCGGTCTCCGTGACGATGGTGGCCTGTTTCATCCGGCCGCCGTTGCGCTCCAGGAGTCGCTCGACGCGCTCCTCGTCGCTCAACAGCTCCTCGTCGACCTCGTCCCCCGTGTCGTCGGTGTCGTCGCCTCCGTCGGCGTCGGCGCTCGCACCCGCGGCCGGGGCGCCGCCGGCTCCGCTGCTCGCGGCGTCCTCGGCACCTGAACCCGCGGCGGCGGCCGCGCTCGTCCCGGCGGTGCCGTCGTCGTCGGCCCCCCCGATGGGGCCGATACCGCCGTCCTCTCTCCGCATGTAGACGACGAGCGCGGCGGCGGCCACGCCAGCGAGGGCCGCCAGGCCGACGACGGGCAACAGCGACCCCAGGGGACCGTCCGGTGTGGCAGTACCGGGCGAGCCGGTTCCGGGAGACGCCGTCGAGCCCGGGCTTGCCGGCGTGGTCGTCGGCATCGTCGTCGGGGCCGCCCCGGAGTAGACGACCCACGGTTCGCGTCCCGAGAAGTTGTAGGGGCCCTCCCAGCGAGCGGCGCCGTCGGTGATCCCCACGGAGGGTGCGCTGGTGACGCCGTAGCCCGTCGGGGGGACGATGACGAGGGTCTGGCGCTCGGTCAGCGCCGGGAGCCACGTTCCGCCAGTCGTGTTGAACCCGTCACCGACGGAGAGGCGGTCGCCCCGGACGCGTGCGAAGTTCGACCACCGGAACGAGACGGCGAGCGTCCCGGTCCCGTTCTCGCGCCCGGCAGACCGCGAGACGTCGGTGATGCCCATCTCGCGTCCGGTGGCGGCGCTGGCTTCCGTCGCGGCGGCGCGAAAGAAATCGAGGGCGAGCGGGTTCTCGACGTCGTCGAACGACGCGGCGAGGTCGTCGAAAGCCGCCGCGTCGTTGGCGTCGCGTATCGGGACCGTCGCCGAGACGGTCCAGCGGGCGTTCCCGTTGGGCCGGAGCTGGACGCGCCAGGTCACCACCGAGGGCGGGAGCGTCGACCGGTCGACTGTCGTCGGCGTGGCAGTCGCCGGACTGCCCGTCCCGGTGGTGGTCGCCTCCTGGACCGCTCCGGCCGCCGCGCCGCCGGCCGTCGCTCCGGGGACGCCGCTCCCCAGGCCGGCGACCGGCGCAGCCAGGAGGGCGACGACGAGGACGGAGAGGGCGGCGAACGACCGCGGGGCCATACGTCCGGCACATCCCCTGCCGCGCTCAAAACCCTTTCCATTAAAACGTCTCGGCGCCCGATAAAACGTCTCCGCCCCTCTCGGCGCGTAGGGAGCATAGCCGGTTTTTTTGTAATCGGGCGCGGAAGTGGGGACAGATGCGACCCGCACGCTCTGCCCTCCTCGCGTTCGCCCTCGCGGTGGTGGTCGTGACGCCGGCGGCCGCGGTGCCGGCGACTGCCGACCTGCCCGCACCGAGCGAGCGCGGTGCCGATACCGGAACGCTCCCGGTTATCAGAGCCCAGTCGAACACGACGAACTTCCTCGACATCCGCGGTGTCGACGTCCAGCGCGGCGGCTACAGCGAGGCCTCGCTCGACGGTTCGACCGCGGTCGCGACGGCGGTCTCCGACCTGCGGGCCGACTACGCGAGCCGGTCGTTCGGCGCCGCCTACGCCAACGCGACTACCCAGCGAGAGCGCGTCGCGGTCGTCCGCGCCGAGGTCGACCGCCTCGCCGCCCGCATCGACGCGCTGGAACGCCGGCAGTCGGCGGCCATCGACGCGTACAACGACGGCGAACTCACCGCCCGCGGGTTCGTCGCCGCACTCGCGCGGACCGACGCCAGCGCCCGGTCGGTCCAGCGACAGTTCGAGCGCATCCTCGACCGCGCCGGACTGATCTTGCCGGGGGAGCTCCAGACCCGGATCAACAACCGCCGGGCCGACCTCATCCCGCTCCGGAGTCGCGTCCGCGCCGAGACGCGGCGGTCGATGGTCGGGACCGCTCCCGCGACCGGCGTCTACACGCTCACCTCGCCGTCCGGCCTCGTGGTGACGACCACCGACGGCGAGCGGTTCTACCGCGAGGCCTACCTCGGGGCGAACCGTGACCGCGGCGGCGAGGACGGCTTCGTCACCGACGACGACCCGACGGGACTCAACCCCGCCAACGACCGGGCGCGCCAGCTCTACCCCTGGGCCTACCGGGGGACCAGTCCCGAACTCTCCCGGGAGGGGACCACCGCGGTCTACACCGTCGCCATCGACCACAGTCAGGGCCGGCTGACCACCCACCTCGACGGCGCGACGCGCAACGTCTTCCGCGAACAGCAGGTCCTCCGGACGAACCGCGTCCCGGTCGAGACCGTGCGCAACCAGACGGCCTCGGTCGCGCTCCGCGTGAACGTCACGTACTCGACCGGTCCCATGCAGGTGGTCGCGACGGACCCGGTGACCGGCCAGCCACTGAATGGCACCGTCACCGTCGACGGGTATCGCGTCGGGGCGACCGGCGCGGACGGCGAACTCTGGACGACCGGCCCGCACCCGGCGGGCACCGTCGTCGTCAGCACGGACGAGGGCGTCGCCTCGGTCAGAGTCGAGCCGCGGTGACGCGACCGTTCGCTTACTCGGGGACCTCGGCGACGGTCGTGAGCGCGATGTCGGGGCTGTGTGCCGGGCCCTGGGTCAGGTGGCGGAACTCATCGAACCCGGCCTCGCGGAACATCCGGTCGGCCTCCTCCTCGTCGTAAAAGAGCATGATCGCATCCGCGAGCCGCTGGAAGACGCGCCGCGAGGGGTAGTTCGGCCCGACGACCAGCACCTGGCCGCCGGGTTTCGCGACCCGGCGCAGTTCCGCGAGGCCGTCGACGGGGTTGGGCCAGTACTCGATCGACCCCGACGACCAGACGACGTCGAACGTGTCGTCGCGAAAGGGGAGCCGTTCGGCGTCGCCCCGGTAGAAGCGGACGCGGCCGTGCTTGCCGAACTTCTCCCAGGCGCGTTCCATCTGGTCGACGCTCTGGTCCAGCCCGTGGACGGTGTCGACGTGGTCCAGGAGTCCCTCGGTGGCAAAGCCCGTGCCACAGCCGACGTCCAGGACCCGGTCGTCGCGGTCGAGACTCAGCAGGCCCAGCGCTTCCCGTCGCATCTCCTCGGTCCAGATGAACCGGTTGACCTCGTCGTAGACCGTCGAGAGGTACCTGTAGAACAGGCGTGCGCGCGCTTTGTTCTCGAGGACCCCCATGAGCAGGCTCATCGACGGCGGTTAGTCCCAGGACGGCATAATTCCCCCGTTTCCCGCCGTGTCGGCCGCCGGCGTTCCCCGGACGCGCCGGGCCCCGTCGCCACGCGGCGACACTTCGCAACTACCAAATAGCCGCTGTCCGGATGTCCGGACGATAAATGCCGAGGCCAGAGGTTCTCGACCGTATCAAGGAGGCGGAACGGGAGGCAGACGAGATCGTCGCCGAGGCCGAGGAGGAGGCCGAGGAGATCGTCGCGAACGCCCGCGAGGAAGCCGACGATATCCGCGAGGAGGCCCGCGAACAGGCCAACGCGGACGCCGAAGGCGAGATCGAGGCGGCTCGCGAGGAGGTCGAAAAAGAGCGCGAGCGGATCCTCGAAGAGGGCCGCAAGGAGCGCGAAAAACTGGAAGCGCGGGCCGAGAAACGGAAAGAGGCGGTGGTCGAGTACGTCGTCTCACAGTTCGAGGAGGCGGTGCATGCTCAGACCTAAGCGAATGAGCAAGGTGTCCGTGACGGGCTCGAAGGCCGTCATGGGCGACGTCGTCGAGGCGGTTCACGACCTGTACCTCGTCCACCTCTCGGACTACGACGGCCACTGGGAGGGCTTCGACAACGGCTCCCCGATGGCGGGCGGCGACGAGGCCTCCGAGAAACTCGTCACTGTCCGCTCGCTCAAGAGCATCCTCGGCGTCACCGACGCGGACGCCGGTCCCAGCCGGATCGTCACCGACGAGGCGCTCGACGAGGAGCTAGAGGGGATCCGCGTCGAGGCCAACGAACTCGACGACCGGCGCGCGGAGTTGCGCTCCGACCTCCGTGACATCGAGGAGCGCGAGGAGGCGCTCGAGCCGTTCGCGCGGCTGGGTATCGACCTCGACCTGTTGTACGGCTACGACTCGCTGTCGGTCGCGGTCGGCGAGGGCGACGCCGACTCCGTCCGCCAGGCCCTGGCGGGCGTCGACGGCGCCGTCGAGGTCTTCGCCGAGGGCGACGTCGTCGCCGCCTTCGCCCACGCCGACGAGAGCGAACTCTCCGAGGCGCTCGTCGAGGCGGAGTTCAGCGAACTCGAAGTGCCCCGGGAGGAGGGCGACCCCGAGGACGCGCTCGCGAGCCTCGAACACCGCGAGGAACAGGTCGAGGCGAACCTGGAGACGGTCGAACAGGAGGTCGAGGACATGCGGTACGACGCCGCGGGGTTCCTGCTGGCGGCCGAGGAGAAACTCTCGATCGAGGCCCAGAAGGCGGAGGCCCCGCTCTCGTTTGCGACGACGCGCAACGCGTTCGTCGCCGAGGGGTGGATCCCGACCGAGCGCGTCGACGAGTTCGAGGCGGCCGTCGACGACGCCGTCGGCGACCACGCCGACGTCGAGGAACTCGAACAGGCCGCCTACAACAGTCAGGGACACGCCGAGACCCACGAGGAGGTCGACCACGCGGAGTCGGGCGCGGCCGCCGGCAGCGGCGGGGCGGCCGACGCGGCCGACGACAAGAGCGACGAGACCAGCGAGGAAGAGCCCGAACCAATCGAGGCGACCGCCGACGGGGGCGCCGAGGAAGTCCGGTCCGACGGCGGCGTCGTCACGATGGGCGAGGACGACCCGCCGGTCATCCAGGACAACCCCGGTCTCGCGGAACCCTTCGAGTTGCTGACCGAGGCCGTCGGGCGGCCGAACTACTCGGAGTTCGACCCGACTATCGTGCTCCTGCTCACCTTCCCGCTGATGTTCGGGTTCATCATCGGCGACGTCGGCTACGGCCTGATCTACAGCGGTATCGGCTACTACATGTACGCCAACTTCGACTCCCAGGCCTTCCAGCGGTTCGGACTCATCACGCTCGCGGCCGGCGCGATGACGACGATATTCGGGGTCCTCTACGGCGAGGTCTTCGGGCTTCATCTGATCGCCTCCCAGTTCTGGGAGGGGGTCGTGGGCCTGGAGCACGCGCCCATCGAGAAGGGGCTCTCGCCGGCGACGAGTTACTGGGCGAGCACGTGGTTCATCGTCACCACCCTCTTCGGCGTGGTCCACATGAACGTGGCCTACGTGCTCGAGTTCGTCGAGAACCGGGCGCTCCACGGGACCAGGGAGGCCGTCCTCGAGTCGGGCTCGTGGCTCCTGGCGCTGAACGGCCTCTGGCTGTTCGTGTTCTCGCGGCTGTTCGCGGGCGCCAAGCCGCCGCTGCTGTTCGAGACGTTCAGCGGCGCGAACCCGACGCTCGACGTCGGCTTCACCGGCTTCCCGGCCGTGTTCGGCTGGGTCGGCCTCGGGATGGTCGGCCTCGGGATGGTGTTTCTCGCGCTCGGACCGGCCTACGAACTGATCGAGATCCACCAGGTGCTGGCCCACGCGCTGTCGTACCTGCGGATCGCCGCGGTCCTCCTCGCCAAGGCCGGGATGGCCTTCGCCGTGAACCTCCTGTTCTGGGGGGCCTACGCGGAGCCGACCGGTCACGGCGCCGAGTGGCACTTCGGACTCACCGGCACCCCGCCCGATCCCGCCACCACGGCTGGAACGGTCACGTACCACGGCCACGAGGTCAGCGAACTCCTCTTCCCCGGGATGGTCCACATGGGCCCGCTGATGGTCGTCTTCGGCGTGGTCGTCCTGGTCGTCGGACACCTCATCGTCCTCGCGCTCGGCGTGACCTCCTCGGGCATCCAGTCCATCCGCCTGGAGTACTTCGAGTTCTTCTCGAAGTTCTACGAGGGCAACGGCCGCACCTACAACCCGTTCGGGAGCGAGCGGACCTACACCGACGAGCAGTCCTGATACTGTCGGACACACGCAATGCCACCGTACAATGACTGTTTCGGGGTTTCTGTGACGGTTCATCCCCGAACAGCGGATCCCCCGTTCACGAACTTGTGTCCGACAGTATGAACTCCGACGGGCAGCGTTCCGTTTTCGCTCGTCGACTCGTTTCCGACAGCTGTCGCCACGGAGCCATCGCGGCGGGTCAGTCGCGTCGAGAAGGGCCGCCCGGGCTTCGCCCGTCCACCCGGCACGAGCGGACGCTCGTCCCGGGCGTCGTGTGGATGAATCCCACGGAGTCATCGGCCGAAATACCGGATTACTGGCGTGTCACCCGTCCGATTTGGGAAGCTTTAAGCCTACGATAGGGCAAACGTGAGACCGTACGGAAACGCAACTCGCGAGTGAATCCAGACCCATGATAGATTTCGCTACACAGCTGGCCGCAGTCGCACTGCAGCAGGGAGCACCCGCACTCGAACCGACCGCCGCCGCCGCGATCGCAGTCGGTCTCGGCGCGCTCGGGACCGGCATCGCACAGCGCTCGATCGGGGCCGCCGCGGTGGGTGCGGTCGCCGAGGACCGCGACATGCTCGTTCCGGCGCTCATCTTCACTGCCCTGCCCGAGACGCTCATTATCATCGCGTTCGTCACGATCTTCGTGGCCTAACAGACGGACGCGAGTTCCAACAATGAGCCTCGATACCGTCGTAGAGGACATCCGAGACGAAGCCCGCGCGCGTGCAGAAGAGATCCGCGAGGAGGCCCAGCAGGAAGCGGACGAGATCGTCGCCGAGGCCGAGGCCGACGCCGAGGCGATCGAGGAAGAGCGCCTCGCGGAGGCCGAGGCGACCATCGAACAGGAGCGCGAACAGCGCGTCTCCAGCGCCAAGCTCGAGGCCAAACAGGAGCGTCTGGAGGCCCGCCAGTCGGTCCTCTCGGAGGTCCGCGACGCCGTCGAGGCCGAACTGGCGGACCTCGACCCGGACACCCGCGAGGAACTCACCCGCGAACTGCTCGACGCCGCCGCGGCCGAGTTCGAGGGCGACGAGGGCGTCACCGTCCACGGCCGCGCCGACGACGAGGAGCTGCTGACCGAGTTGGCCGAAGAGTACGGCTTCGAGTACGGCGGCGAGTACGCCTGTCTGGGCGGCGTCGTCGTCCGGAGCGAGGCCTCCCGGGTCCGCGTGAACAACACGTTCGACTCGGTGCTTTCGGACGTCTGGGAGGACGAACTCCGCGAGGTCAGCGACAGACTGTTCGAGCAATGAGCACCCAGGACTACCAGAGCAGCAACTACGAGTACGTGACCGCGCGGGTGCGGTCGCGCCGGTCGAAACTGTTCGACGACGACGACTACCGGAAACTGGTCCGGATGGGCACCGGCGAGATCGCCCGGTTCATGGAGGAAAGCGAGTACGAGGCGGCGATGAACCGGCTGGGTTCGCGCCACTCCGGCGTCGACCTCATCGAGTACGCCCTCAACGAGGACCTGGCCGACGACTTCGACGACCTGTTGCGCTGGGCGAACGGGACGCTGTACGACTACGTCGCCCGGTACCTGCGCAAGTTCGACGTCTGGAACGTCAAGACGGTCCTGCGGGGGGTCTACACCGACGCCGACCGCGACACCGTCGAGGCCGACCTCATCGACGCCGGCGAGTTCTCCGCGGACCTGCTGGAGGCGTTGCTCGACGCCGGGTCTGTCGAGGACGTCGTCGCCACGCTCGACCGGACGGTGTTCGGCGACCCGCTGGCGGCGGCCCTGGAAGACTACGAGGAGACGGGCGTGCTGGTCCCGCTGGAGAACGCCCTGGACCGGACGTTCTACGAGTACCTCATCGCGGGGCTGCCCGACGAACCCGACCGCGCGACAGGGCTGTACATCGAGTTCCTGGAGGCGGAGATCGACTTCCGCAACCTCCGGAACGCGCTCCGGCTGGCGCGGTCGGGCGCCGACATGGACCCCTCGGAGTACTACATCGAGGGCGGCCGCCTCTTCGACGAACAGGAGTTGCGACAGCTCGCGGCCGACGAGTCACAGCTCGTGGAACACATCC
This sequence comes from Haloarculaceae archaeon, assembly GCA_036626395.1. GTDB lineage: Archaea > Halobacteriota > Halobacteria > Halobacteriales > Haloarculaceae > QS-5-68-33. The sequence goes on from JAZKRZ010000057.1 coordinate 16,149, forward strand.
GCGAGAGCACCTACGGCGACGAACTCGACGACGCGCTCGGGACGCTCGAGTCCGCCGACAGCCTCATCCAGTTCGAGCACGCCCTGGACGCGGCACTCCTGGAGTACGCCGACACGCTCTCGAACCGCTACCCGCTGTCGGTGTGTCCGATCCTCTCTTTCGTGCTCGCGAAAGAGCGGGAGGTGGACAACATCCGGGCGATCGCACGCGGTCGCGAGGCCGGGCTCGCCCCCGAGGAGATCGAGTCCGAACTGGTGATACTATGAGCCAGGAGATCGCCGTCGTCGGCAGCCCGGATTTCACCACGGGATTTCGGCTGGCCGGCGTCCGCAAGTTCGCGAACATCACCGACGAGGAGAAAGACGAACAGCTCGACACGGCCGTCCGGGAGATGCTCGACGACGAGGACGTCGGCATCGTCGTGATGCACTCCGAGGACCTCGATGTCCTCTCCCGGAACGTGCGGTCGGACGTCGAAACGAGCGTGGAGCCCGTCGTCGTGACCCTCGGCGGAGACGGGGGGTCCGAGGGGCTCCGCGAGCAGATCAAACGCGCCATCGGGATCGACCTGATGGCCGAGGACTAACATGAGCCAAGCTACAGACACGACAGTACGCGAGGACGGCGTCATCGAGAGCGTCTCCGGGCCGGTCGTCCAGGCCCGAGACCTGGACGCGAAGATGAACGACGTCGTTTACGTCGGCGACGAGGGACTGATGGGCGAGGTCATCGAGATCGAAGGTAATATCACGACCATCCAGGTCTACGAGGAGACCTCGGGGGTCGCGCCGGGCGAACCCGTCGAGGGGACCGGCGCGCCCCTGTCGGTCGACCTCGGGCCCGGGATGCTCGACTCCATCTACGACGGCGTCCAGCGCCCGCTGGACGTCCTCGAGGACAAGATGGGGTCGGCGTTCCTCGACCGCGGCGTCGACGCCCCCGGTATCGACCTGGAGCGGACCTGGGCGTTCGAACCCGACGTCGAGGCAGGCGACGAGGTCGGCCGCGGCGACATCGTCGGCACGGTCCCGGAGACGGCGAGTATCGACCACAAGGTGATGGTGCCGCCCGACGCCATCGAGGCGGGCGAGACGGCCGAGGTCGAGACCGTCGAGTCGGGCAACTTCACCGTCGAGGAGTCGGTCGTCGAACTCGACAACGGCGCCGACGTGGCGATGCGCCAGGAGTGGCCGGTCCGCGAGGCCCGCCCGACCGTCGACAAACAGACCCCCACGGAGCCGCTGACGTCGGGCCAGCGCATCCTCGACGGCCTGTTCCCCCTGGCCAAGGGCGGGACCGCCGCCATCCCCGGGCCCTTCGGCTCCGGGAAGACGGTCACCCAGCAGTCGCTGGCGAAGTTCGCCGACGCCGACATCGTCGTCTACATCGGCTGTGGCGAGCGGGGC
>JAZKRZ010000058.1:0-17517 GCA_036626395.1 Haloarculaceae archaeon
CGACGAGGAGACTATCCGTGCGATCCGCGAGGAGTTCGAGATACCCGAGCGCCTCTCGAACCCGCGGGCCGAGTCCGTCCTCTCGGACGCCCTCGCGGAGGTCGTCGCCCGGGACTTCGAGAGCGCACAGACTCGACTCGCCGAGGAGTTCGGGACGATATGCGAGGAGGAGGCGCCGGGCCTCGACGAGGTGGGCGAGGCACACCTCGCAGCCTGTCACCTCCACGGCCGGACCGAAGCCGCGGACAGTTTGCAGTCGGCCTCGACGGTCGAGGACTGAGACGGTTCACAGTCTCATATTTAGACCATTCAGAGTAGATCTCATCCTTTTTTCGTCCGGCGGTTTCCGAGATATTATTGATAAACTAACATGACGTGTGAGCAGTTCTGCGGAAATTCTTCCGGTGGTTCTCGGTCGTTTCGTAGATGCCTAAAACTGCTTGATAGACGTTTTTACCGTGCGTTTTCGGCAGTATCAGTGGATCACCTTACGATGCGTACCCGATCTTATTTAATTTCACACATGAGGGGGACTAACCGCCAGACGGAAAATTGATCCAGTCGCTTCTTGAGGGTGCTAAATATGGGCACAGTCGACGCAGTCGTCGCGTTTCACACGGTGATACCGAATGCCAGCGGGCGCTGCGAGCCGTCCGGTCTGCCGGGCACCGTCGCTGTCGGGCCGAGCGGAGAGGCCGGCGGGACCGACGCTCGCGTGCGGAGAGGCCGGTCAGTCGTGGATCTCGACGGATTCGAGCACGACGGAGTCGATCGGGCGGTCGCTGGGGTCGGTCTCGACGTTGCCGATGGTCTCGACGACGTCCATGCCCTCGATGACGTCGCCGAAGACGGCGTGTTTGTCGTCCAGGTGGGACTGGGCGTCGAGCGTGAGGAAAAACTGCGAGCCGTTGGTGTCGGGGCCGCGGTTGGCCATCGAGAGGGTGCCCGCCGAGTCGTGGCGCAGCTCGTGGTGGAACTCGTCGTCGAACGTGTAGCCGGGACCGCCGCGGCCGGTCCCGGTGGGGTCGCCGGTCTGGATCATGAAGTCCTCGATGACGCGGTGGAACTCGATGTCCGAATAGAGGGGGTCGACGCGCTTCTCGCCGCTGTCGGGGTCCTCCCAGGCGCCGGTCCCCCGACCGACGGTCGCGCTCTCGTAGTCGTCCGCACCCGTCGCCAGTCCGACGAAGTTCTCGACGGTCTTCGGTGCGCGCTCGTCGTACAGTTCGACTTCGATCGCCCCCTCGGAGGTGTGCAGTGTCGCGGTCAGGTCGCTCATGGTTTCGAGAACGGCGAGCGCGAACTAAACCCTGCTGGTCCGGCGGCGGTCCGTCGCGTCCGGTCCCGCCGCGAGGCGCTACATCGAGGGGCCGACGCGGGTGATCGCCATCGAGGCGAGACCGTGTGCCTCGGCGCGGGTTCGGTCGCCGGCGGCGACCGCCAGGACCCGCCGGCGCAGGTCGGCCGCCGTCACCGCCCGGGCGTCCACGTCGACGTCGTCGCCGACGGCCGACAGCGTCGCGTCGTCGGCCGACACCTTGCAGACGGGAACGACCGGGTGGCCCGTCGGAACGCCCTCGCCGGTGACGTGGACGACCACCTGCGCGCCGGCCGCCGCGAGCGCCGTCGCCGCCTCCTCGAACCGGGAGGGAGCGTCGACCAGCGCCACTCCCGTGTCGAGGGTCGCCCGCTCGCCGTAGGCCAGCACCTCGCCTATCGGAGGGTCGCCCCACGCGCGCGTCACCGCCTCGAAACCGTGTTCGCCGGCCGCGCGCCCGACGCGACTGGCGCGCGACGGCTGGCCCCGGTGGCGGTCGACGAGGTCGGCCACCGCTCGCGTCGCACTCTCCGGGCCGGCAGCCGCGACGGCGGCGTCGGGATTGGCGGTGACGCGCTCGCTGCCGGCGACGACCGCTCGCCCGCCCGCGGCGACGAGGTCGTCGACGAACGCCCCGACCAGCGGGTCGGCCGTCTCGCGCGTCGACACCGAGAGGTCGCCCGAGACGACGCCGACTGTCAGGTCCGACAGGGCAGCGGTCGTCGCGCCCGCGTCGCGGCTCTCGCGAAGGTCCGCGACGGCCCGGACCCCCGCGTCGATGCAGGCGTCGGTCCCGCCGGCACCCTGGATCGACAGCTCCCGGACGGGGACGCCCAGCGCGTCGAGTTCCGTCGCGACCTCGTCGCTCTGGACCGCCTCACAGCCCAGTCCGACGACGACGGTGCCCGCGACGTTCGGGTTCGACCCGACGCCGAGGAACGCCCGGAGAGTCTGTGCCCTGTCCTCGCCCATCTGTCCACAGCCGTGGTCGTGGGGGGCGCTCACCGCGCCCGGTGCGGCGTCGGCGATGCGGTCGGCGACCGCCCGCGAGCAGATGACCGACGGCAACACCAGCACGCGGTCCCGGACGCCGACGCCGCGGTCACCGCGGTCGAGGGCCTCGACGGTCTCCTCGGGAGCGTCCCGGACGTCACCCCGGTCGCCGCTATCCGCATCACTCGTCCCGTCGGCGGCCGTCACGACCGACCCCCCGCGGTCTCGACGTCGCCCTGTGCGCGTCTGCTGTCGGCGTTGTGCGTGTGGACCCACTCGCCCCGTTCGATGGGGTCGGTCGCCTCGCCGATGACCTCGCCGTACTTGCGGACCGGGTCGCCGACCGCGTGGTCGCGCAGGGCGAGTTTGTGCCCGAAAGGGATCTCCTCGGCGACGACGACGGGCGAGTCGCCCGTCTCCAGGCGGCGGCCGGCCTCGATGTCCGCCACGGCGGTCGCGACGGTGTCGTCGTCGGCGAGCACGAGCGCCACGTCGTCGACGGTCCGGCCTTTCATCGCTCGCCCTCCATCGCGGCGAGTTCGCGGGGCTGGCGCTCGTTGATGGCGAACTCCTTGAGGCGGCGCCGCTCGGCGGCCGTCCGGGTCCCGTCGGCGACCGACAGCAGCGTCCGGTAGACCCGTTCGCCGGCGTCGGCCAGTCTCTCGCCTTCGAGGACCGTGCTCGCGTCGAGGTCCATGTTCGACGCGAGGCGGTCGGCGGTGCGGGGGTTGGCGGTCACCTTGACGACCGGCGCGACGGGGTTGCCGGTCGTCGACCCGCGGCCGGTCGTGAACGCGACCACCTGCGCGCCGCCGGCGACCTTGCCGACGACGCTCTCGACGTCGTAGCCGGGCGAGTCCATCACCGTCAACCCGCCGCCGACGGGTATCTCCCTGCCGAAGCCGACGACGTGGCGGACCGGCGCCGTCCCGCCCTTGGCGACGGCGCCGAGGCTCTTCTCCTCGATAGTGGTGAGCCCGCCCTCCTGGTTGCCCGGCGTGGGTTGGGTCTCCCGCAGGTCGGCCCCCATCAGTTCGGCGAGTCGTTCGCGCCTGTCGACCGCGTCGAGCAGTCGCTCGCGGGTCTCCGCGTCGACACACCGCTCGGCCATGAGGTGTTCGGCACCGATGAACTCCGGCGTCTCCGAGAGGCAGGCCGCGCCGCCCGCATCGACGAGCCGGTCGGCGGCGCTCCCGACCGCGGGGTTCGACGCGAGGCCGCTCGTGAAGTCACTCCCTCCACACTCCAGGCCGACGACGAGTTCGCTCGCGTCGGCCGCCTCGCGCGCGTGGTCCCGTATCTCCGCGTGGAGGGCCCCGACCCGGTCGACCCCCTGCTCGACCGCCTCGCGGGTGCCCCCGACTTCCCGGACGGCGAGGGTCTCGACGGGGGTTCCCGACGCCGCGATATCGTCGGCCAGCCCTTCGGCGTCGATGTCCTCCGTACCGAGTTCGACGACGAGCGCCGCCCCGACGTTCGGGTTCGAACCGACCCCCGAGAGGACGGTTCGGGTGCGCTCCCGCCCGGCGTCGGGCTGGCTGGTCCCCATCTGGTGGGGCGTCGCCCGCGCCCACGACCCCGCCTCGCCGGCGATGGCGTCGGCGACCGGGCTCGACGCGACCGAAGTCGGCAACACTGCGACGTGGTTGCGAACGCCGATGCGGCCGTCCGGCCGGCGGAACCCCGCGAACGTGTCCATGCCAGCCGTTGACCGTCTCGGAGCATGAAAGCACCGCCCGAACCGCAACGGGTCCGGGAGTCAGAACGCCCGGAGGTCCTCGAGGACCGCGGCGGCGCTCCCGTCGTCGATAGCGGCCCGGGCGTCATCGAGGCCCTCGTCCAGCGTGGCGGCGTCCTCGCGGGCGTACATGCGGAGCGCGGCGTTGAGCGCGACCGCGTCGGCGAACCGGTCGTCGCGCTCGCCGGTTACGACCGCCTCGGTGACCGCCGCCGAATCGGCGGCGACGTCCTCGACGCCCAGGTCCTCGCTCTCGAAGTCCATGCCGTACGCTGCGGTCTCGATCTCGAAGTCGTCGAGTTCCTCGTCGCCCCGGTTCCACTCCGCGACGACCGTCGTGCCGGGTCTGATATCGTCGTAGCCCTCCATACCCTGGAAGAAGAGGGTCCGCGAGACGTCCTGGGTCTCGGCCGCCTGGAGGGTCTCTGTCATCTTGACCGCGAACGGCAGGTGGTAGAACGAGCCGAGGTGGACGTCGGCGTTGGCGGGGTTGGCGAGCGTCTCGACGGTGTTGACGAACGAGCGGACGCCCATCTGGTCGCGACGCTCCCAGAGGGCGTCGACCCCGGGGTTGAATTCGGGCTGGTAGTAGAAGCCAAAGCCCACGTCGTCGACCATGGCCGCGCTCTCGGCGGGCGCGAGTTCCGTCCGGACGCCGAGTTCGTCCAGCACGTGTTTGTAGGCGTCTTGCTTCTGTGTGGGGACGCGGTCGCCGCTGTGGACGACGACGGGCGTGCCCGTGGCGGCGGCGACGACGCCCGCCGCGACGCCCAGTATCGCCGAGCGGCCCTTGCCGTCGTAGTTCGCCCCGCAGTCGACCGGGTCGACGCCGGGTTCGGCCGTCTCGACGCTCTCCTCGCGCATGACGTCGACGAACGCCCCGAGTTCCTCGGGGGTGTTTCGCTTCCAGCGGTTGGCCAGCCAGAACGCGCCGAGCGTCGTGTGGTCCGGCGCACCGTCCAGTATTCGCTGCATCGCCTCGCGGGCCTGCGCGCGGTCCATGTCGTCGGCGGACTTGTGTCCGGAGCCGACGACCTCGGTCATCAGCCGCTTGAGCGGCCAGTCGCCGTACTCCTGGGTCGCCTGAGCCATACCCTGGGGTTGGGCCGCCGCCGGCTAAAGACTCCCGTTTCCCGCAGTCGGGTCCCCCCGAACATCGGGGGTTGCCTCCGGGGCGAGAGCGCTGGAGTCGAAAGAGGTACACCGGACCGTTCCCAAGCGTCGTCGATGACCCGGGAGGGCGACTGGCGGAGTCTGGTCGACGACGTCGACGCCGCGCTGATAGACGGGTGCCAGAGCGGGTTCCCCCTCGAGGAACGACCGTTCGAGGCGGTCGGCGCCGACCTCGGCGTTTCGGGGCCGGAGGCGCTCGAGCGCGTCCGTCGGCTCTACGACGAGGGTATCTTCCGGCGGTTCGGGCCCGTCCTCAACCCGCCGGTGGTCGGGAGTTCGACGCTGGCGGCCGTACGCGTCCCAGAGGACCGCTTCGACGACGTCGCGGACGTCGTAAACGGCTACCGCCAGGTCAACCACAACTACGCCCGCGACCACGAGTGGAACATGTGGTTCGTTGTCACGGCCGCCTCGAAGGAGCGGCGCGACGCCATCGTCGCCGAGATCTCCGCCGAGACCGGCCTCGACGTGCTCGTCCTCCCCATGCTCACGGACTTTTACATCGACCTGGAGTTCCCGGTCGTCAACTCCGACCGGTTCGCCCGCGAGAGCCTGGAGGAGACCGACGTCGACGCGACGCAGATCAGCGAGCGCGCAGCGGTCGACCTCTCGGAACTGGAGCGGCGACTCCTCCTGGAGGTGCAGGACGGGTTCCCGCTTTCGGCGACGCCCTACCGGGACGTGGCCGACGCCCTCGACGCGTCGGTCGGGGGCGTGCTGGCGGCGGTCGAACGGCTGCTGGCGACGGGGTGTATCAAGCGGGTCGGCTGTGTCGTCAACCACCTCGCGACCGGCTTCGACGCGAACTGCATGGTGGTCTGGGACGTTCCCGACGACGACCTCGACGAACGCGGCGTCGCAGTGGGGCGGTTGCCCTACGTGACGCTGTGTTATCACCGCCCGCGCCGGCCCGAACGGGACTGGGAGTACAACCTCTTTACCATGGTCCACGGGCGCGAGCAGGACGCCGTCGACGCGAAGATAGACGAGCTGGCGGCCGACCACCTGCCCTACGACCACGAGCGCCTCTACTCGACCGCGACGCTGAAACAGACCGGCGCCCGCTACGAGGCGCTCGTCGGCGAGGGCGAGGACAACCAGCCCGGCGGGCGGGCCGAGAGCGAACCGCACGAGGAGTCAAAGCGCGCCTGACCGGCCGTCGTCGAGTCCAGGCGCGCCCGTCTGGCCACTGGTGGTCCCGACGGAAACTTTTTGCACCTACTCCCCACACATTGAGGACGTTCGAATGACAGACCCCTCCGCGGTGGTGCTAGTGGTCGACGACGAACCCGACGTCGCCGACTCCTACGCGGCGTTCATCCGGGACCGGTACGACGTTCGGATCGCATACAGCGGGGAGGAGGCGCTGGAACGCCTCGACGACGAGGTGGACGTCGTCCTGCTCGACCGGCGGATGCCCGACATGTTCGGGGACGAGGTGCTCGCGGAGATCCGCGACCGGGGCGTCGACTGTCGCGTGGCGATGGTGACGGCCGTCGACCCCGACGTCGACATCATCGACATGGAGTTCGACGACTACGTCGTCAAGCCGGTCACGCGCGAGGAGGTACTCGACACCGTCGATCGACTCCTCCGTGTCACCGAATACGAGCGGACGCTCCGGGAGTACTACCGCGTGACGCGCAAGTGGGTCACGCTGTCGGAAGTGCGACCGGGCGAGGACATCGAATCCGACCCGGAGTTCGCGGACCTGGTGGACCGGCGCGACCAGTTGCGCGAAAAGCTCGAGGCGACGGCCGCGGACCTGGGTGACGACGACTTCGAGACGCTCTTTGGCGACTTCGAGACCTGACCGCGTCGGCGTCACCGGCGTCGAGGGATTCGCCGAGACCGCCCGCGAGGACGACCGGGCGGTCGTCCCCGTGGCCGAGGGTGTCGTCTCCGAGTTGCCCCGACTCGACGACGCATACGTCCGTATCGGACAGTCACCGACGACCCGGCCCACTGGGGTCGAACGCGACTCGGGGGCGACCGACCCAGGCGGGCCCGGCCGGCGGGAAGATTGAAACCCCGCGGGGTCGGTTAATCGGTATGGGCAAACGTATTCTCGTTCCCGTCGACGGGTCCGAACAGGCCCACCAGGCCTGCGAGTTCGTCGTCAACGAGTTTCCCGACGCCGAGATGGTCCTGCTCCACGTCGTCAACCCCGCGGAGGCGGGTTACAGCGCTCAGGCCTCGATCCCCAGTTTCTCCGAGGAGTGGTACGACCAGCAGCGCGAACAGGCCGAGGCCCTCTTCGAGGAGATCGAGACCGACGTCGAAGAGCGGGGTGTCGACGTCGAGATAACCTCCGAGATCGAGGTCGGAAAACCCGTCTCGGTCGTCGTCGAGTACGCAGCGGAGGAGGACGTCGACCAGATCGTGATGGGCAGCCACGGTCGCTCGGGCGTCTCGCGCGTCCTGCTCGGCAGCGTCGCCGAGACCGTCGTCCGGCGCTCGCCCGTCCCCGTAACCGTCGTCCGCTAGCGGTCGGCGTGGCGGACGATGTGCACGTCGTAGCGGGGGTCTTCCGAGACCGGCGCGCCGACGCTGGAGACCGGCGTCGAGACCCGACCGGCGTTCTCGCTACCGATGAACACGACCGTGGCGTCGACCTCGTTCGCGACGTTCCGGACCGTCCGCACGACGTCAGTCGTGACCGACGCGATCGAACTGACGTCCGCCGGGCGCTCACAGCGGAAGTCGGCCTCGGGGGCGACGTCGGCGACCTGCGCGCGGAGTCGCTCGATGATGGCGTCGGCGTCGTACTCCGCTGGTTCGTCGATCCAGCCCCGTTCGACCGCGAAGTCGCGCTCGTCGACCGGCACCACCGACAGCGCGAGCACCTCCTCGTCCATGACCGCGGCGAACTCCGCCGCCCGGGAGAGCGCGGCCTCGGCCAGCGGGGACCCGTCGAAGGGTACGAGATACGTCACGCCCGAACGTGGGGCCGCCTCGGTAGTAAAACTGCGGGGCGTCGCGCTCACCGGCGCGCGGGCCGAACGCCCACCGTGACCCGCGTCGCCGGCGTCGGGCACGCGGGTGGCGAGGGCGGGTCATACTGTCGGATACAAGCAATGCCACCGTTCGATGACTGTCTCGGGGTTTTTCTGACGGTGCAGCCCCGAACAGCGGATCATCCGTTCACGAACTTGTGTCCGACAGTATCAGCACGGCACGACCGAGCAGTACCCGACGACCCGCTCGGGGTCGCCGACTGTCCGGGCGCTGGTGGCGTAGTGGAGTCGCCGCCCCGAACCGGCGCCCAGTTCGCGGGCCGCAGTCAGGCCGGCCACGGTCGCCCAGGGACCGCACATGGAGTGACCCGCCGCGACCGCATCGGCGATGGCCGCCGCGTCGAACTCACCACGACAGCGTCCCGGCCAGTGGCTTCGACGACCGCGTCGACGTCGGCGTCCTCGACGGGACCGGGGACCTCGCTGCCGTCATACAACACGTCCTACGGACAGGCGCTCACATGAGCGCTACGCCCGCTCTTAGGTTCTGAAAATCCTGCCGGTCGCCCGACGCGGTCGGCGATATACACCCGGACACGAATAGTTCAACGCGCCAGTTGCTGGTCCGGGGCCAACGCGACTTCTCCCGGCCGGCCAGTGCACGAGACTGTTGCGTGGTTCGTGTCCGGGTGTATAACCGTGCCGACGGAGTTGCCGGCCGTCGTCACCGATACCTTCCCGAGAAACAGCGTCCGACCGGCGTCGTCGCGTGAAGACTGGACTGCCATCGTGAGTCGACTGTTCGAATCCAGTGCTTAAATCGTGCTGACGGATTGAAACGCGTTCGAACGGTGGTCTAATCGCGGGACCGCTTACGCGGGTCCGGGCGAATACGCGGGTGTGTTCACCGAGTATCAGGCTTGTGGGGCCAACCTATCGAGACAGTTCGTTCGAGTGTTCGGCGGCAACGACGGTACGGTGTACGCCTGCCGCGAGTGCTCGACGTGGGAAGACATCGAGAACAGTGCGGGAGTCAGCGCCAGCGCCGACGGGACTACGAGGTCTCCGTCGGACCGGCAGTCGGCGCCGAGCCCGCACAGCCGAGCGAGTCCGCGGCGAAGTAGGGCGCCAGTCCGTCCTCGACAAGAGGGGGTTCGCCGCGTACTCGTGCCACGCGGGTTCGATGGCCCTCACTCCGCATCTACCCGTTCGGGACCGCCGAGATCCGTTCTGGCGCACGCCCCGAACGCGGTGTCCAGTTCTTCCGGATTCCAGTCCCAGTCGGTGGGCTCACCGGTCTGACCGTCGTAGAGGTGACTGGCCGGAACGAACCCGGTCACGCCGGCTCACCCCCGTTTGTCATGACATTAGAATTATAATATATGGAGTATATTTTTCCAAAATGTACCGAAGAAGACTTCTCGTGGGCAGTATCGGAACTATGGGCATATGAAGTTTGGGAGTAGTGCCCGGGGAGGGCTCCGAACCCTCGATCTCCGCATGACCCAGGTTCGAGGCTGACGGGCCTCGGGGGCGCATGGGAACTGGTGCGCACTGTAACCCTATGAGTGCGGCGCTATGTCCAGCTAAGCCACCCGGGCGCACCCTGTCGTACTGCGCTGGCAGTCTTTAACCTTCTCATCTCGACCGGCCGCGGGTGCCCGGTCCCGTCTGACGGGTGAGACCTCCCCTGCAGTTTTATACGTTCGGACCGGGACACCTCCCGCATGGACATCCCGGACCTGGTCCAACAGGCGCTCGGGGGCGAGGAGATCCGGACGGGTATCTCCCTGGGCGACGAGGACGTCGTCTACTTCACGCCCACGCGCGCGCTGGTGTACAACGGGGAGGGACTGATCAGCGACGAGGGCGTCGAGGAGTTCTCGCTCGATACGGAACGCCTCTCGATAAAGCGCAGTCGCCGCAAGACGCGGTTCGTCTTCCAGTACATCGAGGGGCCGGAGTCGTTCACCGTCCCCTCGAACCGCGGCGAGGACGTCCTCGAACGACTCCTCGAGGGTATCCTGCGGGTCAACGACGTGCTCGACCCCGGGGAATCGGTCGCCGGCGTCTACCTGTTTAGCGAACTCACGCTCGCCATCACCGACAAGCGCATCGTCAAACACATCGGCAACGCCGTCTGGGACGAGGACTTCGAGGTGTACGACTTCGCCGACGTCACGGGGCTGGACTTCGAGCAGACCAGCGTCGCCACCAGCATCGTCGTCGGTGTGGACGGTCGACCCCAGCGGGTGAAAGTCCCCACCGACAACGCCCCGATCGTCCGCCGGACGCTCCAGGAGGCGCTCTTCGAGTCCCACGACGTGTCCTCGCTGGAGGAACTCAACCGCCTCCTCGGTGACGACGAGAGACCGGACGTCGACGACTCTCACGCGGCCGACGACCTGACCATGGGCTCCGGGATCGACCCGCTGGTCACCGACCGCGACGACGACCCCGCCAAGGGCGTCGAGGACCCCTTCGCCGCCGAGTCGGCGAGCGACGACCCCGACGACGCAGACCTCGCGAGCGAGTCCACCGTCGACGCGGTCGGGACCGGCGATACGGTCAGGAGCGATCCGGTCGGGGGCACGGCCGCCGAGGTGGGTGGCGAGAGCGGGGACGCGAGCGGACCCGGAACCACGAGCGGTAACTCGCCGTCGAGCGACTCGGGGGAGACGACCGAGCCGGGAACGGGAGAGCGGGGCGAGGCCGACGCGAGCGAGAGCGCCGGGGCCGACGCCGGCGAGGGGGCCGACGCAGGCGGGAACTCCGACGCCGTCACGGATCCGGCGGCGACGGCCGACCCCGGCCGGGGCTCGGCCGTCGAGTCGGGAGCGGAGTCGGGACCTGGCGGGGCGGAGCCCTCGAAAACGACGGCGGCTGGCGACGCTTCGAGGGCCCACTCGACACCCGAGAAACCTGACGAGGGACCGGCGCGGTCCGGCGGTGGCGATGCCGGCGTCCCCGACGACGTCGCGACCCGGGAGGACGTCGCGGCGGTCGCCGACCGGCTGGAGGAGCTGACGGACGCCGTCGACAGACAGAACGAACTCCTCAAGCGCCAGCACCGTGCGATGAAACAGCTCGTCGAGCGACTCGACGAGGAGTAGCGCCTCGCCGGGCCCCGGCGTCGTTCTCCGGCGGTCACTCCCGGCCGGTGACTTTCCTGATGCACGACGAGCCGAACGGGCCGTGTTCGCCGGACTCGAAGCGGATGAAATACCCCGTCGAGATGCCGGCGCCACAGCGCCGACACGTGAACTCCCCGTCCTTCGAGACGACGTCGCTCTCGAAGCTGACGTAGTTCCGGCTGGTGGGGACGACGGTGTCGCCCTCGCGTCGAATCGCGCCCCGGCGCTCGGCGGCCTCCAGGATCTCGCGGGTCACCGCGGGGTCGCTGGTCACCGTCTCGATGCGGTCGACGGCGTCGGCCAGCGACAGTTCCTCGTGTTCGAGTGCGGCGAGCAGGTCGACGCCGACCTCGACTGGGTCGTCCACGGCGGGCGGTGAGACCGCGGGGGGAGTAAACGTTCCGGCCGCACCGGACCGGCGAATCGCCGTTTGCGCCCACCACAAGACTTGTACGCTCCCGGACGCCACGCATATCCGATGGTGAGTCAGGCGACCCGCCGGCAGGTCGCGAGCCTCGGTGCCCTCGCGCTCGCGGTCGGCGGGGCCGCGGTCGTGTTCTCGCCGCGGACGGTCTTCTCGTCGGTCGCCGACCTCTCGACGCGTCCGTGGTTGTTCGTCGCCGTCGTCTCGGTGCTTTTCGTGGTTCGGCCGCTCGTGATGTGGCCGGTCAGCGTGTTCGCGGTGACGATCGGGTTCGTCCTCGGCGTCGAGTACGGCGTCCCGTTCGCGGTCGCCGGTACGGTCGTCTCGAACACGATCGTCTTCCTCCTGGTGCGGTACGCCCGCACCGACGCCGGCGTCGTCGGCCACGCGAGTCGCTCGGGCGACCGGTTCGTCGAACTGACGGGGGAACTCCGCGGGATGGTCGCGGCGCGACTGGCGCCGGTGCCGGCGGACGTCGTCTCCTCGGCGGCCGGCCTCTCGGAGGTGTCGCTCGGCGCGTACGTCCTCGGTACTCTGGTCGGCGAGACACCGTGGATCGTCGCCGAAGTCATCGCCGGGAGTTCGATGCACACCCTCTCGGTCCACGGGCTAAGCCACAGCGCGTCGCTGCTCGTCGGCGCCAGCACCCTCTCGGTGGTCCTGCTCGCACGCCCCGTCTACCGGTACGTCCGCGAGCGCGACGGACCACCCGTGGCTCCCCCCTGAGAGTCGGCGACCGGGACGGGGGCGGCCGGACACGCCGCGGTCCAGTTGCCGACGGCCAGGCGCCGCGAGTCGAGCGCTCGCCTGGCGGTCGACGGTCCGGGAATCGACGGTAACGGTTTCACCGAGGGTCGCGTGGAGGCGGTATGTCCGAGACGCACGACGTCGCCGTCCTCGGTGCCGGCGACATGGGCCACGGATTCGCGGCACACTTCGCGGTCCACGGTCACGACGTGACACTGCTCGACCACTGGCGGTCCAATCTCGACGACGCCGAAGACAGGATCCGCGGGGTCGTGGCGTTCCTCCGGTCGGAAGGCCTCACCGAGCGGTCGCCCGACGACGTCACCGCCGCCGTCGAGTCCACCCTCGACAGGGAGCGCGGGCTCGCGACCGCCGACCTCGTTCTCGAGTCGGTCCCCGAGGAGCTGGACCTGAAACGCGACGTGTTCCGCGAAATCGACGAACCCAACCCACTGCTCGACGAACACCTCGCGGCGGGCCGCGGCGGCATCCACAGCGGCGCCGGGTTCTTCGAGTACGACGACTCGCCGGCGGAGATAACCCGTGCCCGCGACGAACAGGTCGCGGCGGTCCGCCGGGCACTCGACGGCGTCGGACGGACGGGCGACGCTCATACTGTCGGACACAAGTGAGGCCACCGTCGGTGGCTCGTTCGACCGGGAACGGGCGTTTCGCTGGCGTGTTCCCGACGAGCGTGTTCACGTACTTGTGTCCGACAGTATCAGTAGAACGTGTCCGAACAGTCGTAGACGACGCCGTGCTCGGGACAGACGTACTTGCAGTGGCGGTGGGTCATGGGCCGCTCGCACACCGGACACGGCCGCCCGCCGGCGTCGCTCATGTCCGCCCGAACGGACCGTCCGCGTTTCAGCGTTGTGGCTGGTCGCCGGCGGGTACACCGCGTCGGGCCCGCCGCGGGGCCGACAACCCGGTCCAATTCTAGACGGAGTCCGACCGGTTTTCGAAAAACGCCTTTCAGGGACGGCGCCCTTGTACGGGACATGAACGACTCGTCACTCGTGGAACGACTGTGGCCGGTGGCGCCGTCGGCAGCCGTCGCGCTCGCCGCCGGCGTCGCGGGCGTGCTGGGCGCGTTCGGCCTCGTTGGGTTCACCCCGGCGTTCCCCGTCGCACCCGTCGAGAGCCTGACCTCGCGGCTCATGCCCGGGTTCGCCGTCACGTTCGCGATCACCGTTCTCGGCGACGTCGGACAGAAACTCAACCTCGCGTTCGCGGGCGGTCTCGTCGTCGCTCTGTACGCGTCGCTGGTCTGGCTCGCCCTGAGCTTCCGCCAGCAGCTCAACAGCCCTGCCGCTCCCGTCCTCGCGACGCTCGCGCTGGTGTGGGTCGGCACCGTCGTCCTCACGCTGGACCCGACCGCGGCACTCGGCGCCGCCGCCGGGACCACACTCGTCGTCGCCGTCGCCGAGCTCTCCCCCGCTCTCGACCGGTTCACCGGCGCACCCACGAGTGACGGCAACGGTCGCCGCCGGGCGCTGTCGGCGCTCGGGACCGCCGCCATCGCCGGTGCGGTCGGGACCGCCGTCGGACGGACGCGAACCTCGGACGGGAGCGAGTCCGGCGGCGAGACACTCGACACCGGGGAACTGGACCCGACCTACGACGTCGAAGCGCAACTCGACGTCGCCCTGGAGCGGTCGTTCGCCGTCCAGGGGATGGAGCCCTCGATAAGCGAGGAGTTCTTCAACGTCTCTATCAGTTCCGTCTCCCCCGATATCGGCGCCGACGACTGGACGCTCTCGGTGACGGGCGCCGTCGATGAAGCGTTCGACCTCACCTACGACGACCTGCAGTCGATGGACCACGAACACCGGTTTCTCACGCTCCGGTGTGTCGGCGAGCGGCTCAACGGCCACAAGATGGACACCGCCCTCTGGACGGGCGTCCCGCTCGCACCGATCATCGAGCGGGCGGCCCCGAACTCCGCGTGTGAGTGCGTGATGCTCCGCGCGGAGGGCGACGGTTTCTACGAGGAGTTCCCGCTGGAAGCGCTCGAACCCGGGATGCTCGCCTACGGGATGAACGGCAACCCCCTCCCGCGTGACCACGGCGCGCCCGTCAGAGCGCTCGTCCCCGGACACTGGGGCGAGGTCAACGTCAAGTGGCTCACCGAGATCGAGTTCCTCGAACGGGAGGCAGAGGGCTACTGGGAGAAACGCGGCTGGCACGGGACCGGCCCAGTCAAGACCGTCGCCAAACTCCACGGGCGAGAGCGACGCGACGGGCGGGTCGTCCTCGGTGGGCACGCCTACGCAGGGACGCGGGGCGTGAGCGCCGTCGAAGTCTCGACCGACGGCGGCGACACCTGGACCGGGGCGGAACTGACCGAACGACTCCCCGGCGCGTCGGGCCCGGCAGCCGACGTCGGCGGGGGCGGCGATTCGGCCGCCGCGGACGCCTGGCGGCTCTGGCGCTACGCCTACGACCCTCCCGAAAGCGAACACGAGGTCGTCGTCCGCACCATCGAGGACGACGGGACCGTCCAGACGCGCGAGGCGACCGGGCCCGTCCCGGACGGGCCGGCGGGCTGGGTCCGGGACACTGTCGACCCGTCGTCGCTGTGACCCGGCGAACCGGGTCGGGTGACGCTCCCCGGCGGCCGGGGAACCACCACACATAAACAGATGACAGACGCACCGACACACGTCGAACCTCGATGGAGAAGGCACTGTGGTACCTGCTCGCGGGGACGCGGGGCGGCGAGAACCGCGCCCGGATCATCCGGTTGCTCGACGAGCGGCCGCGCAACGCCAACAAACTCGCCGGCGAACTCGACGTCGACTACAACACGGTCCGCCACCACCTCGACGTCCTGCTCGACCACGACGTCGTCGAGCGCGGCGGTGACGACTACGGGGCGATGTACTTCCTCACCGACCGCTTCGAGCGCCACCGCGAGACCTTCGAGGACGTCACCGACCAAATGGACTGAGTGATTCACATGGCAATGGGACCCTGGCTGACCGTCGCGACCGCGATCGCCGCCTTGAACGTCCTCCTGCTGGGCGCGCTCGGCGTCGTCTGGCTCCGCAACTACCGCACGTTCAGGACGAACCTCATCCTCGGGCTGCTGGCGTTCGTCGCCGTGATGCTCGTCGAGAACCTCGTCGCCGTCTACTTCTTTTTCAGCACGAGCATGCTCTACGCCGGCAATCCGGGCGTCCAGCAGGCCGTCGTGCTCCTGCGCGGACTGCAGTTTCTCGCACTCGTCTTCCTGACGTACGTGACGATGAAGTGACCGGGGTGCCGATTCTGCCCGTCCTTCACTGTCTTACGACGACCCCGATACGTGTCCGTTCTCGACGGCAGTCCGACCCGCTGTATTGGCTCGAAGAGAACTACGCTCATCCGCGGGTGTCCCTGACCGCGACGGTCGGCGATATCGTCGAACGTGGCACCGGCAGGGGTATCCGGGGCGCTCACGAGTTCTGGAACCGGCCCAACCCGACGGAGATCCAGGACGCAGTCGGCGAGTACTACGGCGACGAGTCCTGGTACGTCCAGGGGTACTGGGCGCTTTCGGGCGTCGAACTCCTCGCGTACTATCTGGGGGCGGACGTCAGCGACCAGTCCCCGGGCGGCGGGACGAACCTCGCCGCGCCCGTCGCCGACGAGTACCCCAACCCGTACCGGTACGGCTACCACGTCGACATCCGCGAACCGGCCGCCGAGACGCCCCGGCCCGTCAAGTACTACGTGATGGGCCGGGCCGCCTGGGAGGCGCCGGACTTCCAGCAGGATTACCGGACGGTCTACGGCTGTTCGGACGGCGACAGCAAGGGAGTCTACAAGTTCGTCGCCGACAACCGGATCACGAGCTTCGAGGACCCTATGGACGTCTCCGGGACGCTCTACGCTCCGAAAGTGACCAACAGCGAGGCGGCCTCGAACGAACCGCCGTCGGAGGTCACGCTCGAACTCGCGTGGCTGGAACTGGGCCACGCCTCGAACCGCGAGGTCGTCGAGAACGGCAACCGGGACTACGTCACCGACGAGGAGATCGTCGAGTGGGCCGAACAGTACGAACAGCGGGGTCCACGCGGGGTCGACGAGGACCTGCGCCGTGTCCCGTTCCTGGAGACCCGAGCCGCCGCCAAGGAGGTGGGGGCCTCTATCGAGTTCAACAAGGCCGAGGGCGTCGACAGCGTCGACGGCGCCTCGCCCGGTGACTACGTCTACTTCGGCATCTCGGAGTTCAACGACGACCTCTCGAACGACATCGGCGACATCCGCCTCCAGCGCGTCGACGGCGGCGTGGTCTACCGGGGCGAACTCTCGACCGATTACAACGTCACGGAACTGGAACCGGTCATCGTCGGTGCCGGTCGCGACACGCTCGCCGCCTACCTCGTGACGCTGCCCGATATCGACCGCCACTGGGTGGCGTCGTTTTTCGGCGTCGAACCGTCCCGCGTCGACGGCTACGCCGACCGGGTCCGTACCCGCGCCGCCGAGATCCGCGAGGGCGTCGCCGAGCGCGGTATCGACGCCTGACCGGTCCGTTCGCGCTTTCTCCGGCGGACCGACGCTGACGGCACCTCCGTCCGGCACACGCGACAGGAAAACGAATCGACAGCGGACAGTGGTCAGGCGCGGGTCAGCGCCTCAACACTCCGACCAGCCACAGCTTTCGCACGTTTTGCAGCCCTCGGAGTAGTACAGCGTCATCGACCCGCACTCGGGACACTCGGGGCTCTCGCCGGCGTCGATGAGGTCCTGCTGGGTGTCGGTGGTACCGGCCGCCCCGCGGGCGCCGTCCCCGGTCGTGGCGTCGGCCGCCGTGGCCGCGGCCGTCGCCCCGCCGTCGGTCTCGGGGTCGGCCGGCGCGACTGCGCCGACGTCCTGGTTGGGGTCCCGACTGTCGCCGGATCCCTCGGCGGTCTCCTCGAGCGTCTGCTGCTGGGGATAGCCCTTGTCGATCTCGTCGTCGAGGTAGCGCCGCAGGGCGGTGCCGATCGCGTCCGGGATGGACTGGATCTGCTCGCCCTTGTCCCAGGCGACCTTCGGCGAGC
>JAZKRZ010000059.1:0-17311 GCA_036626395.1 Haloarculaceae archaeon
CGAGGACATCAAGGAGGGGTCGGTCTGGACGACGCCGCACTTCGCGGCCGCCTCGGCCAACCGCCTCACCAACGACGTCCTCGACGAGCGCGCGAAGATACCCGAGTACAAGGCCGCTGCCGCCGAGATCGAGGTCGACATCGAACCCGCGGACGCCACGCCCGCCGACGACTGATGGGAGCGCCCGAGCGCGAGGACCGCGCGGTATCCGTCCGGGTGGGAACCGGAGCAACCGCTGTAGTCGCCCCCGCCCGTCACAGGCTGCGATGACGCTCAGCACACCGCGGCAGCTACTCCGGGTCGATCTCACCGCCGAGTCGGTCGAAAGCGACCGGGTGCCCGACGAGTGGCGCCGCCGCTACGTCGGCGGCAAGGGCCTGGGCGCCCGGTACCTCTACGAGGAACTCGACGCGGGTACCGACCCGCTGGGACCCGAAAACGCACTCCTGTTCGTGCTGGGGCCGGTGTCGGGGCTGCTCCCGGGCGAGTCGCGCTACGCCGCCGTCACCAAGTCGCCGCTGACCGGGGGCTTCCTCGATTCCTACGCCGGCGGGACCTTTCCCGAGACGCTGGCCGGCGCGCTCGCCGACCACGTCGGTATCCTGGTCACGGGCGCCGCGTCCGAACCCACCAGACTCGTCGTCGAAGACGACGACGCAACCGTCGAACCGGCCGGGACGTGGGGTGAGGACACCGCCGAGACTGCGGCGGCCTTTTCGGACGCGGCCGTCGCCTGCATCGGCCCGGCGGGCGAACACCGGGTCAACTACGCGACCATCGCCTCGGACGCCGGAGAGCACCACGCCGGTCGCGGCGGGGCCGGCGCCGTCATGGGCGCCAAGAACCTGAAGGCCGTCGTCGTCCACGGCGACCCGCCGGAGGGACTGGCGGACCTGCGCGAGGAGTACGCCGACCGCTACCGCGAGGACGACACCGGCCAGTGGCTGGGGGCCAGTGGCACCGTCGAGACGGTCGACTTCGCCAACGCCGTCGGCGTGCTCTCGACGCGCGGCTGGCAGGCCACCGAGTTCGAGGCCGCCGCCGACGTCGGGATCGACGCGGTCCGGGAGCGCGCCCACGACCGGGAGTACGACGGCGAGGAGCCGCGTGGCTTCCGGGTCGACACCGACGCGGGCGAGACGGTCCCCCGGGGCGCGACGGCGATGTCGCTGGGCGCGGGCCTGGGCATCGAGGAGTTCGACGCCGTCGCGGCGCTGGGCGAGACCTGCAACCGCCTGGGCGTCGACCTCATCAGCGCCGGGAGCGCGGTCGCGTGGGCGATTCGCGCCCGCGAGGAGGGACTGGTCGACCGCGACCTGCAGTTCGGTGACCCCGGTGACGCACGGTCGCTCCTCGACGAGATCGCGACGCGCGAGACCGCTCTCGGGGACGCGCTGGCCGGCGGCGTCGACGCGGCCGCGAGGCGGTACGGCGGCGGGGATCTGGCCCCGACGGTCAAGGCGATGGAACTCCCGGCCTACGACCCGCGCGGCGCCCGGAGCATGGCGCTGGCCTACGCGACGAGCGACCGCGGCGCCTGTCACCGGCGAGCCAGACCCGTCGAGCGCGAGGTCTTCGGGGGCGAGTGGGAGCCCGAACGCGCCGCGCGGGCCGTCGCCGACGAGCAAAACCAGCGGTCGGTGCTCTGGAGTCTGGTCGTCGACGACTTCGTCGGGGACGTCTTCGAGGACCTGGGCGCGGCCTGGCTCGACGCGGTCGGCCTCGACACCGAGGGCGACCTGGAGACCGTCGGCGAGCGCATCTGGACGCTGACCCGCCTGTTCAACGTCCGGGAGGGGGTCTCGCGGGCCGACGACGAACTCCCGCCGGCGCTCCGTGCCGCGCCCGACGGGCCCGGCGAGGGCATCGACCCCGACCGGTTCGACGCGATGCTCGACGCCTACTACGACGTCCGGGGGTGGGGACCGGACGGCCGGCCGACGCGGGCGACCGTCGAACGCCTCGGCCTCGCGGCGGCGGTCGACGGGGAGACGCCCCTCGCCGGGACCGGGTCCTGAGCGGGGCCGACCGTCCGGGCGCCGGCCAAGCCTCTTTGTCGCGTGTCCCGAAGGCCCACACATGCGAAGTGGCGTCATCGTCGCGGGCGGTCGCTCGACGCGCTTTGGCGACGCGGACAAGGCCGTTGCCGACCTCGCGGGGACACCCATGGTCCGGCGGGTCGCCGACCGGGTCGCCCCCGCCGTCGACGAGGTGGTGGTCAACTGTCGAGCAGACCAGCGGGACGCGGTCGCCGCCGCGCTGGCGGGGTTCGACCACCCCGTCTCGTTCGCGCTCGACCCCGAACCGGACCTGGGACCGCTCGCGGGGATCGCAACGGGGCTCGACGCTGCCGGGGGAACGTACGCGTTCGTCGTCGCCTGTGACATGCCCTTCGTCGCCCCGGCCCTGGTCGAACACCTCTTCGAGCGGGCCGCGGGCCACGACGGGGCCGTCCCGCGCCCGGACGAGTGGTTCCAGACCACGCAGGCCGTCTACCACGCCGACGCGATGGCCGCCGCCGCCCGGCGCGCGCTCGACGACGGCGACCGGCGCGTCGTCGCGCCGCTGGCGGACCTCGACGTCGTCGTCGTGGACCGCGAGGCGGTCGAGACACACGCCTCGATGGAGACGTTCGAGAACTGCAACACCCCCGAGGAGTTCGAGGCGGCCCAGGAGCGGTTCTGAACGGGGACCGCGAGAACGCCGAACCACGCGCGGACCGTCAACCCTCGACGACTCCGACCAGGGGCTCGTCCGAGCGCATCTCCGCCAGCACCACCCGCGGGACATCCGTGCCGGCGCGGTCCAGCACCGCTGTCGCGACCTCGCGGGCCGCGGTTTCGAGGGCGGCGTCGTCGACCTTGTTCACGAGGGGGACCGCCGTCGCGCCCCCGGGGACGTCCTTCCGGCCGCCCGCCTCGCTCGCGAGGACGGCCGCGACGTCCGTCGGGCGGAGTCGGTCGCCGGGGTCGCGGCCGGTGAGCGCCGCGACGCGGTCGACGCGGTGAACGCGCTCCTCGTCCAGTGGCTCGCCGACGACGTGAGCGCTCACGACCGGTATCACGGTATCTGCCTTCGAAGGCACCTGTGGTTCGCGGTCGTTCGGAGCCTTGAACTCGCGCATCCGCGCGCCGTCAGCCTTCACGAGTACGGGCGCGTGGGCGTCGGCGATGGCGTCGACAGTCGCGCGGTCGTACCCGCGGTAACGGTCGGTACGTTCCCGCTCGGGGACGACGCCGAGCGGCCACTCCTGTGTGGTGCCGACGGTCGAGACGGGGTCGTCGGTGACCGCCACACGCTCGACCCACGGGTCGAAGATGGGGATGCGGACGGTCGCGGTGACGACCGCCCGGTCGAGCCGGCGCGCGAGCGTCGCCATCGTCGTCTTCTTTCCACCGGCGCCGACGACGCAGGTGGTGCCCCGGCGTGCCGAGAGCGCGTCGACGATGTCCATACCGGCGGGACGGAACGGACGGTGTTAAGCGTGGGCACCGCCGGTCGTCCCGGCACTCACGGGGCCGTCCGGGGCGGTCAGGAACCGTCGGGGTCGACCGTCACGTCACCGTCGTTCGTGATGGTGACGTCGACAGCGGTTTCGATGACGTTCCGGTCAGTGTGTGCCTCGAGTCGTTCGTAGAGGCGCCCGTAGAGTTCCGGCCGCGCGTACTCGATCTTGACGCCGGTCTCGTCGCCGGACGCGTAGATCCGGTCGACCAGGTCGTCGAACGAGGTGCCCGCTTCGACGATGAACCGCCCCGGCGACCGGATCTGGCGCGCGAGTTCGAGCGTGCGCCGGGCCTTCGAGACGTTCTCGCGCGCGGCGCGCTCGACGGCGCTCACGTTCGAGTCCGTGGTCCCGATCCGCTCGGCGATCTCCCGCTGTGTGTGGCCCTCCTCCCGGAGTTCGAGGACCTGCACCTGACGGTCGGTCAGGAACGTTCCCTCCGGTTCGACCATGATAGTCAAATGGATGTGTTTGACATAAGCTTATTGTTCAATGGATATTGGTTACACCCATGTCGAACGACGGGCCGTCGGTGACCCGGCGGGCGTTCCTCGCGGCGGCGACGACGTCTGCTGGCCTCGGAGCCGGCTGTCGGGCGCAGGCGGGGGGCGAGGCGACCGTCTCGATGCTCGCGGCCGGGAGCCTCCAGCACGCGCTGGAGGACGGTCTCGTGCCGCGGGTCGACGCCACGTTACAGGTGGAGGCACGCGGGTCGGTCGAACTCGCGCGCCAGGTCGCCGAGGGTCAGAAAGACCCCGACATCGTCGCCGTCGCCGACGACGGACTGTTCGGGTCGACGCTCGACGTACCCTGGCACGCCCTGTTCGCCACCAACGCGGTCGTCATCGCCTACAATCCGGAGACTGAGGGGGGTCGACAGCTCGCGTCGGCCGCCCCCGATGAGTGGTATCGACCGCTCGTCGACGGGGAGGTGAGACTCGGGCGCACCGACCCGGACCTGGACCCGCTGGGCTACCGTGCGCTGTTCGCGCTCGAACTCGCCACCGACCACTACGGGACTGGGGTCGACCTCCGGGCGGCGGTGCCGAGCCCGGACCAGACCTACCCAGAGACCCAGCTCGTCAGCCAACTCGAGACCGGTTCGGTCGACGCCGCGTTCGTCTACCGGAACATGGCGGTCGAACGCGACTACGCGCACCTCGACCTCCCGGAGGCGGTCGACCTGAGCGACCCCGCCCACGCCGACAGCTACGCGACGGCGAGCTACGAACTCCCCGACGGGACGACCGTCGAAGGGGACGTCATCCGGTACGCGGCGACCGCACGCCGGCAGTCCGACGCTGTCCTCGACGCGTTCGAGACGTGCGTCGACGGCGGCTACCTGGCAGCGTACGGGTTCTCGCTCCCCGAAACATACCCGCGATTCACGGACGATGCACCGGGCCGAGTCGCGAACTGAGACGCCGGTCGGGCGCCTCGACTGGCTGTCGGTGGCGTTCCTGCTGGGCGCGGTCCTGCTCGTCTACTATCTGGTCCCGCTGGTGTCGTTGGTCGCCGGGCAACCACCCGGGACGGTCCTCGAGCGGCTGTCGACCCCCGATGTCGTGTCGGCCGTCCGGACGTCCGTCTTCGGTGCGCTCGCGAGCACGGCGCTGGCGACGTTCTTCGGCGTCCCGCTGGCCTACTGGCTGGCGCGGGCCGAGGGGCCCCTGACGACGGTCGTCACTGCCCTCGTCGTCCTGCCGCTGGTGTTGCCGCCCATCGTCAGCGGAATGGTGCTGTTGACCATCGTCGGCCCGAACACGCTGGTCGGTGACCTCGCAGCGGCCGCCGGCCTGCCGCTGACCCGCTCGCTCGTCGGCGTCGTTCTGGCCCAGACGTTCGTCGCCTCGCCGTTCGTCGTCATCACCGGACGGGCAGCCATCGAGGGGGTCGACGAGGGGCTCGAACACGCCTCGCGCTCGCTCGGGAAGGGGCGACTGGCGACGTTCCGCCGTGTGACGTTCCCGCTGGCCTGGCCCGGTATTCTGGCAGGGGTCACGCTGACGTTCTCGCGGGCGCTGGGTGAGTTCGGCGCGACGGTCATGCTGGCGTACTATCCCCGAACCATGCCGGTAGAGATCTGGGTGTCGTTCACCACCCTGGGCCTGGACGCGGCGTTCCCTATCGCCGTCATCCTCGTCTGTGTCGCCGTCGCGACGATCGTCGTCCTCAACGCCCTCGGGAGGTATCCCCTCGAGTGACCACAGTGCTCGAACTCGCAGGCGTCGAGAAGGCATACGACGGGTTCGCGTTCGGACCGGTCGACCTGTGCGTGGACGCGGAGGTGCTGGCGGTCCTCGGACCGTCCGGCAGCGGGAAGACGACGCTGCTCTCGCTGGTCGCCGGACTGGTCTCCCCGGACCGCGGGTCGGTGACGCTGGGCGGGCGTTCGCTGGTCGGCCGCCCGCTGGCCGAGCGACGGGTCGGCCTCGTCTTCCAGGACGGCGCGCTGTTCCCGCACATGACCGCTCGCGAGAACGTCGCCTACGCGGCCGACGACGACGACCGCGTGGCGGAGCTCGCGGCGACGCTCGAAATCGAGCGCGTGCTCGACCGTCGCCCGGGGTCGCTGTCGGGCGGCGAACGCCGGCGGGTGGCGCTGGCCCGGACGCTGGCCGCCGACCCGGACGCACTGTTGCTGGACGAGCCGCTGACGAGCCTGGACGTGCCCGTCCGCCGGCGGTTGCGCACCGAACTCGCCGACCTGTTCGCCGACCTGGCGGTACCCGTCGTCTACGTCACCCACGACCAGCGAGCCGCGACGGCGCTCGGCGACCGCGTCGCTGTCCTCCGGGACGGCGCGATAGAGCAGGTCGGGACGCCCGCCGACGTCCTCAGGCGGCCGGCGACGCCGTTCGTCGCCGAGTTCACCGGCAGCGACAACGTCTTCGAGGCGACGGTGACCACGAGCGGCGACGCCGGCGCCGGGACCGGGGCGGGCGAGGAGGGCGTCTGCCTCCGCGTCGGCGACCTGACGCTCGACGTGTCGGCCGACGCGCCGGCCGGCGCGACCGTCACGGCCTGTCTCCGTCCCTCGCGTCTGCGAGTGGACGCGCCAGCCGCGCCGGCCGACGGCGGGCAGAACGTCGTCTCCGGGACCGTCGGGCGCTGGGCGAACGAGGGCGACGAGTACCGCCTCGTCGTCGCGGTCGACGGAGCAGACCTGGACCTCGTCGCCAGCGTCCGGCCCGGCCGGTTCGAGGCGCTCTCGCTCGCCGCCGGGACCGACGTCTCACTGGCGGTCCCGGCCGACCACGTCCACCTGATCACCCGAGTCAGTACGTCCACCTGATCACCCGAGTCAGTACACCAGTTCGCCGGCGACGAACTTGCGGGTACGCTCGTCGTCGGGGTCGGCGAAGACGCGGTCGGTCGGGCCGACCTCGGTGATGCCGTCGTCGAGCAGGACGGCGACCCTGTCGGCGACACGCTCGGCCTGGTGCATGTCGTGGGTCGCCACCACGACGCCGATCCCACCCTGACTGGCCCGCCGGACCGCGTCCTCGATGACGGCCGTGTTCCGCGGGTCCAGGTCCGAGGTGGGTTCGTCGAGCAACAGGACGTCCGGGTCGTAGGCAAGCGCCCGGGCGAACGACACGCGCTGAGCCTCCCCGCCCGACAGCGACGCGGCGTGGCGGTCGAGGCTGTCGCCGAGGCCCACGACGTCAAGCGCCTCCCGGACGGCGTCGTCGGGTTCGGTCGCGCCGGTAAACGACCGGAGTTGGTCCCGAACTCGCTCGGACCAGGACCGCCGCACCCGGAGCCCGTACGCGACGTTCCGGGCCACCGAGGCGTCGAAGAGGGTCGCCTCCTGGAACACCATCCCGACCCGTCGCCGCAGGGAGAGCCGTTCGGCCTCGTCGACCGCCCAGACGTCCGTCCCGTCGACGGTGACCGTCCCGGCGTCCGGTTCGAGCGAGAGCGCGAGCATCCGGAGGAGCGTCGTCTTGCCGACGCCGGACGGCCCGATGACGGCGACGACCTCGCCGGTCCCGACGTCGATCGAGAGGTCCCCGAACACGGTTTCGTCCCCGTATGACTGCGAGACGCCGGTCGTTCGAAGGTTCACGGCTTGACCCCCCGGTCGCCGAGGCGAACGACCACGGCGTTGACCACCAGCACGAGTGCGACCAGGACCGCCCCGAGCACCATCGCGGTCTCGTACTGTCCCTGCCGGGCCTCGAGCTGGATCGCGGTCGTCAGCGTCCGCGTCTTCGAGATGCCGTCCGCGCTCACGATGTTCCCGCCGACGATGAGCACGGACCCGACCTCGCTGATGGCGCGGCCGAATCCCGCCAGGACCGCCGTCGCGATCCCGTACCGCGCCTCCTTGAGGACGACCAGCGTCACGTCGATGCGCGTCCCGCCGAGGACGTGCGCGGCGTCGCGGACGTCCTCGTCGACACCGGTGACCGCCGCGAGGCTGATCGCCGTTATCGGCGGCGTCGCCAGCACGAACTGTGACATGATCATCGCCTCGCTGGTGAATAGCAGGTCCAGCGACCCGAGCGGTCCCTGGTTGGAGACGGCAAAGAGCACGACGAGCCCGACCACCACGCTCGGAAAGCCCATCCCCGTGTTGACCACCGACTTCACGAGCTGCTTGCCGGGAAAGTCGGTAAAGCCCATCGCGACGGCGACCGGGACGCTGAACAGCGTGCTCAGCGTCACGGCGACGAGGCTCACGTACAGCGAGACGTAGACGATGCTCGGGACGTACCCTTCCCTGAACGGGAGGTCGACGAGGGGCAACAGCGGCTGTGCGACTGGTTCGAGCGGCACGTTCACCCGTCGGACGCGTCGCTACTCCACCCTTCCGGAACGTACTGCTGGAAGTCGGAGTTCTCCGAGACCGCCTCGCGGAAAAACAGCTGTTCCCCGTTCATCTGGTAGTCCGAGATGGCGTCCTGGGTCCCCGGACTGGTGATCCAGCCGATGTAGGCCATCGCGAGGTCGTAGTTGGCGCTTTCGTGCACGCCGGGATTGACCGCCAGGACCCCGTAGGGGTTCGCGAGGACCTCGGGGCCGTCCTCGATCGGCCCCTGGACGAGGATGACGAGGTCGACCTCCGAGCGCTGGGAGATGAACGTCCCGCGGTCCGAGAGCGTGTACGCTCCCTGCTGGTTGGCGACGTTCAGCGCCTCGCCCATCCCGGTCCCGGTCCCCTGATACCAGTCGCCCCCCGGCTCGGTTCCCGCGGCCTCCCACAGGTTGAGCTCCTTGGTGTGCGTGCCGGAGTTGTCGCCGCGCGAGACGAACGCCGCCTCCGCCTCGGCGACCGTGGTGAGCGCCGCCGTCGCCGAACCCATCCCCTCGATTCCCGCCGGGTCGCTCTCCGGGCCGACGATGACGAAGTCGTTGAACATCAGGTCGCGCCGGTTGATCCCGTACCCGTTGCCCATGAACTCGTCTTCGAGCCCGCGGGCGTGGACCATCACGACGTCCGAGTCCCCGTTGCGGGCCGATTCGAGCGCCGCGCCCGTCCCCTGTGCGACCGCGTCGACGGTCACGCCGTACATCTCCTCGAAGTCGGGGTGGATCTCGTCGAGCAATCCCGTGTCGTACGTGCTCGTCGTCGTCGTCAGCGTGAGCGTCTCGCCCGCCACCGCCGGCTGATTCTGGCTTTGCCCCGTGACCTGCGAACACCCGGCCAGCCCGGCGGCCGTCCCGGAACCGACGGCAGCGACGAATCGCCGCCTCGTGAGTCGATGTTTCGTCATCGATACATCGCATTCACCGCGGGAAACCATAATGGTTTTGTCGCCCCGTGCGTGGGCCGAACCGATGGACGCGAGCGTGAACGCGCAGTTGCGCGCCGACGACGTCGTCTTCGACGCGGCCGACGCGGCGCTGTTGCGCGCCGTGGGCGAGGCGGGGTCGGTCAGCGGTGCTGCCGCGGACCTGGGCCGGTCCCGGGCGCGGGCGCTCGACCGCATCGAGACGTTAGAGGAGGCGTTCGGGCCGCTGGTCGAGCGTCGCCGCGGCGGCGCGGGCGGCGGCGGGAGCGAACTCACTCCGACCGCCCGGGAGTTGCTCGCCCGCTACGCCCGCCTGCGGGCGACGCTCGCCGGGACCGCCAGCGTCGCGGAGCGGGTCCTCCCCGGCACAGTCCAGGAGCGCGCGGGCGAACTCGGCGTCGTCGAGACCGAAGCGGGGGCGGTGCGGGCGCGACTCGTCGCCGGGCCGGACCGCGACCCGCCCGGCGTCGGGGACGACGTGCAGGTCGGCGTCCGTTCGGACGCCGTGACGCTGCACGCGCCGGCCGACTCCCCGCCGGCCGACGGGACGAGCGCCCGCAACCGCTTCGAGGGGACCGTCGTCGACGTCGACCGCGGGACGACCGTCGCCAGCGTTTCCGTCGAGGTCGGCGGTCCCGAACCGCTCGTCGCCGTCCTCACGCGGGAGAGTCTCGACCGCCTCGACCTCGAATCCGGGTCGCCCCTCGTCGCGACGTTCAAGGCGACGGCGACGCGGGCCATTCCCGTCGAGTGGTCAGTGTGACCGGAGAGGGGACTCTGTCGCCGGGGGCTGTCCGGGGTCGGGTGTGTCGCGGACGTGTTCGCGGACGTGTGTTCGACAGTGTGGCCGGTCCCGGACCCCGTGCCGACGTGTCTCTCCCGCGCTCGGCCCCGTTGTCCACCAAACGTTCATGGTCGGTCCGCCGGAACTCGGGACGATGGGAATCTCGGTCCCCTACCGGGGAGAGACTGCCGTCGACCTCGGGTGGAACGAGGTCACCGGCGCGGTGGGGGACGCGGCGACGGTGCTCCCGGTCGTGGTCGCCGTCGCGGTGCTGACCGACCTGACGCTCCCGGTGATGCTCGTCTGGTTCGGCGTCTTCCAGGTCGTCTGGGGGCTGTACTACGGCGTGCCCGTCTCCGTCGAGCCGATGAAGGCGCTGGCGGCGCTGGTCATCGCCGGCGCCATCTCGACCGGCGAACTCGTCGTCGCCGGACTCCTGCTCGCCGCCGTGCTCCTGCTCCTCGGCGTGACGGCGTCGCTTGACCGCGTCGAGACCTACGTCGGCCGGCCGGTCGTCCGCGGGATCCAGCTCGGCGTCGCGCTGGTACTGCTGGAGACGGGCCTGGGTCTCGGGCTGGACGACCCGCGCATGGCGGCGGCCGCGGGAGTCGTCGCCATCGCGGCCGTCGCGGGCGGGTACTGGAAATCGAGCGGGCTCGTCGTCTTCGCGCTGGGGGCGGCCCTCGCAGTCGCGGAGGTCGGCGTCCCCTCGCCAGCGCTCCCGTCGGCTGGGGCGCTGTACATGCTTCCCGCCGCCGAGGTCACGCTGGGGGCGCTGGAGGCGACCGTCGCGCAACTGGCCATGACGGTCGGCAACGCCGCACTGGCCACGGCCGTTCTCCTGGAGGATTTCTTCGACAGGGACGTCTCGGCCGACGACCTCTCGGCGACCATGGGCGTCACGAACGCCCTCGCGGTCCCCCTCGGGGGAGTGCCCATGTGCCACGGGAGCGGCGGCGTGGCCGGCAAGTACGCCTTCGGTGCCCGGACAGCCGGCGCGAACCTCGTCCTCGGCGTCGGCTACGTCGCTGTCGCCGTCTTCGGCGCACGACTCGTCACCGCGTATCCGGTCGCCGTCCTCGGGGTCATCCTCGCACTCGTCGCGCTCCAGCTGGGCAAGACCAGCCTCGAACGGGCCGAGGAGTACCGCCT
Organism: Haloarculaceae archaeon; assembly: GCA_036626395.1. Classification (GTDB taxonomy): domain Archaea; phylum Halobacteriota; class Halobacteria; order Halobacteriales; family Haloarculaceae; genus QS-5-68-33. The sequence continues at coordinate 11,183 of JAZKRZ010000059.1, forward strand.
CGTCGTCGGCGTGGCCCTGCTGGGTCTGCTCGTCAACCTCGGCGTCGCGTTCGTCGTCGGCGTCGCCGTCCACCTGCTCCGCGAGCGAGTCGTGGGTTTTTGACGGGCGGCCCCGTCGGATCGGGTATGACAGACGACCGCAAGACTGCGGGGTTCAAGGACCGAACCCGGGTCGCGGCGGCGCGGGAACGACTCCTGGCAGCAGCGCCGTCGCTGTCCCGCACCGAATCGGTGCCACTCGACGCGGCCGACGGGCGCGTCCTGGCTGCCGAGGCGACCGCGACGCGGCCGGTCCCCCACTACACGCGGGCGGCGATGGACGGGTTCGCCGTCCGCGCCGAGGACACCTTCGGCGCCAGCGACCGCGCGCCAGTCCGGCTGACCGTCGACGAGGCCACCGGGCCCGACCGGGCGACGCGGGTCCACACCGGGAGCGAACTCCCCGAGGGCGCCGACGCCGTCGTGATGATCGAACAGACCGAACGACGCGGCGAACGGGTCGAGGTGTTCGACGCCGTCGCCGGCGGCGAGAACGTCGCGCCGGTCGGCGAGGACGTGGGCGAGGGCCAACACCTCTACGAGCCAGGACACCGCCTCCGGCCCTCCGACCTGGGACTGCTCAAATCGGTCGGCGAGGAGACGGTCGAGGTGTACGAGCGGCCGCGGGTAAGCGTCGTCCCGACGGGCGAGGAACTCGTCCAGGCCGACCCCGCCCCGGGCGAGGTCATCGAGACCAACGGCCAGACGGTCGCCCAGTACGTCCGGCGGTGGGGCGGTGACCCCACCTACCGCGACGTCGTCACCGACGACTTCGACGCCCTCCGCGAGGCGGTCGAGCGCGACCTCGACCACGACGTCGTCGTCACGACGGGCGGTTCCTCCGTCGGGGAACGGGACCTCCTGCCCGAAGTGGTCGCCGAACTGGGCGAGGTGCTGGTCCACGGCGTGGCGCTGAAGCCCGGGCATCCGTTCGCCTTCGGCCGCGTCGAGGGGACGCTCGTGTGCATGCTCCCCGGTTACCCCGTGGCCGCCATCGTCAATGCCGTCCAGTTCCTCCGGCCGGCGCTCAAACGCGTCGGCCACCTCCCTGCCGTCGACCACCCGACGAGCGAGGCCGACCTCGCTCGCAAGGTCACGAGCGAACCCGGGACGCGCTCGTTCGTCCGCGTCGCACTGGACGACGCGGGCGACGGCGACGCCGACGCGGAAACCGTGGGCGACGCCGACCGCCCCACGGCGACGCCGACGCGCGCCAGCGGCGCGGGGGTCCTCTCCAGCGTCGCGCTGGCCGACGGGTGGGTGGTCGTCCCCGAGGGACTGGAGGGGTACGACGCGGGAACCACGGTCGCAGTCGAAAACTGGGAGTGGTCGGCGTGAGTGACCGCCGGGAGTTCCGCGAACTGGTCCCGCCGGAGGAGGCCCGCGAGGTACTCGACTCGCTGGACCTCGACGCCGACCCGGAGACAGTCGCGCTGGCGCAAGCGCGGGGACGCGTCCTCGCCGAGCGGATCGACGCGACCATCGACGTCCCGGGGTTCGACCGGGCGAGCATGGACGGCTACGCCGTCCGGGCGCGGGACACGTTCGGTGCCGACGAGGCCGACCCGGTCACGCTGTCGCTGGCCGGCGCGGTCCACGCCGGCGAGAAACCGACCGCGAGCGCCGCCGAGGGCACGGCAGTAGAGGTCTCGACCGGCGCCGTCATGCCGCCGGGTGCCGACGCCGTCGTCAAGGTCGAGGAGACGACCGAGACCGACGACGGCGTCGCGGTCCGGACGAGCGTCGCGCCCGGGGACAGTGTGATGCTCGCGGGGGCGGACGTGGCCGCCGGCGCGCGGGCGCTGGGCCCCGGAACACGCCTCACGGCGCGGGAAATCGGGTTACTGTCGGCGCTGGGCGTCGACGAGGTTCCGGTGCGGGGAAGCCCGCGTGTCGGTATCGTCTCGACCGGCGACGAACTCGTCCGGCCCGGCGGCGAGCTGGACAGCGGGGCCGGACAGATCTACGACGTGAATAGCTATACCGTCGCGACCGCCGTCGCGGAGGCCGGCGGCGACCCGCAGGTCTATCCCCACGTCGGCGACGACTACGACGAGATGGAACGGTTGCTGGGCCGCGCCGCCGAGGAGTGTGACCTGGTGTTGTCCTCGGGGTCGACGAGCGCCAGCGCCGTCGACGTCGTCTACAGCGTCATCGAGGAGCGCGGGGACCTGCACCTCCACGGCGTCGCAGTCAAACCGGGCAAGCCGATGATCGTCGGCGAACTGGGCGGGGCGGCCTACGTCGGCCTGCCGGGCTATCCCGTCTCGGCGCTGACCATCTTCCGGGCGTTCGTCGCACCGGTCGTCCGCGAGGCGGCCGGCTTCGAGGAACCCGAGACGGCCGTCCGCACGGGTCGGATGGCCGTCCGCGAGCGCTACGGCGAGGGGCGCCGCCGCCTGATGCCCGCAGGCCTCGTCACCGACGGGGAGGGTGACGTGGTCGTGTATCCCGTCGACAAGGGCAGCGGCGCGACGACGAGCCTCGTCGATGCCGACGGCATCGTCACCGTCCCCGCCGACACCGACTACCTCGCCGCCGGCGAGTCCGTCGACGTGACCCTGTTCTCCCCGGAGGTCCGTCCCCCGCGCGTGCTCGGTGTCGGTGAGGACGACCCGCTGTTCTCCCGGGCACTCGACCGGGTCGACCGCCCGCGTTTTCTCCCGGTCGGCACCCGCGAGGGACTGCGCCGCCTCCGCGAAGGGGTCCCCGACGTGGCAGTCGTCGCCGGCCCCGAAACGCCGGAGACCGAAACCACTCACCTCGGTGGCTGGACCCGCGAGTGGGGGCTGGTCGTCCCCGAGGGGAACCCCGCGGGCGTCGACGGCGTCGTCGACCTCGTCGACCGCGACCTGCGCCTGGTCAACCGCGAATCCGGGTCGGGACTGCGCGCGAGTTTCGACGAGACCGTCGACGCGCTGGCGAGAGACCGGGACGAGCGCAGGCACGCTCTCACCGAAGCCATCGACGGCTACGGCCTCGCGGCGAGGGCCTACGAGAGTCCTGCACGGAACGTCGCCGCAGGGGATGCCGACGCGGGGCTGGGGCTGCGAGCGACCGCGTCGGACCTCGGACTGGGGTTCGTCGGGCTCGGGACCCAGGCCGTCGACGTCGTCGCCGCGCCCGACCGCGCCGATAAGGAGGGGGTGGCCGACGTCAGGCGTGCGCTCGAAGAGTGTGAGAGCCTGGCCGCGTCACTCGACGGGTTCGAGGTGCGGTGAGCCGGCGAGTCCGGCGTTCCCCCCGCGGCCCGTGGGGTCACGGGTCCGGTCGCGAGCGCGGCGACGGAGTCCGAAGACGTTTGTCCGGCCCCGGGTAATTACGACCGACTGACGATGACCGAGACAGTGGAGGTCGTCGGCGAGACAGTCGTCGAGGTTCGGGTCCCGGACGGGTTCCCGGTCGTCGAGCGCCGCGTCGGGTTCGAGTGTTCGTCGGGCGAGTGGATCGAACGCGAGTATCGCGGCGTCGAACTGGAGCGGGTGCTGGCAGCGGTGTCGCTCCCGGACGAAACGACGCACCTCCGGGTCACGGCCGGGGACGGCCACGTGGCCTGTCCGGCCGTCAGGGACGCCCTCGCGGGCATGCTCGCGACTAAAGGGGACGGGTCACCGCGGTTCGTCGCCCCCGGTATCGCCGGCCCGCGAGCGATAAAGCGGGTCCAGCGGGTGGAGGCGCTCGCGCTGGACCCGGGTGAGGATCCCACCGACCTCGAGGAAGTCCCGCCGGACGCCCCCGAGTGACGGCTCGCTGGCGTCCGGGCGCTCGGACGCTCCTCCCGCGTTCTCACTCCTCGGGCGCGTACCCCTCGTGGATACGGTCCATCCGGGCGGCCATCACGAAGTCGGTCTTGTGGAGGCCGTCGATCTTGTGGGTCCACATCTCGACGCGGACTTCGCCCCACTGGAGGTGGACATCGGGGTGGTGCCACTCCTCCTCGGCGAGTTCGCCGATCTCGTAGGTGAACTCCAGTGCGTCACGGAAGTCTTCGAACTCGTATGTACCCTCGAGGTGGTGGTCGTCGACGACGGCCCACACGTCGCCGTCGACCTCGTCGAGATACTCGGCGTACTGGTCTTCGGTGAGCGGTTCGTCCTCGGACGTGCAGGCCTCGCACGGTTCGTCGGCCAGTGTCGATGCCATATCCCGGCGTACGGGTGGGGCCGACTTGTGTGTTCCCCGACCGCTAGGGCGCCCCCGGCGTCGAGACCACCGCCCCGGTCGGCGACGCGGTCCGGTCCCGGGCGGTCCACCCCATGGCTCGCACGATTGCAGTCGCTCGTGCAGGTCGGACACAACAGAAGTCACCCGTCGAGAGACCGTTCGCCCAGGCTGTACTCGACGGCGCGGTCGACGTGGAGCGCGGTCGTGTCGAACATCGGCACGTCCGGCCGGTCGGCCTGCTCGACCAGCAACTCGACCTCCGTACAGCCCAGCACGACCCCCTGTGCGCCGGCGTCAGTGAGGTCGTCGATCACCCGCAGGTACGTCGAGCGCGACGCCTCGCGGACCGTCCCGTGTGTCAGCTCCTCGAAGATGACCTCGTCGACGGTCTCGCGGTCGGCCGGTCCCGGGACGACGACGTCGATTCCGTGCGCTGCGAGTCGGTCCCGGTAGAACGACCCGGTCATGACCGCCTCGGTGCCGAGGACACCGACCGTATCCAGTCCCGCCCGCGTGACCGCGTCGGCGGTCACGTCGAGAATGTGGACGAACGGGACCGAGAGCGCCGATTCGACCCGCGGCGCGACCCTGTGCATCGTGTTCGTCGCCATGACGACGAACTCCGCGCCGGCCGCCTCCAGGGCCGACGCCGCGTCGGCCAGGTATGCGCCCGCGCGCTCCCACTGTTCGGTCCGAATGAACCGCTCGATGTCGGCGAAGTTGACGCTCCGGATCACGACGTCGCCCGCGCTGTGGCCGCCGCGAGCCTCGTTGACCCCCTCGTCGATACCCCGGTAGTACTCGACCGTCGACTCGCTGCTCATACCGCCGAGAACGCCCACGGTCCGGAGACCGGTGTCTGACATCGGTGGTCGGTCAGTCGAGTCGGACCGTGACCCCGGTTTCGTTCTCGACGTTATCGGTCACCGGACAGCGGTCTTCCACGGCCACGAGCCACGCGTCGAGGTCGGCGTCGTCGCCGGCTTCGACCGAGAGCGCGACCTCGACACCCTGGAGCCCCGGACGGTCGTCGGACGCCTCGCCCCGGTAGGTCGCGTAGTTCACGTCTCCCTCGACCGTCGCCTCCAGCGACTCGATGTCCATGTCCATGTCCCGGGCGACCATCGTCGCCGTCGAATTGAGGCAGGCCAGGACAGACCCGAGGAAGTACTCGACCGGGTTGACGTCTCTGCCGACGACGAACTCGGCGTCGCCGGTGTCGACGCGGGTTCGCTTCGGACTGATGCGCGATGCGCCGACCTCGTAGTGCGTCAGTTCGTCTGCTCCCATGTGCCCACACTCTCGCCGGGCGGGAGAGTACGTTTCGGTTCCCCCCTGCAGTTCGTCGGCGAGTCGACGTCGGCCGGAGGAGCGCCCGTCAGAACACCCGCCAGACGAGCGAGCGGAGTCTGTATGTCAGCGTCCCGTTGCGGTAGCCCTTCCAGCCGTGCATCCCGCCGGCCAGCGTCGCCGCGTCGTAGCCCGCGTCGTCGAGGACGCTCGTCGCGCGCTTCGCGACGATCCCCATCTTGCAGACCACCACGACCTCCCGTTCGGCCGGGATCTCGTCGAGTCGGTTCCGGAGCGGGCCCTCCTCGCCGCTCCGGAGTTCGTCGTAGACGGGGACGCTGTGACTGCCCTCGATGGCGTCGCTGCGGTAGTCGGATGCCGGGCGGATGTCGAGCACGAACGGGCGGTCTCCCGCCGAGAGTCGCTCGTCCAGTTCCACGGGCAGTATCCGTGTCATCGACCGGGTGTATCGTGACGACCGCAGAAACCTCCGGCGGTTCCGTCCCCGCCCCTACGCCAGGGCCTCGCGCCCCTCGGTCGCCTCGACGAGCAACTCCGCCACGTCGACGACCTCCAGTTCCTCCTCGTAGCCGCCGGTCTTGCGCCCGTCCTCGTACATCGTCATGCACATCGGGC
>JAZKRZ010000060.1:0-17153 GCA_036626395.1 Haloarculaceae archaeon
GGTCAGCAGAGAAAGCGTCAACGAGGTCTTTCTGCCTGACAAAGAGGACTGTTTGTCCGTCAGACGCGTGACCGACGGAGACTTATAGGGCGGCAGGGCGAGAGGACCAACACGATGTACGAGACGCTGGCGGACGGCGGCGGTGGGGAGCGGTCGATTCCCATCGAGGTCGCGGTCGGCGACGACGCGGAGACGCGACCGCCGGTCGACGACGAGACGCGGGTCGACGTCGAGGTCGACGGGCGGATGTACCCGACCGCCCGCCTCGCGGACGGGCGCTACGCCGCCTGGTGGTTCGACACCGACGCGCCGGACCTGGACGACCCCGTCACGACCGAGTGGGTCGCGGCCCCCACCCGTTTTCTCGCCGCCGGCACGCTCCACGAACTCTGGCAGGACCCCGCCGCCTTCGAGGGCGTCACGGGAGGTACCGTCTCCCCGGAACCCTGAAATCGGCGCACTCCTGTGACGCCGCCCGCCCGGACCGCGAGTCGGGACGGCGGTGTCATACGGACCGTTGTACTTCGTTACCGCCGTCGCGAACCACGGTGAACGCATCGGGCCGTAACTCGCCCATACGTCGGCGGCATCGCCGAAAATGGGTACAACGGTCCGTATCAGTGCTCGCGGAGTTCGTCGGGCCGGACCGTCCCGGTGGCGCCGCGGTCCTCGGCGGGTTCGGACTGGTAGCGGCCGCTGGATTTGATGATCGAGAGGGCGGTCATGATGTCCGTCCGGGTCAGCAGGCCGACGAACTCCCCGTCGTCCATGACGAGCAGCCGACCGACGTTGTGGTCGTTCAGCTGTTCGAGCGCGGTCATCACGTCCGCCTCCGGCGCGACGGTGTGGAGCTCGGTCGTCATGACCTCCTCGACGCGGTAGGCGTCGCGCTCGACCTCCCGCACCGCGCGGGCGTCGGCGAGCGTGACGAGGCCGACGACCTCCCCGTCGCGCTCGACGGGATAGCCGGTGTGGCGTTCCTCGAACATCACCTCGATGAGTTCCGTGACGGACATCTCGGCGTCGACACTGGTCACGCGGTCGGCGGGGGTCATCACGTCCCGGACAGTGATGCCCTCGAAGGCCGCGCGCATCACAGTCTGCTGGGCCTCGCTGGCCGCGCCGATATAGATGAAAAAGGCGATGGCGACGAGAAAGAGCCCGCCGCCGCCGAAGAGGCCGAACAGCCCCAGCCCGATGGCGAACAGTTTGCCGACCTCGGCGGCGATCTCGGTCGCGCGGGCGTACGGTCGGGTGCGAGCGAGCAGGGCGCGCAACACGCGCCCGCCGTCCATCGGGAAGCCGGGGAGCATGTTGAATATCGCGAGCGCGACGTTGACCACCGCGAGATACCCCAGCAGGAAGGCGCCGGCGGCGACCGTGACCGACCCGCTCCGCGGGACCGTGAGGAAGGCGCCATAACAGACCGCACCGAGTCCGACGCTGACAAGCGGGCCCGCGACGGCGATGAGGAGTTCGTGGCGCCAGTCCTCGGGCATCTCGTCCAGTTGGGCGATGCCGCCGAAGATCCACAGCGTGATCGATGCGATGGGGTAGCCCAGTCGGCGCGCCACGAGCGAGTGGCCGAGTTCGTGGAGGACGACGCCGGCGAACAGGCCCAGCGCGGCGACGAGCCCCAGCACGTAGGAGGTCGGCGACGTCGCGAGCGGTTCGACCGGGATCGCGGCGCCGGTGGTCTCGTTGAGCAGGCGGACGTACTCGCCCACCTGGCTCCCGATGATCCACGCAAAGAGCGGGAGGACCAGGAGAAAGGTCAGGTCCACGTTCAGCGGGATACCGAACGCGCTCCCGAACCGGTACCGTGGCATACTCCCGCTTGCACCGGCCCGGACTTAAGCCCGCGTGTCGCTCGCGGGCATCGGAGGCCGGTTCGCGGGGGACCGCGAGCGGGCTGGCGTCTCGCTACCTGTCGTCGCGGGCGACGGGGCTCCGTTTCCGGACCTGCTGTGCCCGGATGCGGTCGGCGACGTCGCGAGGGCTCGCTCTGCCGGCGGGACCGGCAGTCGTCGCGTCGTCGGGGGACGTCGGCTCGTCGGAGGGTTCGGGTGTGGAGTCGGGTCGCGTCATCGGGAACCACGGCGACAGCGGGTATCGGCGTTCGCATCTCCACGCCGACGGGTGAAAATACCGGGTCGGGTGTTTCCGGCGCTGAAACGCTGCGGCCCGGTTTATGTAAGTCCGGGCGGGATCCCGACGTATGAACTACCCGCCCTCACTGCTGCACCGACGAGCGCGCGACGCCGACGGCGTAACGCCGGACGTCCCCGGCGTCACCGACGAGAGCCTGGTCCTGCGGAACTACGACGGGGCCCCGGTTCGCGTCCACGTCAGATTCGTCGACGCCGACGACGAGACCGCCTTCGACCGGACGTACGCGCTCGGACCCGGGGACGTGGTGAGCACGCCGACCCGTCTCCGTCGTGGCGTCTACCGCGTCGTCGCGACGCTCGACGGGGGCCCCGGCCAGACCGGCGACGCCGGCGGGACTGCCGAACGCGACGCTGCGGAGTGTCTGGTCGGCAGCGCGCCCGCCGAGACGGCCGTCGTCGAGACCGGAAACGGCGTCGTCAGCGTCACCGAAGGCGTCATCTGACCGTCCCGGTCCGTCCCGCGGGCGGACGCGACCCCCACGACGACCCGGGTCCCCGTACGAATAAGGGGATGGCCGGCGACGTTCGTCTTCGTGTACACCTCTTTCGGTCCCGGCGCGCTCGGTATCGAACTCTCATTCCCCGACGCGGCGGCGCTGGCCGCCGCCGTCGGCTTCGACGGGATCCAGGTCGACCTCCCCTCTCTCCGGGGGCGCGGACCCGACGAGTATCGCACGGTACTGGACGACCACGGCCTCCGGACGGGGAGTCTCTCGCTGCCGGTCGACGTCGCGGGCGACGCGGAGCGTTTCGAGGAGGACGTGCAGGCGCTCCCCGGCGTCGCCGCGGACGCGGCCGCCGTCGGCTGTACCCGGACCTCGACGTACGTGCGCTCGTTCAGCGACGAGTTGCCCTTCGAGGAGAACTTCGCGTTCCACCGCGAGCGCCTCGCGCGGGTCGCGGACGTCCTCGCCGACCACGACCTGTGCCTGGGCCTTGAGTTTCTCGGTCCCCGGAGCCTGCGGGCGGGCCACGAGTACGAGTTCGTCCACACCGTCGAGGGGGCGGTCGACCTCGCCGACGCCGCGGGCGAGAACGTCGGCCTCCTCCTCGATGCGTGGCACTGGCACACCGCCGGCGGGTCGGTCGAAGCGCTGGCATCGCTCGGGGCGGACGACGTCGTCGACGTCCACGTCAACGACGCGCCCCAGGGCGTCCCGCCGGCGGAGTACGTCGACGACGAACGCGCGATGCCCGGCGAGACCGGCGTCGTCGACATCGAGACCTTCCTCGGTCGCCTCGACGCCATCGGCTACGAGGGACCGGTCATGGTCGAACCCTTCAGCGACGAGCTGAACGCGCTCGACCCCGAATCCGCCGCCCGCCGAACGATGGACTCCCTGGAGACCGTCTGGGAGCGGGCGGGCCGCTGAAAGTCGACTGACCGACACCGACCGACTCTTGGGTCGTCCCCGCGTACGGGCCTGCATGCGCGAACACACGCAGCGACCGCTCGTACGCCGCGCGGCCGATATCGAGGCCGAACCCGTCGACGCCGCCGAGGGGCTCTCGAAGGCCGTCCTGATCGGCGAGGCCCACGGCGCGCCCACTCTCGCGATCCGTCGTTTCACGCTCGCGCCCGGCGCCGACGTCCCGAAACACACCAACGAGATCGAACACGAGCAGTACGTCCTCGAGGGCGAGTACGTCGTGGGCATCGAGGGCGAGGAACACGTCGTGGGTGCCGGCGACGCCCTCCACATCCCGGCGGGGGCGGTCCACTGGTACCGCAACGAGAGCGACCGCGAGGGGGCCTTCCTCTGTGCGGTGCCAACCGGCGACGACGCTATCGAACTCGTCGAAGACTGATACGGACCGTTGTACCCATTTTCGGCGATGCCGCCGACGTATGGGCGAGTTACGGCCCGATGCGTTCACCGTGGTTCGCGACGGCGGTAACGAAGTACAACGGTCCGTATGATACCGGAGTCCCGGTCGAAACGGTCGACGCCCGCGCGCCGCCGGTACACGTCGGCGGAACCTCCATGTCCCTGCTGTACGTACGGTGGCACATGAGCGGCGAGTCCGCCGACCGGGTCGTCCTCTCGTACCCGGCTGACGTCGGGAAACACGGGCGCAAGCGCCTGCACCAGGACTACTACAGGGGCTGGCTCAGGAAGAACCACGACGCCGTCGCGGTCGGCGACGAGTGGGACGAGTTCACCGACGTCGGCTGCTGTGGCAGTCGGATGGACCTCCCGCTCCGGGTCGAAGCGGTCGACGGCGGCTCGCATATCGGCCCGGAGACGGCCATCGAGTACACCGAACGCGAGGCCTGTGGCGTCAACCCCGGCTGGTCGGTCCAGCACGACGAACCCGACCCGGTGCGGGACTGACCACGAGCAGCCGGGCCCCGGACCCGGGTCACTCCGCGTCCCCGCGCTCGTACTGCGGGTAGTGTTCGGCGACGTGTCCGGGCGTGACTCGTTCCTGTTCGAGGTCGCGCTCGATGGCCTCGACGGGCCGCTCGTCGGGCGGCCCGAACCCGCCGCCGCCGGGCGTTCTGACGCTCACGAGGTCGCCGTCGCCCAGGTCGAGGGTGGTCATCCCCTCGACGGGCTGGACGACGCCGTCGACCACGACGCGGTCGGCCCCGCTCGCCCCCGGCTCGCCCCCGTCGAGGCCGTACGGGCGGTTGGTCCGGCGGTCGGCCAGCAGCGAGAACTCGGCGTCGTGGTCGAGTACGCGGACGTCCCGGCGGATGCCCAGGCCGCCCCGCTGGCGGCCAGCGCCCCCGGTGTCCGGCCGGAGTTCGTAGCGCTCGACCCGGAGCGGGTAGGACAGTTCCAGCGCCTCGACGGGCGTGTTGCGGGTGTTGGTCATGTGGGCGTGGACCCCGTCGACGCCGTCGCGCTCCGGGCGGGCGCCGTAGCCGCCGCCGATGGTCTCGTAGAACGTATAGGAGGCGTCCGCGCTCCCGAGGGTGAGGTTGTTCATCGACCCGTTGGCCGCCGCGGCGATGGGGCGGACGCCTCCCTCGGCCATGGCTCCCAGCACCACGTCGACGACGCGCTGTGACGTTTCGAGGTTGCCCCCGACCACCGCGGCGGGCTTGCGCGCGTTGACGACCGTCCCCTCGGGCGCCGTGACGGAGAAGGGGCGGTAACAGCCCTCGTTGGGGGGGATGTCGGGGTCGGTGACCGCACGGAGGGCGTAGTAGGTGGCGCTGGTCGTCACGGCCAGGGGCGCGTTGACCGGGCCGGCAACCTGGTCGGCCGACCCCGCGAAGTCCACATCGACCGCGTCGCCGTTCACAGTGACCGTCGCCGCGATGGTGACCTCGCCGGCACCCGCCCCGTCGCCGTCGAGGACGTCCTCGAACCCCGAGGTCCCGTCCGCCAGCTCGCGCACTTCCTCGCGCATGCGGGCCTCGCTGTAGTCGAGGACGCGGTCGGTCACCGCGCGGACGGTCTCGCGGCCGTGCTTCTCGACGAGTTCGACGAAGCGCCGCCGACCCGTCTCGTTCGCGGCCTGCTGGGCGCGCAGGTCGCCCGCGCGTTCCTCGGGCGTCCGGACGTTCTCCAGGAGCAGGTCGAAGACGCCCGGAACGGGGTCGCCGCCAGCGAACAGTTTGACCGGCGGGATCTGGATACCCTCGCCGAAGACGCTGGTCGAATCGGCCGCGACGCTGCCCGCGCGGGCGCCGCCGACGTCGGCGTGGTGGGCGCGGTTGGCGACGTAAGCGACCAGGTCGCTGTCGACGTAGACGGGACTCACGAACGTGATATCGGGGAGGTGTGCGCCGCCGCTGAAGGGGGAGTTGTGGATGGCCGTATCGCCCGGGTGCAACTCGAGTGCGTCGACGACCGCCCGCACGGAGTAGGGCATCGCCCCGAGGTGGACGGGGATGTTCTCCGCCTGTGCGAGCATCCGCCCGTCGGCGTCGAAGACCGCCGAGGAGCAGTCCTCGCGTTCCTTGATGTTCGGCGAGTAGCTCGTCCGGACGAGGTTGGCGCTCATCTCCTCGGCGACGGACTCGAACCCGTTGCGCAGGACCTCCAGCGTCACCGGGTCGACGTCGTCCGCGGGGTCGTCGGTCATGGCTGGTCGTGGCTGGTCGCTATCTCGAGGGTCCCGCGCTCGTCGACCGTGACGGACTGGTCCGGGTGGACGACGGTCGTCGCGGCGTCGGCCTGGACGACCGCGGGCCCGTCGAACTCGCCGCCGGGCGGGAGGCGGGCGTGTTCGTAGACGGTCACGTCGCGTTCGCCGCCCTCGAACCCGACCGGTCGCGTCCCGAGGACGGCGTCGTCGACCGCCCCCGAGACGGCAGCGCTCACGTCGACGGCGGGGATCTCGCCGACCGCCCTGACGCGAGCGTTGACGAGTTCGACCGACTCGTCGGGGCTGGCGTGGCCGTACTGGGACTCGTGGCGCTCGTGGAAGCGGTCGGCGGCGGTCGCGAGCGGGTCGTCCTCGCCGGTTCCGGGGGTGCCGCTTTCGCCACTCCCTGCGGCGTCGGCCCCCTCAGCTGACTCGACCGGGACGGTCAGCGAATACGACTGGCCCCGGTACCGCAGGTCGAGCGCGTGCTCGAAGGCCATCGCGTCGGCGTCGACTCCCTCGGATTCGAGCGTCTCGCGGCCCGCGGCGACGAGGTCGGCGAACCACGCCCGGAGGTCGTCGGTCGTCACGTCGGCGAGCGGTTCGACGACTGCCTGTACGTACGTGTGTTCGACGTCAGAAGCGAGGAGGCCGAGCCCCGAGAGCACGCCCGCCAGGCGCGGGACTAACACCGTTGGGATCGAGAGTTCCTCGGCGAGGTGGGGGGCGTGCAGCGGGCCGGCGCCGCCGAAGGCGACCAGGGCGAACTCCCGGGGGTCGTGGCCGCGCTCGACGCTCACGACTCTGAGCGCCCGTTCCATGTTCGCGCGAGCGACGTCGAGGACCCCCCGGGCGGCGGCCTCGACGGACTGGCCGAGCGGGTCGGCGACCCCGCGTTCGACCGCCGCCCGGGCCGCCTCGACGTCCACCGAGAGGTCGCCGCCCAGCGGGTAGTGGGGGTGGATCCGCCCGAGGACGACGTGGGCGTCCGTGACGGTTGGGCGGTCGCCGCCGTACCCGTAGGCGGCCGGTCCCGGGTCCGCGCCCGCGGATTCGGGACCGACCCGCAGCGCCCCGCCGGCGTCGACCCGGGCGATGGACCCGCCGCCAGCACCGATGGTGTGGATGTCGACGGCCGGGACGCCCAGCGGATAGCCCGCGATGGCCCAGTCGGTGGTCCGGGCGGGGTCGCCGCCGGTCACGAGGCTCACGTCCGTGCTCGTCCCGCCCATGTCCATCGTGACGACGTCATCGTGTCCGGCGGCGCTCGCCAGGTAGCCGGCGCCCCGAACCCCGGCAGCCGGGCCCGACAGGACGGTGTTGACGGGCGTCTCGCTCGCCGCGTCGGCGCTGGTCAGCCCGCCGTGGGACTGCATCACCGCCGGGTCGCACTCGATGCCCACCTCCCGGGTCCGCCGCGAGAGCCGGTCCAGGTAGGTCTCCATCACCGGCTGCAGGGCGGCGTTGAGCGCCGTCGTCGACGTGCGCTCGTACTCGCGAAACTCCGGGAGCACGTCCGAAGACAGCGAAATCGCGAGGTCTTCGCGGCCGGCGGCCCGGAGTCCGTCGGCGACCGCCCGCTCGTGGTCGGGCGTCCGAAAGGAAAACAGGAGGGAGACGGCCACCGCCTCGACGTCGGGGAGGCGCTCGGCCAGCGCCGCGACGTCCGCGTCCGCGAGCGGTTCGACGACGTCGCCGTCGGCCCCGACCCGCTCGGGGACCGTGAGGCGGCGGTCCCGCGGGACCAGCGGCGCGGGCCGCTCGAACTCCAGGTCGTACAGGTCCGCGCGGTCCTGGCGACCGACCTCCAGCACGTCGCGAAAGCCCTCGGTCGTCACCAGGGCCGTCTCCGGCAACGCCCCTTCGAGGACGGCGTTGGTCGCCACCGTGGTCCCGTGACCCAGGAAGTCCACAGCGGCGGGGTCGACCCCCTCGCGTCCGGCCGTTTCCAGTCCGTCGACGACGCCGTCGTCGGGCCGGTCGGGCGTGCTCGGGGTCTTCAGCCCCCGCAGTCGTCCGTCGTCGACGACCACGACGTCGGTGAACGTCCCGCCGACGTCGACGCCGATGCGGGTCACGTCGCGCCCCCTCCCCGGGCGGTCCTCTGGGAAGTCGTCCGCGTGCAGTCGTCCGGTCGCATTCCAGTCGTTCCCAGAGGAGGTGTGCGGGCGTGAAAAACCGTCGGTCGTGGCAACGCTCCCGCAGTCGTGCCAGCGTCCCGGCCGGTCGGACCCGCCCCCGCGGGCCGCGCCAGTCCGAACCGCTGAAATAGCCCTGGCGCCTGAGATACAGGCGTGTCACAGCAGGTCGGGCAGGTCGACACCCTGTTCTGTCACGAACACGGCGACGACGTCCGCGTCGCGGCCGTCACCGACGGACAGCGCCGGCTCCACGCTATCCTCGAACTCAAGGAGACCGACGCCGGCCCGCGCCCCGCTCGGCTGCGCCTGAAACAGGGGACGAGCGAGGAACCGCGCCCGCCCGACCTGTTCGTCGAACTCGCACGCCGCGCCGGCCGCATCCGTATCTCACAGCAGACCTCCCCCGCGATGCGCGACCGCCTGCGCGAGATGCTCGACGCCTACCAGCTGGCGGCGAAAGTCGTCCGCACCTGCCGGTACTGCGCCAGCGAGGGGAACTACTCGCCGGTCACCGCCGACACCGCCATCGAGGCCGACGGCGAGCACATCTGTCCGGACTGTGCCACGGCCGAACTCGACCGCGAACTCGCCTACCACGGGGAGGTGAGCGGCACCGCCCGCGACCGCCTCACCGACCTCCTCCTGGCGGTCCAGGATCTGACCCGCGTGAAGAACCTCCTCAAGGGGGACCTCGACCCCGACCTCACCAAGTTCGACGAGATCTCCGCGACCGTCGACGAGGTCGACCCCGTCCCCGTCTCCTCGCTGTCCCTGCACCCGGGCATCCAGGACCACCTCGAATCGCGCTTCGACGACCTCCTGCCGGTCCAGAGTCTCGCGGTCGAACACGGCGCCACCGAGGGACGCGACCAGCTGGTCGTCAGCGCCACCGCGACGGGGAAGACGCTCATCGGTGAGATGGCCGGGCTGCACCGCGTCCTCAACGGGAAGGGCAAGATGCTCTTTCTCGTGCCGCTGGTGGCGCTGGCCAACCAGAAGTACGAGTCCTTCCAGGACCGCTACGGCGACATGGTGGAGGTCTCGCTCCGGGTCGGGGCGAGCCGCATCAACGACGACGGCGACCGCTTCGACCCCGGCGCGGACGTCATCGTCGGTACCTACGAGGGCATCGACCACGCGCTCCGGACCGGCAAGGACCTGGGCAACGTCGGGACGGTCGTCATCGACGAGGTTCACACCCTCGGCGAGGGCGAGCGGGGCCACCGGCTCGATGGGCTCATCTCCCGGCTGAAGTACTACTGTGGCGACCGCGGGGCGACGCGGTCGTCCCGGAACGGCAGAACGGGCGACGCCCGCGGGGGGAGCGAAAGCGCCAGCGGGGGCGGCACGCAGTGGATCTACCTCTCGGCGACGGTCGGCAACGCCGGCCAGCTCGCCGACCAACTCCGCGCACAACTCATCGAGTTCGAGGAGCGCCCGGTCCCCATCGAGCGCCACGTCACGTTCGCCGACGGCCGCGAGAAGGTCCGCGTCGAGAACAAGCTGGTCCGCCGCGCGTTCGACACGAAATCCTCCAAGGGGTATCGCGGCCAGACGATCATCTTCACCAACTCCCGGCGACGCTGTCACGAGATATCGCGCAAGCTGGAGTACGATTCGGCGCCCTACCACGCCGGTCTGGACCACGGCCGCCGCAAGAAGGTCGAGCGGATGTTCGCCGACCAGGACCTCGCGGCGGTGGTGACGACCGCGGCGCTGGCGGCGGGGGTGGACTTCCCGGCCTCGCAGGTGGTCTTCGACTCGCTGGCGATGGGCATCGAGTGGCTCACCGTCCAGGAGTTCCACCAGATGCTCGGCCGCGCCGGCCGCCCGGACTACCACGACAGAGGGCGGGTGTACGTCCTCGTCGAACCGGACGGCACCTACCACAACAGCCAGGAGGCGACCGAGGACGAGGTGGCGTTCAAGCTCCTCAAAGGCGAGATGGAACCGGTGATCACGCGCTACGACGAGGGGGCGGCCGTCGAGGAGACGCTGGCGAACGTCACCGTCGCCGGCAAGCACGCCAAGCGGCTCAACGACCGGATGGTCGGCGAGGTGCCCACGAAACACGCACTCGGCAAACTGTTGGAGTACGAGTTCATCGACGGCCTCGAACCCACGCCGCTGGGCCGGGCGGTGACGCGCCATTTCCTCTCGCCCGACGAGGCGTTTCTCATGCTCGACGGGGTCCGCAAAGGCCGGGACCCCTACGACGTCGTCGCCGACATGGAACTGCGCGACGAGGAGCAGTAGCGCGACACCGCGGTCGAAGGGCCGGGTAGCCAGCCCGCGCGGCCGAAGCTTTATACTGTCGGACACACGTGAGGCCACCGTCGGTGGCTCGTTCGACCGGGAACGGGCGTTTCGCTGGCGTGTTCCCGGCGAGCGTGTTCACGTACTTGTGTCCGACAGTATTAGGTGGGCGTGGTCGGTGTGGAGCGGCATGGACCTCTCGCTTCGCCTCGGCGTCGAACCGTCAGAGCGGTGGCGACTCGCCCAGCAGATGGACGTGACCCACGCGGTGACCAACCTCCCGAACGTCGGCGAGGACGCCGACCCGTGGGCGTTCGAACCGCTGCTGGAGATGCAGAACCGCTTCGGGGACCACGGCTTCGAGGTGGACGTCATCGAGAGCCGCCCGCCGATGGAAGACGTCGTCCTCGGCCGGCCGGGCCGCGACGCGCAGATCGACGCGGTGTGCGAACTCGTAGCGAACATGGGCCGACTCGGCATCGACACCTACTGCTGGGTGTGGACAGAGAACCCGCTGGGCGTCCTTCGCACCTCCCGGACGGTGCCCGACCGGGGCGATTCCCGGCAGTCGGGCTACGACCACGCGCAGATGCAGCGCGGCCCGCGCCACCCCGCCGACGTCACGGAGACCGAACTCTGGGAGAACCTGGAGTACTTCCTAGAGCGGGTCGTCCCCGTCGCCGAGGACGCCGGGGTGAACCTCGCGTTGCACCCGGACGACCCGCCCGTCTCCCCGATCCGGGGGATAGACCGGCTCGTGACGAGCGTCGCCAACTACGAGCGCATCCTCGACCTCTACCCGAGTGAGCGCCACGGCGTCTGTCTCTGCCAGGGCAACTTCGCGCTGATGGAAGAGCCGATTCCCGAGGTCATCCGGCGCCTCGACGAGCGGATACACTTCGTCCACTTCCGCGACGTCGAGGGGTGCCCCGAGCAATTCGTCGAGACCTGGCACGACGACGGCCCGACAGACATGGCCGCGTGTATCCGCGCCTACGAGGCGGTCGGCTTCGACGGTCCCATCCGCCCCGACCACGTCGGCGCGATGGGCGAGAGCGGGAGCTACGACGGCACCCGCGGTCGTCTGTGGGCCATCGGCTACATGCGCGGGCTCATCGACCAGCACCACAGCACTGCCGCCACGACCGAGTAGTCCAACCCCACCCGGGCGTCGCGCCGACGCGTTCGAGCCGACTCCGCCGACCTGACGACGGCCGACGGCACCCGCTACCGACCACACGCTTTTTGCCCTCGGCACACCCTCAGCCGGACGTGCCATTCGGGATCTCGGCGGGTGCGCTGTTCGTCTTCGCGGTCATCCTCGTGGCGCTGGTGCTCTTTGCCACCGAACCGGTCCCCGTCGACATCACCGCCATCGGCGTGCTCGTCGCGCTGCTGGTCGTCGAACCGCTCTCGGCGCTGGCTGTCGACCTCGGGTTGCTCGCCGACCCGCTGGTCGTTCTCAGTGACCCCGCGAGCGGCCGGTCGGCGACCGAGCAGGGGCTCTCCGGGTTCGCGAGCGCCGCGACGCTGACGGTGCTGGCGATGTTCATCCTCTCGGACGGCGTCCAGCGGACCGGCGTCGTCCAGATCCTCGGCCGCACGGTCTCCTCGCTCACCGGCGACAGCGAGGGCCGCCAGCTCGGCGCGACCATCGGCCTCGTCAGCCCCATCTCCGGCTTCATCAACAACACTGCCGCCGTCGCCATCCTGTTGCCGATGGTCACCAACCTCGCCCACGAGGGCGAGACTTCCCCCTCGAAGCTGTTGCTCGCGCTCTCGTACGCGTCGATGTTCGGCGGTATGCTGACGCTCATCGGCACGTCGACGAACATCCTCGCCTCGGAACTGTCGGGCCGGCTCATCGGCCGCACGTTCACGATGTTCGAGTTCACGCAACTGGGGCTCATCGTCTCGGTCGTCGGGACGGTCTATCTGCTGACGGCGGGGCGCTGGCTCACGCCCGCCCGCATCCCCGTGGCCCGGGACCTCACGGCCGAGTTCGAGATGGGCGAGTACCTCACCGAGGTCGTCGTCCGCGAGGACTCCCCGCTGGCCGGGCGGACGGTGCGGGAGGCGCTCCGGGACACCGACTTCGACGTCGACCTCGTTCAGCTCATCCGGGGGGAAGCGGTGTTCACCGAACCGCTCGACCCCAAGACGATCCGGCCGGGCGACGTCTTCGCCGTCCGGACCGACCGCGACACGCTCGTCGAGCTGAGCGACGCGGAGGGGCTGGACCTCCTCCCCGAGGTCGAGGTCGACGAGGCAGAACTCGAACAGCCAAACGAGCGGGAGAACCTCGTCGAAGTGGTCGTCGCCCCCGGGTCGTCGCTGGTCGGCGAGTCGCTCGCCTCCGCGAACTTCCGCCAGCGCTACGACGCCACGGTGCTCGCTCTGCGCCGGGGCCAGGAGCTGTTCCGCCAGCGCATGGACCGCGTCGAACTACGCGTCGGCGACACGCTCCTGGTCCAGGGCCCGTCAGACAGCATCGAGCGGCTCAACGCCAACCGGGACTTCATCGTCGCGGGGGAGGTCGAACGTCCCGACTTCCGCCGGTCGAAGATCCCCGTCGCTCTCGGCATCGTCGTCGTCGTCGTCGCGCTGGCCGCGCTGGACGTCCTCCCGATCGTCGTCGCCGCGCTCGCCGGCGCGCTCGCGATGGTCCTGACCGGCTGTCTCGACGCCACCGAGGTGTACGACGCCGTCCAGTGGGACGTCGTCTTCCTGCTCGCGGGCGTCATCCCGCTGGGCATCGCGCTGGAGACCACCGGGGGGGCGGACCTGCTCGCCGGCGTCGTCGTCGAGTCGGGCGCCCTCCTGCCGCCGGTCGGCGTACTCGGTCTCCTCTATCTGGTGACGGCGCTCCTGACGAACATCATCTCCAACAACGCCAGCGTCGTGCTCATGGTCCCCGTCGCCGTCGAGGCCGCACAGGCCCTGGGGGTCAACACGTTCTCGTTCGTCCTCGCGGTGACCTTCGCCGCCTCGACGGCCTTCATGACTCCCGTGGGCTACCAGACCAACCTCTTCGTCTACGGCCCCGGCGGCTACCGCTTTACCGACTACCTGCGCGTCGGCGGCCCCCTCCAGGTCGTCTTCACCGTTGTCACGACGCTCGGCATCGCCTACTTCTGGCCGCTGTGACGTGGCGGGGACGCGTCGCAGTCGGTGGGTCGCAGCGAAACGCTTTACTCCGTGTCGGCGCGACCCCTACACGCGGGATCGTGGGGTAGCTTGGTAACCTTCAGCGTTTGGGACGCTGTACCCCCAGTTCAAATCTGGGCGATCCCACTGCGTATATACCCTCTTTCCGGGTCTCCTGATAGGTCGGCCAGTTACAACCGGGGGTAGTCGACGTGTCTGACGCCTTCTCCAGCAGCGGGAAGGTCAACGTCGACGACCGAATCGGGACTACTGCGGGACGCGGATAGAGATGCCCGACCGAGAGCGACCCGCCGTCGCTGACGACGGGCGGCCGTCCTCGAGGCCGGTTCGAGGGCCTATCTCGACACGGAAGACGCGCTCTGTATCGCGCTCGAGCAATCCGAGCCGGGCCCCAAGCGAGCGTTGATCCGCGAGGCGCTCGGGTTCTGTGAGACTCCACCCGCATGCGGGGGGTGGTCCGAGTGACGCGCGATACCGCCTTGGACGGTAGTGATACTGTCAGACACAAGCAATGCCACTGTTCGATGGCTGTTTCGGGGTTTTTCTGACGGGTCAGCCCCGCACAGCGGATCGCCCGTTCACGAACTTGTGTCCGACAGTATGAACGGGTGGCAGGGGATGAAATGGCTATGAGGCTGTCGATGGGGGTGCCCCCTCCCATCCATCTGGAAAGCAGTCGGTGGATCGGCCGGTGATTTTGGTGGCTCTGTCCGGGGGACTGCAGCCAGCCCAACTGCCTTCCATGCCGATCTTGTGCACAAACAGTTATCAAACCACACATTAACTCAGATAATCAACACTGCGACCGTCGGGGGAAAAGTCGTCGCCCCCGCTTGCCCCAACGGGGCACTGGAGAGAACACGCCCCCGGCGGGGATGACTCGTCACCGGAGGGAACGCCCCCGCCGTGAGCGCTGACGAGCAAGCGAAGGGGTCGACTGCCACGCACTGTGGTCGTCGGGTCGGGGAAGTGCTGTCAGTGTCCGACGGCAACGGCAGTTATCGATGGTCTCGAATGAGCAGTCACGCTGAATGCTGTGGGTGTTTATAACCGAGGTCGCCAGTTACCCTCGCGTTTGCCGCGGAGCGAGCGAACGGATCTGACTTTGCAGACGCGTGACACGGACCGTTGTACCCATTTTCGGCGATGCCGCCGACGGATGGGCGAGTCACGGCCCGATGCGTTCACCGTGGTTCGCGACGGCGGTAACGAATTACAACGGTCCGTATGAGTCTTCGTTCCCACCGGACACCGACACCCGACGGCTCGTTCACAACCCCAGCACGCCCTTGTACAGTTCCCGCGTCGTGTAGAACTCCTCGACGTCGGCGGTGACGCCGGCGTAGTACTCGTCTTCTTCCTCGCGGACCTCGTCGCTGACCGCGAAGTCGTGTTCCTCGTAGAACTCGCTCTCGGCGCCCATGTTGCGCATGATCTGGAAGAAGTTGCGCGGGCGGAAGACCAGCAGGTCCTCCATCCCGGCGCGGTTGCGCGTCGGGTCGAGGTTCGTGTCGAAGCCCGCCCTGTCGAACTCCTCGATGAGGTGTTCGAGGCGCGGGCTGACGTCCAGGTCGGCCATGTCCTGCCAGAACGCCGTCTCGCCCGAGGAGAACTTGTAGTGGACGGCGATGAAGTCGTAAATGGAGTTCCACTCCCGGCGCACCCACCGGTTGTAGGTGTCGCGGGTGGCCTCGCTGGCGACGCGACCGCGCGCGGATAGCAGGTTCGAGAGGTTCACGGCGGCCTGGAGGTTGGCGGTCAGACCCGTCGACTGGAGCGGTTCGACGAACCCGACGGCGTTGCCGATGGTCACGAGGTTACCCTGCCAGGGGTGTTCGTAGTAGCCCGAGGTGAACTCGTATTTCGCGACGTCCCCGGCGTCGACGTCGCCCTCGACGTCGTCGAGGAACTCCGCGAGGGCGTCGTCCTCGTCGACGTAGTCCGAAGCGAAGACGTACCCGCGGTCGCGGTCGTCGTAGGTGTCGATGGTCCAGAGCCAGCCGTGGTCGCCGGTCTCGACGACCGTCGCGGGGATCACGTCCGCCAGGTCGCGGTCGTGACGGACGTTGAAGGCAGTGTCGAGCGGGAGATTGAAGTCGTTGAACTCGTCGTCGAGTTCGCCCTTGAGCGCGCGGGTAAAGCCGGAGGCGTCGACGAACAGATCGGCCTCGTAGGACTGGCGCTTGCTGCGGACGCGCTGGACGCGGTCGCCGTCGACGTCGACGGCGGTGACCTCGTCGTCGACCAGGGAGATGCCCCGCTCGCGGCAGACCTCGCGCAGGAAGGCGTTGAACCGGCGGGTGTTGAGGTGGTAGGCGACGGTGTTGTACTTGCGGGTCTCGCCGGCGCGGGCGTCGAAGTACCAGGGTGACTTGCCCTGCTCGACGACCTCCTCGCATTTGGTGCGGTGGTCGGGACTGTCGTAGAGTTCCTCGTAGAGGAGGGCGTGGTTCTCGACGGCGCCGGGGGTGTCGGGCGCCGGGAACTTGTCGGCGACGTCGAAGGGGTAGTGGAACGGTTCGTAGCCACACCAGTCCCGGAAGTAGACGGTGGCCTTCCAGACGGGTTTGACCTCCTGGACGAACCGCTGTTCGTCGATACCGAGGCTCTCGTGGAGCAACTGGAAGACCGCCACGTACGTGCTCTTGCCGACCCGGGGGACCGCCTGCTCGAAGTCGTCGACCACCGAGACGTCGAGCTGTGGGTTCAGTCGGTCGAGCGCCAGTGCCGTCAGCAGTCCCGCGTCCCCCCCACCGACGATGGTCACGTCGTCGATCACGTCGCTCATGCCTTGCTATCCGTCGGACCTTCTCTCGGGTATAGCTTTCGAGAGTCTCAGACACCCGTGTCCGGCGGCCACCGTCGCCGGTCGTCGCTGTCGATACCGGGGAGTCCCGTTCGGTTCGCCCTCCCTTTTGAGTGCCCCCGCTATCGTGACCCCACGCTGATGACTCCTCGTCCCCTCGTTTCGGACGGCCGGGGACACTCGGCCACGGTGACAACGGCGGCACCTTCGCTCGAAGCGTCCCTCCCCCTCTTTCGGTGCGTTTCGAATCGGCACGGTCCACGCGTCTCTCTCCCCGCTCCAAACTGCAGGAACCGGTACGTCCGCGCGTCTGGGAGATGGACACGACCGCGACGCCGGCGGCGCCGGTGGAAGCCGACGTCGCCGACCGGTCCGCCGGTTCCTCGAGGCGTCGAACGCTTTCGCCGAGCGCCCGCGTCGCCGCCACGTCGGCCCCCGACGGGGTCGCCCTCTCTCGGGGGCCAGCACCTGTCGCGTGGCCGGCGCGACCCGGTGTCCCGACGGACTGGCCCGGTGATACTGTCGGACACAAGTGAGGCCACCGTCGGTGGCTCGTTCGACCGGGAA